>JAISCQ010000078.1 GCA_031265445.1 Bacteroidales bacterium
TTTTTTTATTTTTTTTTTTGGGTTTTGTGTCTGTTTTTTTTGAGAGAGAGAGAGAGAGAGAGAGAGAGAGAGAGAGAGAGAGAGAGAGAGAGAGAGAGAGAGAGAGAGAGAGAGAGAGCTACATAACGCGTAACGCGCGCGCGAAATTTAATCAAAAATTCACAAAGCGCCATAGCTGCCGTATGGGTACCGACCCATCCGGCGGCTATGGCGCTTTTTTATTGCATCCTGTAAAGCAATATCAATCAAGTATTTATTAATTAATTATAATTCTCATCAATGTTACATTTTTTAAATCAATCAAAATGAAAGGAAGTTTATTTTACTATTGGAAAACAGAGATCATCAACAGGAGGATGAAGCGAAGCGGGCTTCTGTTACTGGGAATAACCGCGTTTTTAGCGGTTATCGCTACATCCTGCAAGGATAAGGATGATGAAAACGCCGGGCCGGTTTCCGTAACCGGCGTCAAGTTAGAGCAATCCTCACAAACGCTGGCTGCCGGAAGCGAGTGGGTATTGACGGCTGTTGTTGAGCCTGCCGACGCCACCAACAAGATGGTGCGGTGGACAAGCGACGATTACCGGATCGCCGGCGTGCTGGGCGGCAAGGTGGCCGCCAGGGCCGAAGGAACGGCCGTCATTACCGCTACCACCGAGGACGGCGACAAAACGGCGATATGCACCGTTACCATTGTGCCGGTAGAAATCACCGGCATCAGGCTTGGCGAGGAAACGCTGGAACTTAAGGTAGGCGATCCCGCCTATACCCTGACGTATGCTATCGAGCCTGCCAACGCTACCTACAAGGAGGTAACCTGGCTGAGCGACGCTCCAGAGATTGCCGGGGTCAATGAAAGCGGCGCGGTGACCGCCCTGGACCCCGGTACGGCCAACATTACCGTTACCACCGTCAACGGAGGGTTTACAGCGACATGCGCCGTTACCGTTCCTGCGATACCTATAACCGCTATCAGGCTTGACAGGGAGACGCTGGTGCTTAAAGCGGGCGGGCCCGCTTCTCTTTTGAAATGCACTGTTGAGCCTGACGACGCTACCTACAAAGAGGTGACCTGGCGGAGCAACCTGCCCGGCATCGCCGATGTGGATGACGCCGGCAACGTGACCGCCATCTCCAAAGGCGTAGCCGAAATTACCGCAACTTCGGCGGATGAACAATGGACGGCCATCTGCAAGGTTTACGTTATGGAGGATGGCACCGATAACCTTTTGGTGAATCCCGGGTTTGAAGAACCGTATCAGACTACTGGGTCCTTTACGGTCAATTTTGTTGAAGGCCAAGTTCCGGGATGGGTAAGAATACAACCGGCGGCAGAATGGTTTTCAACCTATTATCCCAATCCTCATCCGGTCTATGGCGCCATGGTGAATGTAATCGAAGGCGGCACCTTAAACCGCGTAGGAAAGAATCAGGATAATAACTTTTGGACAGGCACTAACGGAAACGGAGTATATTTTGTAGATGCCAGGGTCGGTGATTGGGCGGCAAGAGTGGGCGGCAACCTCACCGGAGGAATTTATCAGATCGTAGACGTTATCCCCGGAGCGATGTACGGACTCAGCTGCATTGTCGGTATGAGGTGTAACGACGCGAATGCATCCCTCAAGGATAACGAAACGGTGAAAATACTTTCCGTAGACGGCAGTACGCTTTATCATGAGATTCCCATCAGTATCGAAAATGCGTATACGTCTAGAAATCAGCCAGCCGTGATCAATTATTTGGGATCATTGCTGGTCATTCCCTCCGACGTCCATCAGGTGCGCATTCAAGTGGATATACGCAGCTATGCGAATCCGAATCAAAACCCCTTGACGCTGTTCGATGACTTTATCTTCTGCAAGCTTGCCGATTAGAATGATTTTATGGAGTCGACCGTATCAAAAAAAACAAACATAAATCTCTTATTAATTAAATGATGTACCAAATTAAAAACCAAATCAAATGAAACGAAGATTATTTATTATGCTATGCTGCATGGCAGCAGTTTTCGGCTATTATTCGTGCGAAAATAAGGAGCGAAAAATAGACGACGGAGGCCCGCACAATCCGGAGCAATCCATCACCATAGAATCCATCGATCCTGTTGAAGGAATGAGGGCGACGCAGCTTCTCCTGAGAGGAAGCAACCTGGGAAACGATCCCGCTTCCGTGGAAGTATATTTCGGCGACAGGAAGGCGAATATTGTGGGTTGCGCCAGCGGCCGGGTATTGCTGTATGTGCCGCGGTTGGAGGAAGGCGAACATGTCGTTACGGTGAAGATCGGCGATCAGTCTGTCGAGATGGATCAAAGATTCACGTACCACATTACCGCCCTGGTGAGCACTGTGGTCGGGAATCCCAACACCGGCACCCAGGAATTCAAGGCCGGTGCGTTCAGCGAGGCCATACTCCGCGATCCGCGTTATTTAACCGTTGACAATGAAGGAAATCTCTTTCTTTCCCATTGGACGCAACGGAGCATGGTCCTGATCGACCAGCAGACCCAAACGGTGACAAGACTGCTGGAGATTACCGGAAGCAGCGACGACCCCGCGCCTACGGCGCCCACTACGGATGCTTCGGGTAGGATCATTCTGGCGCCGGCAAATGGCGGAGGAGCTGCATACAGGGAGGCGTTCTATGAATTTGACCCTGACGCGGGGTGGGCAGCGAGAACAAGATCCATTTTCAAACCGGCGCAAAGTTCGCCGGATTATTTTACGCTTGACGCATATAAACATTCTTTTGCGATCTGTCCCCTGGACGGTAAGGTGTACTACCGCTCGAACCGCGATGGAGCCGTTATCCGCTTCGATCCCGAAACGCGCAATGGGGAACGGGCCAGGACGCTGGATCCGGATGAAACCGGGGAACATCCGGTATTATGGCTGGTTCAGGCTCAAAATGGCGACAGTTTTTGCGTCTTCGACCCGAATAATCCCGAGATGCTGTATGCAGCGCTTGGCGGTGGAACCGGCAATCCTCACGGTATTGTTTTCTGTAATATCAGGACGGGAGAAAACGGCTGGCTAACCGGAGGAACCGGCAGCGAGGCCAATGCATGGCGGGATGGCCCCCTGGCGACTGCCAAGTTTAACTCTCCCCGGCAAATGGTGCTGGACAGCGACGGCAATCTTGTTGTTGCCGACAGGGACAATCACTGTATCAGGAAAATTGATCTCCATACGGGATTGGTATCAACGCTGGCGGGGATTGCAGGCAAAGCAGGTTTCGTAGACGGGAATCCGGACGACGCCCTTTTCAGGCAGCCCTGGGGCTTATGCATCGACCGGAGAGACGGCGCCATGTATGTTGCCGACACGGGCAACCGGTGCATCCGCAAGCTTACCATTGAATAATCATTATCCTCATTTAAAATTAAATTAGAAAGATGAAACAAATATGGATCATTTTCCTGCTGGCCGTATGTACAGTCGTTTCTGTCCGGTCGCAACAGGAACAGGAACAGTTTACTATTGCGGGCACCGTTTCGGACGAAACAGGCGTCCTGCCCGGAGTAACCATCTATGCGAAAAACCAGCCCGGAATCGGAACCACCACCGACGTCAACGGGAAATTCTCGCTGAAGGTTTTTAAGGGAAATACGGTTGTCTTTTCCTTTATCGGCTATGAAGAAGTGCAGCATTTTGCCGACCGGTCGGTATCCGATCTGAAAATCGTGATGAAAGAGTCCGCCACCGCTTTGGAAGAAGTAGTGATCGGGGCTTTGGGGACGACCCAGGCCAAAGCCACTACCACAGGCGCTTTAGGCACGATCGAAACCAAGCAGCTCCAGGTACCCGCCACGTCAATGGCGAATATCCTGGGGGGGCGCATGCCGGGCATCATTACCATGCAGGAAAGCGGCGAGCCGGGGAAAAACATTTCCGAATTCTGGATCAGGGGGATCGGTACCTTTGGCGCCAACGACAAGGCTTTGGTCTTGATTGACGGGCTGGAAGGCGATCTTGACGCGATAGACCCCGCCGATATTGAAAGCTTTTCGATATTGAAAGATGCCTCCGCAACAGCGGTTTACGGCGTGAAAGGGGCTAACGGCGTGGTACTGATCACTACCAAGCGCGGCGAAGAAGGCAGGATACAGCTTTCGGCGCGGGCAAACTTCACCATGTCGAAATTGCAGCGCATGCCCACTTACCTTCGCTCCTACGACTACGCCCTGCTGGTGAACGAAGCGTACCAGGCAAGGGAGATGGCGCCCAAATATACAGGCAGGGAATTGGAAGTCATTCAGTACGGATTAGATCGCGACCTTTATCCCGATGTCGACTGGCAGGATGAAATCTTCAATCCCGTATCCTTCCAGCAGACTTATTACCTGAATGCGCGGGGGGGAGGAAGCATCGCCAAATATTTCATCAGCTTGGGAACATCCACCGAAACGGCGGCGTACAAAATGGATCCCGAGGTTACCTTTCCCGTAAAAACAGGTTATAATACCTATTCATTCCGTATGAACCTGGATATCAACCTGACCAAAACTACCAAGGTGTACTTCAGCACCGACGGGTATCTGACGCGCAGGGTGCAGCCGGGTATAGCAAATACCGACCAGTTGTGGTATTCCCTGTCGAATGTTACGCCCCTGCTGGTGCCCAAAAAGTATTCTACGGGGCATCTGCCCTCTTACGGGGAAAATGATTCGATGTCGCCGTACGTGATGATGAATTACCTGGGCACCCGTTCGGAGAACATCAATAGCTATAAAAGCTCCATCGAGTTGAAACAGGATTTATCGGCTGTTCTTGACGGATTGACGTTCCGCGTGCAGGGAGCTTTTGACAGTAAGGTATGGTATAACGAATACCGTTACGGCATACCCGAGCTGTGGTATGCCAATACGAGAAATGTGGACGGACAGCTGCAACTGGCCAAAACGGTGGAGCGGATCGCCTCAATCTTTGGCTATGGACAGCGTCAATCCCGCAAGTACCACCTCGAATCGACCCTGAACTATAGTAAGCTGTTTGCTGAGAAGCACCGGTTTATGTTTTTGGTTTATTATTACATGAGCGATTCGAAAGATACCAAGGACATCACCGATTCGAACATCAACTGGAGCATGGCCGCTATTCCCAAACGATACCAGGGGGTATCCAGCAGGTTGACTTACGGATACCGGGATACCTACATGGTGGATTTTAATTTCGGCTATACCGGTTCCGAAAATTTTGAAAAGGGGAAACGTTTCGGCTTTTTCCCGGCGATATCCTTCGGATGGGTGCCTTCCCAGTATGACTATGTAAAAGACAATCTTCCGTGGGTGAATTTATTCAAAATCAGGGCTTCATACGGACAGGTCGGCAACGACAGGATTTCCTCGACGCGCTTTCCCTATTTGACGCTTGTAACCGAAGGCGCCTCCGGAGGATGGGGATACAGTAATAACCTGTACGGCGGCGGCGCTATTGCGGAATCGTCTATCGGAGCCAATAACCTTCAGTGGGAAGTGGCCAACAAGTCCAACCTTGGCTTTGATGTCGAGTTGCTAAAAGACAGGCTGAAAGTAAACCTGGATATCTGGCATGACCGTCGCAGCGGTATTTTCCAGACGCGGCAAAATATCCCCCTGCATGTAGGCCTGGCGGCGATGCCCTACGGGAATGTCGGGGTAATGACCAGCCACGGCTCGGAAGGCAATGTTTCCTATACGCATGAAATCAACAGGGATATGGACTTTACCGTCCGCGCCAATTATACGTATGCCGTCAATGAGGTGAAAAACTGGGAACAGGTTCCCCAGCTATATGATTATCAGAACTATTCCGGCTATCCTCATCAAACGGTTCGCGGCTATATTGCGCTGGGCCTGTTTGAAAACGAACAGGACGTGGCGAGCAGTCCCCTGCAAAACTTCATGGCGACGGTTTATCCCGGCGACATCAAGTATAAGGATGTCAACGGCGATGGAGCGATCAATACCGACGACCGCGTACCGTTGAGCTACCCTACCTTTCCGAGGTTTAACTTTGGGTTTGGCGGAGAATTTCGCTGGAAAAACCTGACGGTCAGTCTTCTCTTCAGAGGCACGGGAAAGAACGACTTCTATTACGTAGGACAAACCGTCAAGCAGTTTAACCAGGATTTTTCGAACGGCATGGGATATGTGCCTTTCCATAACGGCGTACTGGGAAATGTGCTTGATATAGTTGCCGATCCGAAGAACAGGTGGATTCCGGAAGAAATTTCGGGCGATCCGTCCACCGAAAATCCCGATGCCCGCTTCCCGCGCTTGCATTATCAGAGAAATGCGAATAATTCGCAACTGTCGACTTTCTGGAAAGACAACAAGCAGTTTCTCAGGTTTCAGGAATTGATGCTGTCCTACAACTGGAAATCGGAACTGTTTAAGAAAATAGGCATTCGCTCCGTAGACCTGCAATTAGTGGGCAACAACCTGTATGTATGGGACGGCGTGGATATTTTTGACCCCGAGCAGGCCCAGTTTAACGGACGGGCTTACCCTATTCCGCTGCGCGTGACTTTCCAGGCTTATATACATTTTTAAAATCATTAAATCCATTTGAATATGAAAACAAAGTATCATATAATCATCGTTTTTGTCATCAGCTGTATCGGGATGCTTCCGTTTAACGCCTGCAACTTCCTGGATGTTGACGATTACTTTAATGAAACCCTCAAGTACGATTCCATCTTTACCTCTCAGAGGAATATAGAGCGGTATTTGTGGGGTGCGGCCAATGCGTTTCCTAATGAGGGGCAAATCTTTTTCGGCGGGACGTATACTCCGGGAATTACGGCCACCGACGAGGCTTTTTCGCTGGGCACCTCGTATACGGGCGTCGATTATCTGAGCGGGATATATACCGCAAGCAGTAATCCGTACAACAATTTTTACAGGGATATGTACCGGGTGATCCGCAAGGCGAATACGATCTTTGCCCGGATGGATGAAGCCGGAGACCTGACCAACAGTGAAAAGCAGCTGTTGCGATCGTATGCGCACTTTCTCAGGGGATATGCCTACTACCAGATGCTGATGCTGTACGGCCCGGTCGTCATCATCGGCGAAGACCTTCTGGAAACCAACGAGGAACCGGAATATTACGACAGGGCGCGCGACACGTACGATGACTGCGTCGAGTATATCTGTTCCGAACTGGAACAGGCCGCCGTATTTCTTCCCGGAACGCACCCGGCGCAGTACTACGGCAGGCCCACCCGCGGCGCCGCATTAGCCCTGGTCGCCCGTCTCAGGCTGATACATGCCAGTCCGCTTTATAATGGAGGCAGCGCGGCAAGGTCTGTTTTCGGCGACTTCAGGCGTACGAGCGACGGCGCTTATTACATCCGGCAGGAATACAACGAGCGCCGCTGGGCCGTTGCAGCGATGGCGGCAAAGAGAGTGATCGATTTGCAGCAGTATGAATTACACTGGATTGAACGCTACGGCGAATCGAAACCTTTCCCGGAAGCCATACGGAATCTGGATGTGGCAACGCGGCCTTTTCCGTTAGGTTCAATAAATGTGGACGGTTACCGTTCCTATAAGAACATATTTGACGGCGAAATGCAGCCTACAAAGAATCCGGAGATCATCTGGGGGTGTAATTCCAGTCCGGTGTCTGAAAATTCGTCGCGCTGTTTTCCTACCGAGCAGTTCCGCGGATACAACAATATGAGCATTACGCAGAAAGTGGTGGATGCATACCGCATGGATGACGGGAGGACGATCGATGAAGCAATCGTTGACGGCTATTACAGCGAAACGGGGACCATGTCGGGAGCCGAAAATTTTTCGGGCTACAAGCTGAACCCGACGGCGAATGGCGGCGACAACCTCAATGTGCACAACATGTATAAAAACCGTGAAATGCGTTTTTATGCCAGCGTTCATTTTGACGGCGTCTGGTTCGATGGTCTTACTTCGAGCAATACCGGCGTGAAGGAAAAGAAGGTCAGTTATCAGTACAGCGGATGGGGAGGCAAGTTAAAGGAGTCCAGCCCCGGCAATTATACGACCAGCGGCTACACGCTGAGAAAGTATGTTCACCCCGACGATAACCCTTCCGGAAGTGAAGGCGCCAAAATGACGGGCAAGCATTTTCCTACGATCCGGTATGCGGAAATCCTGCTGTCGTATGCGGAAGCGTTGAATCAACTGACGGAAACGCATACCGTAAGGGACGAAGTGTACGGTGAAGATTATGTATTAAGCCGGGATATGACCAGTAATGCGTACGGGGTCAACGACATCGGCTTTTACTTTAACCAGGTACGCTATCGCGTGTGCCTTCCGGGGCTGAAGCCGGAAGAGGTCAACGACCCCGGAACCTTCCAAAATCTGATAGAACGCGAGCGCATGATAGAATTTATGTGCGAAAACAGGCGTTATTTCGACGTCCGCCGCTGGGGAATCTATCAGCAAACCGAAAGGGAGCCGATGCTGGGCATGAACGTCGATGTTGACGGAGACGCATACTATACCCGCGTTCCGCTCAATCATGCCACCGCCCGCGAACGGCAGTACGGAAGCGATAACCCCAAATATATCCTGCTGCCCCTGCCGCTTAACGAAATAAGAAAAGTTGCCGGACTGGATCAAAATCCGGAATGGGAAAAATAAAAATCAATGATTAAAGATGGTCTTATGAAAAAAGTTGTTTATGGTTTAGTTGTTGCCGCTGTCATTGGTATCACGGCATGCAATGAAGAAGATTTCTCTTCGAAAGAGTATTATGATTACCTGTTTTACTTGCTGAGCAAGGAGACGCATAATGTATACATCGCGCCGCATCCATATACCGAAGGAGAGGAAACCCTCGGCTACTTCTCGATAGGCTGCGGCGGTTCGCTGTCCAATCCTGAGGATGTTGCAATCGAACTGGAGCACGACACCATCCTGTTCAACAGATATAACAGATTGACGTTTGATATCGATACTCCGAAGTTTGCCCGGTTATTGCCCCGGCACAGGTATCACATCGGCGGCATGAACATCAATTTCCCGGCGCACAGCAGGGAACAGTATGTGAAGGTGCCCATCTATGTCGATACGTACGGTTTGTCGCCCGACTCCATCTATTTCGTGCCGCTTGCCATCAAAAGCGTTTCCGGCGGATACGGGACGAATCCCGAAAAGTTCAACATACTGTACCGCATTGCCGTGGAAAATGATTACGCCGAGCATGTGCGGAATACGATCTACTCGCAGAGAGGGACCCTGCTGCTGGTGGAGTATGGCGAGTCTGAAGACGTGAACGATGTCGTGATCATAGACGATCCCGCTAGAACCCCTATTGTCGAAACCAGGATCATCAAGCCTCTTTCGATCCATTCGGCGCGTTCGATCGCCGGCGATGAAAAAGTAGTTAAAATGGAAACGCCCACTCTTGCGGAACTGGAGAAAAGCGCCATTATCCTGACGGTAGCGGAGGATAACCGCGTGCGGATCTCTTCATACGGAACGGTTCAGGTGGAACAGATAGACGGGACCATGGCGGATGGCGATCCCTGGAATATATACCGGGAAGAGCGGATCAACATGGTAGACGAATCGGTAAATAAACTTTTCTATTTACGGTACCGTTACCGGACCGTCAGCAACGCCGACGCGAACCCGCCTGTCTACAACAGTTGGAAGTATGTTCAGGAAACATTAAAGCGACAGTAAATGCCAACATGGTAGGGGCGACCCTTGTGGTCGCCCTAATTACCAACAGATCATTCATCATTTAACCAAAAATGAACATCAAATTTTTCACCAAAAAAACCGCCGTTGTTTTCGTAATAATAACGATAACGACAGCATTCAGTGAATGTGTATGGGCCGGATTTCAAATGAAAGAGAAAATAGAAATACGGCCTGACGAGCCTGAAGAGCCACCATCCGGGTGGGTTCTTTCTGCATTATATAATATGCTCTTTGAAGGGGGAATAAGTATGTTGTCGGTCGATCCAACCGGATTTAAGTCGTTCAAGGGAAGCGAATCGAACGCTCATATTCCCGAAAACGTACAGAAAGAAGGAAAATGTTTAGGAACCATCGGCCAAATCGGAAATGAAAAAGATAAGGAACAGTTTAAAAAAAATCACAAAAAACTTCTGGAAGACAATCCGGATAAAATTGTTACCTGTTATTTTGAAATCAAATCCGGTTATTTGGAGGCATGGTACATCACGACGGCAAAGACAGAGTAATTATATAAAGAGAACTCCTAAAAATTTCCTTAATAAGGTAATAAGTTTAATAATGAGGATGATAACTTGTTTTGTTATAAGAATCAGGGTCTTTTTTGAGAGAACAACCTCATTTTCACCTTATTTTTAAACAAAACAACCTCAGTAGTAGGGCATAACCATCCAAATACAACAACCTTATTACCTCATTTTAAGGGAGCTAAGTTTTTAGGAGTTCCTAAAGAATATCAAGAACAAAGAAATGAAAGCGTTATTTTACCGGACATGCGAAGGCAATGTTTGCCATCCGGAAAAAGCGTTGACCAAATACGGCGAGATTGTTCGGAAATATGCCCTGACGGGCAATATCCCGCACGCGGCCGGGGCAACGATACCGTTGCCGCATCACCGTCAAAACATTTTTTTTAATCAATCAATCATCCAAAAACCGAAGTAATATGAAAAAAGTATGGAAAGTAATCGTAGAACTCTACGATTTGTTGTTGACGAAACGTCAGGACGACCGTTTCGGAAGGGTAGTATCCACAGGCTCGCTCAAGAA
>JAISCQ010000148.1 GCA_031265445.1 Bacteroidales bacterium
CGCTTCATTGGGGGTTATTCACATTCAACCCTTCGGGTTGGGAATACAGCATTTACCGCTTGCCGATGAATAATGGAAAATTGCGACAATACAATTTGCGAGAGGTCAGGAGTTCTGAAATTAAAAGATAATGGATTGATTGAATATGTCGGCTCTGATAAAACAGGCGGATACAGGATTGTTACAAAAGGGTGATACCTTTTTGAGCAAGAGTAAACAAAAAAATCTATCACGAAACGAAACCATTCGTGCTGTAATTGGTTTCGACTATCCGGAACAGCTTCCCGAAATCAGAAATTCAGATTTGGTTTCAGACAGTGTTCTGTCTGACTCAGGCTTATACCCTTTCGTGACGCATAATCTTCGAACTGGTCGCGGGCGATTTTATCCACGCGGAAATATTTGCTTTGGGGATGTGCGAATACAAGAGCGCATACCGAAGCTGCGGGCTGAACCATAAAGCTTTCCGTCAGGTTTACGCCGATATTTTTTTCGGCGTCGAGCAGGGCGAACAGTTCTTTTTTCTCGCTGTGGTCGGGCGAAGTCGGATAACCAGGAGCTGGGCGGATTCCGGTGTAAGCGCCTTTATGCAAATCGGATATGCTCAGGTTTTCATCTCCGGCATATCCCCAGTACTTTACCCTTATTTTCCTGTGGATATATTCCGCAAACGCTTCGGCAAGGCGGTCGGCGAGAGCCTTGGCCATTATCGCCGAATAGTCGTCGTCGCTCTGAAATTCCTGCAGCAGTCTGTCCAGTCCGTGTCCGGCAGTAACAGCGAAAGCGCCCAGCCAGTCCGTCAGTCCGGAACTTTCGGGAGCAATAAAATCGGACAGGCAAATATTCGGCAATCCCCTGTTGTCTATCTGGTTTCGCAGGTTATGGAAGACATACTCCCTGTCGGCAGACACAAGGATATCGTCTCCGGCGCGTCTGGCGGGATAAATCCCGAAAACCGCCGACGGGCAGACATATTTCTCCATACGGTCAAGCATCAGCCGGGCGTCGTTCCAGAGCTTTTTCGCCTCGCTGCCATAATCGGGACTGTCAAATATGTCGGGATAGCGCCCCTTCAACTGCCACAGCATAAAGAAAAAATCCCAGTTGATATACTCCCTCAATTCCGAAACGCCCGCACGCAGAACATGCGTTCCCTGAACAAGAGGCGCGACGGGCGGCTGAGCCTGCCAGTCTATTTGAAAGGCGTTTGCACGCGCCTGTTCGATTGTCAGATATTTCACAATCTGCCTCTGGGCGCTGTACGTATCGCTTAAATGCTTATATTCCTGCCTTGTTTTTTCAACAAACTCATCCTTCCCCCCGGACAGGAGCGCTCCGGCAACGGGAACGCTTCGCGACGCATCCCTGACCTGAATGACCGGACCGCTGTATGCGGGACATATTTTCATGGCTGTGTGGAGTTTTGACGTCGTGGCGCCGCCTACCAGCAGTGGAATTTTCAGCCCGTGCAGTTCCATTTCGGCTGCAACGTGTATCATTTCCTCCAGCGAGGGAGTTATCAGCCCGCTAAGCCCGACGATATCAACATTCTTCTCGATAGCCGTTTCGATGATTTCACGTGACGGGATCATCACGCCCAGATCTATGATCTCGTAATTGTTGCACGAAAGAACAACGGCTACGATATTTTTCCCTATGTCGTGGACGTCGCCCTTGACCGTGGCAAGCAGGATTTTGCCGGCGCTCTTCCCCGCCCCGGACTTCTGGGCTTCGATGACCGGCTGCAGGCAGGCAACGGCGCGTTTCATCACGCGGGCGCTCTTGACCACCTGCGGCAAAAACATTTTCCCTGCGCCGAACAGGTCGCCCACCCTGTTCATTCCGTCCATCAGGGGACCCTCGATGATCTCAATCGCCCTGTCGTATTTCCGCAGCGCCTCGTCCATGTCTTCGGCAACGAAGGCGTCCTGTCCCTTTATCAGGGACGTTGCAATCCGTTCCTCGAGAGGCAGTTCGTTTCTGTTGATTGATGATTTTGAATGCTGTCCGGTATCGGAATCCCTGAGTTTTCCGGCAGCCTCGATCAGGCGTTCCGTGGCGTCCTTTCTGCGGTTGAGAACCACGTCCTCTACAAGCTCGAGCAGGTCATGCGGAATTTCGTCGTAAACCTGCAGCATTCCGGCATTTACTATCCCCATGTCCATCCCCGCCCTGACCGCATGATACAGGAATACGGAATGCATCGCCTCGCGCACGGCATTATTCCCCCTGAACGAAAACGAGAGGTTGCTCACTCCCCCGCTGATCCTGGCGAACGGAAGATTTTCCTTGATCCAGCGCGTCGCATTGATGAAATCCACGGCATAACTGTCGTGCTCTTCGATTCCCGTCGCAATGCTGAGTATGTTGGGATCGAAGATTATATCCTGCGGCGGGAAATTCAGTTCGTTCACCAGAATGCTGTAGGCTCGCCGGCATATCTCCGTTTTTCTCGTAAACGAATCTGCCTGACCCTTTTCGTCGAAAGCCATGACTACGGCAGCCGCGCCGTATTCCCTGATTTTCGCAGCCCGCTGACGGAATACCGTCTCGCCTTCCTTCAGGCTGATTGAATTTACTATCGACTTCCCCTGTACGCATTTAAGTCCCGATTCGATGACTTCCCACTTCGACGAGTCTATCATCACGGGTAGCCTGATTATGTCCGGTTCGGACGATATGGTGTTGAGAAAGCGGATCATGCACTTCTCCGCATCCAGCATCGCGTCGTCCATGTTCACATCTATGACCAGCGCGCCGTTTTCGACCTGTTCGCGGACGGTTTCAATCGCCTCGTCGTAGTTTTCTTCCCGTATAAGCCGCGCAAACTTTCTGGAACCGGCAACATTAGCCCTCTCGCCGATGTTCACGAAATTCATTTCCGGAGTGAGAATCAGCTCGTCCAGACCGCTCAGATGCAGATATCCCTTCTCCCTGCCGGACAGCTGCACGGGGATTCTCGTGCGTTTCGCCCTTGCGGCAATATTCCCGATCGCCCGGATGTGTTCGGGCGTTGTGCCGCAGCATCCTCCGACGATATTCACCCATCCGCTGTCGATAAATTCGCCTATTTTGGCAGCCATCGTTTCCGGCGTTTCCTCATACTGTCCGAACTGGTTGGGCAAACCCGCATTCGGATGTACGCTTACGTAACATGTTGCAATGGAGGACAGCTGTTCGACGTAGGGCTTCATCTGCTCGGCTCCCAGAGCGCAGTTCAGTCCTATGCTCAGCAGGTCGAAATGCGATACGGAACAGAAGAACGATTCGACGGTCTGTCCCGACAGGGTACGCCCGCTGCGGTCTGTGATTGTTGCAGATACCATTACCGGTATTTTCCGCCCGCGCTCACGCTGAATTTCCGATACGGCGTACAGGGCGGCTTTGACGTTCAGCGTGTCGAAGGCCGTCTCGACAAGCAGCACATCGACGCCTCCGTCGCACAGTCCCCTTATCTGCTCCGAATAAGCCTCCGCCAGCATGTCGAAGGTGACTGCCCTGAAGGCGGGATTGTTGATGTCCGGCGACAGCGAGGCGGTTCTGTTTGTCGGACCGATGGATCCGGCAACGAAACGCGGTTTCCCGGGATTTCTTTCCGTGTATGTGTCAGCTGTTTCCCTTGCTGTGCGGGCTGCCTCGAAATTCATCCTGTAAACATATTCCTCGAGCGCATAGTCTGCCTGCGAGATTCTGTTGGCGCTGAAAGTGTTTGTCTCCACTATGTCGGCACCAGCATCGAAATAGGCTTCGTGGACGCTCCTGATTATGTCGGGACGGGTCAGCGACAGAATATCGTAATTCCCTTTCAGCGGAATATTGCTGTCTTTTATAATGTCTCCGCGAAAATCTTCCTCAAGAAGACTGTATTTCTGCATCATGGTTCCCGTAGCTCCGTCCAGTACCAGAATACGTTTCCCGATTTCGTTCCTTATGTTCAGTATCATATATACGAATAAAATAAGGCGCAAAGGTAGCAATTATTTATTGCATAAACCGAATCTGTAGCCGATCCGGAGAAACGAAGACGCTGTTCATTATTGATATTCCGCATGTGGATTTCCTTTTTCCGCATGTGGATAATCATTTTCCGCATGCAAATAATCATTTTCCGAAATAGGTATACCTATTTCCAGAATAGGTACACCTGTTTTAAAAAAAGGCTTCCCTTTTCTATAATATAGGTTCTACCGTTATATGAAAGACAATTGGAAGAGGGTACAGAAATACTGAAAATTTCAGAATAGCAATCCTCTTTTTTAACGGTGATCTTGACATGCTTCCACACAAATA
>JAISCQ010000207.1 GCA_031265445.1 Bacteroidales bacterium
TGTACCGTCAGCCGCTGCATGCCCGGCTGCGTGTAGTCGCTCAGCCGCAGCGAGTAGGGCGGCATGAGCAGCGTGTGTACCGTTACCGGATAGGTCTGGGAGAAGGCGTTGAACAGTGAGAGTTGACACGCAAAAATGAAAAACAGCAGCAGGGAAAGCCGCAGCCTGTCCCGGCGGCGACCGGTACAGCCCTTCCGGAGATCAAATCCTGATATGTGTTTTCCTGGTCTCATTGATTTATTTTTGTATCACGATCTTCACTTGCTTCCGTTCGTTTCCGGCAGTCAACAGCAGCAGGTACACTCCGGAGCGGTAGCCCGTCAGTGCGTAATGGAGCAGGTAACGATCCATGCCGTATTCCAGCCGGTCGCCCATACGCTGGCCGGAAGCCACATCGAACAGCGTCAGGCGGATATCCGTTTTTTCACGCAGCTCGATTTCCACGTCAAAAAAGCCGTTAGACGGATTGGGATACGCCGTCAGCGAACGTATCAGCGGATCTTTGTAACCCAGTGCCGACTCTTCCGGTTTTTCGGAAGCCGGCACAATATCCGTCTGGCTGACGACGTAAGAAGTACATCCGCCCGACCATGCCGTCAGCCCGATATTGTACATTCCCGTTTTGCGGCAGAGCAGCATCAGCAGGTATCCCTGTTGGCCCGGATCGTTCACCGGAACGAATGCCTGAAGGTCGTATTCCCATCGAAGGCTGTCCACCGGCAGGTTGGAAAGTTCGATCAGCACCAGCGTATCGCCTTCCGCCGCCGTAGAAGGCAACAGGAAGGCGGCGTCCAAAGCGTTGTTGCCAATAGCTACGGTAAACTGTCCCTTCACGGCGCATCCCCTTTCGTCGGTGGCTTCGAGACGGTAATCACCCGCTTCGCGCACGGCAAGGTAACGTTCGTCCGAAAGATTTCCACCGCTTTCGGTAAACCAGCGATACGCCGGGAAGCTGTGTCCGTCGACGGTGAACGTATTGCCCGGGCACATGGTGATGCCTGCGCCCAGGTCGACAAACAGTTCTTCCGGTTCATCCATCGTGTATGTTGCCTGCGCCCGGCAGCGGTTGGCGTCGACCAGGAGCAGCAGGTATTCGCCTGCGGTCAGGTTGTCCGCTATTGCCACGGTGTCGCCGTTGGACCACCTGAAAAGATAGGGCGCTACCCCGCCCAGGGCAACCGTCTGCAAAAATGCGTCGTCCCACCCGTAGCAATGCGGTTCTTTGGAATCCAGCAGCACGGGACGCAGGAAATCGGGCTGGCTGACGTCGAAGTAACGGACGGTAGCGCAGCCGTTGGTATCCGCCACAGTCACGTAATGCATTCCATAAGCGTAATGCACGGCGTCGCCCACGTTTCCTTCCTCCGTCTGTTCGCCGTTCGACCATTCCAGATGCCACGGCGCAAAGGGCTGCCCCGCCGTGACTGCCGTAACTGCGGCTGTGCCGGTGGATTCCCCGTAACAGACAACCGGCGTGACCGCTATATGATCGATTACCGGACGGGAAGAAGGGTATATCACCTGCTGCAACTGCTGCCCGCAGCCGTTCCTGTCGGTCACTGTCAAGCGGTACAATCCGCCCTGCTGCAAACCGGCGATATGGTTCTGATCCCCGGCGGGTAGGTTCTGGGCGTCGGTCCACCGGTATTGGTAGGGTGTGGTTCCTCCCTGCATTTCCACGGTGATGGCTCCATTGTCTTCGTTACAGACCGTATGTGTAACGAGTACCGTATCAAACAGCAGCGCATCCGGTTCGGGTACATATACTGTGAGGGTATCCTGTCCGATACAGCCATGACTGTCGGTAAAGGCTACGGTATGCCATCCTTCGGGCAAACCGGCGAGTTCCGTTCCGCTACGCCAGTTGACGAACGGATCGTCCGACAGCCGGTAGGGGGCCGTACCGCCGCTTACCGAAAAACTTATTTTCCCGTCGGAAGCATCCTTGCATGTGGCGCTGTCGATCTGCAAGACAGACGCGTGTAGATATTCGGGTTCCGTAACGCTCACTTCGATGCTGTCCGTCACTCCGGCCCTGTCTGTCAGATAAAAATAATGACTGCGCACATCCAGAGCGCTGTATCCCGAACGGGTAGAAGGGTACGTTTCCATATCGTGGCGGAAATGATATTCGCCCCAGCCGCCTTCGGCGCTCAAAACAACATAAGCGTCCCGGTAATCCCTGCAGCTTTCATTTTGCTGCTCGGAGACAGTTATTTTTAACGGTTTTTCCGGTTCCAGAACGGTAAAACTTTCCTGTATGCTGTTACCGTAACGGTCTGTTACCGCAACGGTATATACTCCGGCGGGAACATCGCGTATCGCGCTGCTTTCCGAATCATCCACGGAAGATATGGCTCCGTCCGTCCCCGCCCATTCGAAGCGGTTACCGCCACCGCCGCCGGAAGTCTCGATATTAACCTCCCCGTTGCTTGCGCCGGATTCTCTGACATGGAAGATCCGGGTATGTTCAAATTTGAACAGTTGGTAAGGGTTAATATGAATTACGGAAATGACCCTGTCCCCATATGGATTCTCGCCGGAAATAAACCATTCGCCACCGGATAAACCGTTCAGAAAAATCGTATCATTACGCGTATGAAAATGGATGTCGAATGAGGATGCGTCAAAAGAAAAGAGGCGTCCGTCAGGCGAAATTAAACGGTAATCCGTCAGGACGTCATTTTCAGAATACAGAACGGCAGAGCCGTCGCCCGCCTGATAGGATGTTTCGTGTCCGATACTGATGACTTCAAATACAGCGTCCGTATGGTCGGGCAGATATACGTATCCGGTAACGGCGCATCCGCTATCGTCCGTTACATCTGCCTGATAATGACCTGAAGGGATATTCTCCAGCACGGCGTCGTTTGCAGACAGCGGCGCTCCGAAGCGTTCTTTCCATTGCCATGCGAGCGGCTGTCGCCCGCCCCGTACCACTGCGCGGATTTCCCCGTCTGCCGCGCCCTGCGCCGAAGGATACGCAACTTCAAAGGATGCGATTTGCAACAGCGAAGTATCCGGCATAAATGCTTCCAGATCGAAATGACAACCATTGGCGTCAAGCGTTTTCAGCAGCCACGCGCCGGCAGTCTTTCCGGTCAGTTGTACGGACTGCGGCAAAGCTACAAGCAGAGTGTCTTCGTTCGCCGACAGCCGGTAGGGGGCTGTTCCGCCGCTAATTTTTACGGTCAGGCTCCCGTTGTCTCCGCATGAAGGAGGAGACAGGGCAGTCAGCGTTGCCGACAGGCTATCCCTCGGTTCGTAAACGGTAACAGTTTCGGAATAGGTGGCGCCCATTCTGTCTCTTACGGTAATGAGGTAAGTTCCGGCATAAAGTTGCGTAAAACTGTTCTGGCTGAAAAAGGCGCTGTTTGCCAGTCTTTTGTAACGGTAATCGCCCCAGCCGCCATAACCTTCTACGATGATGTTGCCTGTCTGTGACTTACACAATGCATCCCCCTTGGAGATAACCTTGAAACCGAGTTCGGTCGCCGGTTCTTCTATGACAAGGGTGTCGGAAACCACGGCGCATCCCCTTTTGTCGATGGCGTCAATGACGTATCTGCCTGCTTGCAGGCCGGAAAATACCAGCGGCGCTCCGCTCCGCTCCTGCTTTCGCGCTATTTCCGTTCCGTCTGCCGTCATCATGCGGATCTGCTTGGTACCGGAATTTCCTCCGGCGATGCGAAAGGAAACAAAGCCGCTTGCCGTCCCTTTTCCGGCAACATGATGCACGGAATCAACCTGAACCGTCAGTTCCTCCGGCTCGCCGATGGTAGCGGGATATCCGTCTATAGACTTGCATCCGTTTATATCATAGACTTCTGTGTAATATGTGTTTGGATATAAAAATTCAAATATGCCCGAAGTATTTGTCTGTACGAAGGATGAATCGACAGACAGCAGGGTGATATGTGCAAGAGGATAAGTGCCTTCCGATGCGGTAATATTGATGTTACCGTCACGGAGACCAAAACAGGTAATATTTTCCGACGCAAACGATGATATCCACGGATTCGTATATTCTTCGACGGTGACGACGCTGCTTTGAGCCTTGCAGCTGTTACGGTCGGATGTGATGATGTAGTATGTATTTGCAGGAATTCCGGAAAAACGGATTGAATCCTGCGCGTATAATTGAATAGAGTCCTGCCATGAAAAGTCGGCGGCCATCAATGTATTCATATACGGTTCTACACCACCGGAAACCAGCGCCGTCAATGCACCGTTATCCTGAAAGGCGCATACTGTATTTTTAATGGAAAGGATACTGACTTCCAGTTTTTCAGGCTGTTTCACTTCCTGGGAAAACTTGTCCTGTACCTCGCATCCATTCGCATCCCTGACGGTTAACTGATAGGACGCGGCTGCAAGGTTTGAAGCCGCAAGCAGCGTATCCCCGCCATGAAAGTAAAGCTGGCCGGGACGGTTGGGGTAAAATGAATACGGATACGTACCTCCCGAAACACGATAGTTCACCTGCCCGTTCTCTTCGCCATAGCACCATACGTGCCGTATGCTGTCCGCAGCAATCGCTAACGGCGCAGGCTGCGCGATGAGAACGGAAACCGAATCGATTCCTCCTCCATGATCCTGCAAATAAAATGTATATGTTCCGGCGCCTAAATCATATAACATGGAAGATGAACTCCAATCGGTCCTGTTTTTACCGAACCGGTAATTTCCCCACCCTCCTTCGGGCGTTAACTCTATGGAAGCGTCGGCATATCCATTACAGGAAACCTGTTGTTGGATATGGGCAGACAGCGTTAATTTTTCCTGAGGCTCCAGTATTTTAAAAGCGTAATAATTGCCGGTTTGTTCCCTGTACGAACATCCTGCGGAATCTGTTATTTCCAGTTGATAGATTTTCCCGCCGTCGTATGCTGATCCGGCTAACCGGGCAAAACGGTACGGCGCGTTTGAAACTGTTTCCAGCATGGAATTCGTTTCGTCCATTAATCGTACTTCATAGCTGCCGCTTCCGCCGGAAATACTGTTCAGAACAATACTTCCGGTATTTGTTCCCTTGTCGCTGACATTGGTAACTTCATGAGTAACGGTTATCGGAGCTTTATCCAATACGGTGAAAGTTACCGGCAATGAACAGGAGGTTGTATCCGTCAGAATAAAATGGTATGTCCCTGAACTTAGATGATCGACATAGACAGCGCTGTCTATGATTTCACACGGCGCTGTTGCACTCGTCACGGACAGGCTGCCATGCACATTACGCAGATGAAGGACGGCGCCGCCGTCGTTTTTATAAGAACAACTTGTATGTTTGAGAACCAATGACTTCAATTCCAATCCGCTGGGAGCGGCAGGTATGTTGACGTCAAAATCCGCCATACAGCCCAAACTGTCTTTTACATACAGTTTTTGCGATCCGGAAACATAACCTTTTACGGTATCGTTGAACGAATAGTACAGGTCATTGGCGCGGTTATATTCCAAACGTCCCATCCCTCCGGACGAAGAGGTAATGATGATTTTTCCGTCGTCGCCGCACGGCAGCGTTGGCGGGGATGAAACATACCGGACGGATATGGGGGGATTGGACGCTACCGTAACCGTCTTTTCATATTGATTACCATAGAAATCCGTTACAACAATCCTGCAATTACCCGTGGACAGGTTTTTGATAACGGTATCGACGTTTTCAAAAAACAGTTCATGCGAATACGTATATGGCGGAATACCTCCGGAAAGATGACGAAGGGTTATTTCACCATCCTCCTGCCCATGATCATGACAGGATACTTTCTTCGTGTTTTCAAGCGTAAAATGAATGGAGTCAGGAGCCGTAAGGGTTATATTTCCTGTTGTTTTCGTTTTACATCCCAGCGGGTTACTAACATGTATTGTATAGGTTCCCTGCGGTAAGTGAAAAGTTCCGGAACCATTGTAGGTATTCTGCACGCCGCTGCTTACTGCAAGATTTCTAACCGGGTAGGTTATATGCGTCTGTACATTTTCCGCATACACCGTATTTAACATGGACGTACTTCCTGAAAAACTTGCGGAAACTTCGCCGGTGCCGTTCGGAGCTGTTATCTGGTATTGATTTGTTCCCGCCGGCTTTTTTACTTCTGCCGTTACGGTAAAGTCAGGCATTGTCGGGATATAAACAAGACTGCTAAATGCACAGGGATTAGTTGTGTCCGATTGATATTCCACTCTTACGCTGTAATATCCGCTTTTGATATCCTCGTCTTTGATCAAAATACTGGAACCCGAAAATTCCATTTTCTCGGAATTTGTCCCGCCTTTTTGATAGCTTTTCCCGTAACCGGTAGCAGGTGCAGTTTGAATCGTGATCACATATTTTTCCAAATCATCGCCGGCTGAATAAGGTATGCTGATCGTATAAGGATCGCCCTTGCAGTTTGGCGTTTTTACGGTTATGTTACCATTCAATTTAAAAACAGGGAAAAAAGTATGCTCCCTTTTTTCTGTGTCGATGGTAATGCCGCCATAACTTACGCTAACCTTAAATGTAATCTTTTTCCCATAATAGTTATGGATATTAAACTGTTTTACAGGACATTCAATCACAGATTTATATTCGGCGCCACCACTACTTGTCCATGACAACGTTTTAGAATAACTACCGATCATCCTGTTGTTGTCATAGGCGTATATGGTAACCGATCGAGGGCCATTTTTATTGATGACGGTTAAGTTAAATTTTATAAACGTATTTTCGTTATCCACACAATGGACGCTCGCCTGACTTTCGCTTCCCGTCTGTATTTGCCCGACACCGGCAACATCATAAGTTTCAATCTCTATGTCCATCGATGCGGTATGCCAGACAGCATTACCCTTATCTGTATGGAAAAAATGCGTTTGGGTTTCGTTTAACTTTGCATACAAATCGAATTTTTCCCACTTTCCTCTCACGTCATTATACCAGTGTATGGAATAACTGCCGTTAGCTTTATTGACCGGTATTGAATAGTATTGTGTGTACCAGGAATTATAGGAATAATAATTATACTGGTGGATTAGAGCATTTCCCAAAGGGGTGCGTTTACTGTCATTGGTTCCGACAAAAACTGATTTTATCGGCTTGTGGTTGCACAAGCCACACGCGTTTGCAGTAGTTCTAACACGGATCTTAAAAATATAATTACCTGATTGCCCCATACAGATCCCGCAACCAAATAAAAAAAACAATACAAAAAATCTGATCTTCATGACAGTTTATTTTACAGGACAATACATTTCGATATCGACGACTGATGTTACCGTTTCCTTACCGGGAAGGACATAGCGCACCTTTATCGGATAACTTCCCAACTGTACCATTTGCGGATAATCCTGAGCGAGCAGGGCTGCCTCGCTTGCGGTTATTCCACCGCCTCTGCGGCTCTTTTCCGCCAGTTGCGTTTTTATATGATAAAAGTCGCGCGAACACCAGTAGGGCAACGTATAGGTGAACACGCTTTGGAAAGCGTATCCGGAAGACGTTCCTGTGGTTATTTCGGCGTCCGTAACCTGCCGCTCGTTGCCCGCTTCAATCAGTACGGCAGATACGGGCGGCTCGCCGAATGTCCGCCCGTCAATGAGTTTCCTGTTATCGACAATGCCCCGAACATATGCGGGTTTGTACATGCTGGGATAGACCGAATTGCCGAACCATGACGTCCGATCAAGCTGTGCGTCGAACCGTACCAGCGGCAGCGTAGTTTCGTCCCACTGCATTTCGTATTTGTCGAACAGTTCCGCGCCTTTCAGGTTCGCCTTCACATGATGTACAAACGGTTCCACATATTCGCGCCAGCCTTCGCCTTTGGTGTCGAAGGCGCTCATCTTGTCCTTGAATGTCCGGTAGCGGCTGGTTCTGAAATGCAGCGCATATATTTCCTTCTCACTCAGCAGATTGAGCGTTCCTTCCGCTTCCCGCGTGTTGATTTCCGTATCCTGGTCTACCTGCCGGCTAACGACAGTTACGTTGCTGTCTCCCGCAGCGTTGGACTGCTCGGGAACGTTCATCACGGTCAGCTTATAGATGCGGTTGTCGGCAAATATCACTTTGTCTGTGGAAAAGTTAATTTCGAGGCGAATGTCGCTTCCCGTATTGGAAGCAGCGTACGTGAACGGCAGGTCGAACTTTTGCCCGGCAAGGTCGCTGATACGGACGATTTGACGGAAGCCTTCCGGTTTGTCTTCCCTGAAAAGGTAAGAATAATTTTTCGTCACCTGCATGTACCCTTGTGTGTATTCGTCCGGGTAATAATTGTACTGCCGCATTGCCGGATAACTGTATTTCACATGTTCCGGAAGTATTTCCTTCGGACGGTCGCCCGCCTGAAAGATGGCTTCCTTTTCTTCATACACCGGCTTTCCGTCGTCCCCGGAGACGGCGACCCAGCTGTTTCCCGTCTTCCGCGCAAATCCCACTTTCACGAATACTTTAAATTCCTGCCGGCTGCCGAACGGTTCATCCGGATCAAGCAGGCTCACCGTTCCGTCCTGATTCGTCTCTTTGCGTCCGGATATTTTTGCGCCCGTTGTCAGGCTGGTAACGGTAAATTCCTCCAGCGTGACCTTGTAGGTGTTGCGCACTCCGTCGTCGTCCACGGTCATCGATTTTTCCACGGGAATGTTGAACAGCGCCTGCGGCGCAGCAAATACGTTCACCTCCTTCGCACCCGGAGCAGGCGTGATCTGCGCGATAATTTCTTCGTCGAACGGACTGCCGGTTCTTGCAGGGATACATTCTTCCCCCACCTCGAAATCGAAACTGCAATTTCCCTTGATCAGGCCGCCCAGCACGCTGTATCGTCCGCCCACGGAGCCTGCAAAATACATGGGGTTGGGACCCTTGCCCTGCAGGAGTGTGCCAACGGACAGGTTCAAAATGTCAAACTTGCGATTTTTTTTGAAAATCCTTGCTTCAATACCGATGGCCGCTTCTACGTAAGCCCACGCCTGCGCGGAAGCATACCAGCCGTTGATGCCGGGAACGCCGTCGAAATTGCTGCACAGCCGTCCGTTCATGTCCACCAGCAGGAACTCCCCGCCCAACCCTGCGCCGAAAGAGGCGTAGAAAGGAGGTAACTTTGCGTTGAAACCCACATTCAGTCCCGCTCCGAAAGCGATGCCCTTTTCGAAGGTAACGCCGGCGTCACTGTTCCGTTTGAGTTGCGCCACTTTGTCCGCGCTCAGGTTACGAAGCACTTTCTCGGGCGGAAGAGGAAGTCCGGGTATGTCATTACCGATCATGAAATAACCGTCCAGCTTGGCAAGGCGCAGTACTTCCAGGCCGATTCTGTCGGAAGGCGTCCCGATGTAGGTGTACCATTTGTTGGGCGAAAAATAGGCAGACGCCCAGCCCATACGGTCGTTGGCGCCAATTCCCCTGATCAGGCCGGCATTCAGGTAGGCGTTCAGGTCTGCTGTGAAAACGCTGTTGACGAGGTCGTATTTTACATTGATCGCTGCGGTAAGGAAACCGCTGCTTTTGTTTTCAGGCACTTTTCCATTCAGGTCTTCTTTGGTGGCGGGCCGCGTGATCTTTCCCTCCGATTCGACTTTCTTCACCGCTCCGGAAATATTCTCGCTCAGTTTGCCCCATTTGTCCGGCAAGTCCATAAAGGCGGCGTCGCCGCGAAACTGTATGAAGTTAAGTCCCCCGTTGCTGTTGAACTGCATTTCAAAGTTTACTTTGGCATTGAATGCCTTGGGCGATCCGCTCAGTCCGAATTTGGTGCTTGCCATGACGCCCATGCTCACGGTTCGATCCGGGATGTAATGGATACCGGACAGTGATTTGCCGAAATCGGAACCGGACGCCGTCGGCGGCGTCTGCTGCATACGACGGTAAAGACCGCCGCCGAACCCGTAAAAACCCAGCGCAGGCGGAACAATGATGCCCGGAGGCGGCGCCTCAAAAAAGACGTCTGTCAGGAAGTAGCGGTAATCATCCTTTTTCCCGAAAACGGCTACAGCGTCGAGTTTAAATTTTTCGATGATTTCCAAAGACACGTCGCCTCTGAAGCCGTTGCCGTACAGGGCGTCGCCGTTCTTTAGCCACACTCCGCCGGACAGACTGAACGCCCTGGACTTGAAATCCACGTAAATTTTGTCCACGCCGACTTTGTCGAATTTCCAGCGCGCATAATCTCCATACAGCGATATTCCCGTTTTTCCGCCGAAGATTTCGCTGAGGGAAACATCCGCATCAAACGCCAGTCCGCTGCCGGCTGCATGATCGAAGGAACGTATGTTGCTTATCTGCACTTCAAAACCTGCAATCTGCGGGATCTGTAAATTGCCGCTGACGCCTATATAGCCGATGCTGACGTAAGGCGCTTCGCGACTGATCCGCATGTTTTCAAACGCAATGTCCGGGACCGTGAACCTTGAGGTGCTGTCGTTCCCCCCGAGCGGGGCGTTGACGGTCAGCACCCCGGATGCGTTGATGACCGGGTAAATATCCGAATCCCTGAAAGACAGCTCGATGGTAGAAGCCGGATGCAGCGTCAGCGTGCTTGCAAGTACCGGGAAATCGTATTTTCCCCCGATGCCCAGATCGAAGTCAAATTCTTCCGTAGCGTGATTATATGCCGCCGTGTAAGGGAAAAGCGAGTTTTTCCCGAAAGGCGGAATGTTGATATCGCCGCCGAAACCGGCCGCGATCAGTTCGTTTTTCAAAAAACCGAGCTTGAAATGATCTATGGATAGATCCCATTTCGAGAGATCGAGCAATGCGCTGCCCGGCATACCCGAAACCGAGGCGTCGCCGGTGAAGCCGTTTTCGTCGAACAGCGCGTTTTTCATCGAAACCGCCATCCGTCCGCCGCCCTGCAAAGGTTTGAATATGGCCGGCAAACTCACGCTCGCTTCGCTGCATGAAACGCCGCGCCACAAATTCCGTTCGTCTCCGGAAGAGAGATAGCCTTCGGGAAAGACCGTCATTGCCGACGTTTCCGTATCGCTCCGGTCGAGCGTTATTCCCTTGACGGTGAAGAATACGTCCTTCAGCCCGCGAAACATAAACGACCGGTCCACATTGAACGACACGATATAATTGTCAAAATCCTCGAAAATAGCGTCTACCGTTGTAGATATCGGCGTCTGGACGGGTTGTCCCTCTGCGGTGGTCGGGGTAATCTGCGGCGAAGTGATCATCCATGTAAGCCTTACGGCAAAATCTTCAATGCCGTCGCATCCGAAACGTACACGGCTGCCTTCGTGTACGACGACGGTGGACGTTTTGCCCATATCCCTCCTTACAGGCGCGATCAAAGAAAGTTCTCCCCGCGTGCCCAATCCGTTTATTCCCTGTATTTCCGCCTGGCCTTCAAAGGCTGCCTTCTGTCCCGTGTCTCTGAACCGGAAGGCGCAGGTGGCATGAATGTGCGATTTGTCGCTCTGTTCATCATGCGTGATCTTCTGTATGATCAGTTCATAATCGCCCTTCCTGATACCGACGGGAAGCGTCATTTCTCCGCTGCCAAACAGGTCGGACAGCGCATTGATGTACCGTCCCGCTTCCTGTACTGTTTTCATGGCGGTAAAGGCGGCTTCTATTTTCTCATTACCTTCAATCTGTAACTGTTCTATTTTGCTCAAATCGATGCTTGCAGAGGCTTCCGCATGCACCTGCGCGACGCCTCTGTAACAGAACGACAACAGCAACAGAAGGACTAACAGCCTGTTCATGAAAATTGCTTTTTAAAATTGTACATCGCTAATATCATATTCACGGTTCGTCGAAAACCATTTTTTCAGGTCCCTCAGCGCCTTTTGATAATCGCCCGCTATATCGCCGGATGCATCAATGACAACGGGAAAGTCCGTAATGGCGGGCGCAAGCAGCGGTATCATCAAAAAGGCGCAATTGATTTTTTCGGATACATCCGGATTTTGCGATTCGCACAGTCCCGTATACTCCAAAAGCAAGCCGACACAATAGTCCAGCGCTTCCCGCTGCCGCGTATAAATCAGATCGGGAAGGATATATTCCATCAGGTCATTGTTTACAGGCAATTTTCTGACCCTGTTCACGCAGTTAGCCGTCTGCACGGCGTCGCCCATCCGCGCCAGCGCCAACGATACGTACCATCTGTACCTTTCCGGAACATGAAGATCGGAAAGTAACGCGGACAGCTCGTCTTTTCCCGTACCTGTATACCCCGCCAGAAGAACAAGCTCCCTGTAATGAGGCATTTGCGTGCGCTCGATTTTGCCGTTAATGATCTTTTTACATTCCCCGTCGAAATCGTCTCTCGAAAATTCCTGCAAGTATCGCAGCGTCTGTCCCACGAGGCCGCCGTCCGGATCGTCGCACCCTTGCAACAGTTGTTTTGCGGCAATACGCCTTCCTGCCGGAATGTCCCGTATGCCTCTTTTATAGGTCAGATAATACGACTTTTGCCTGATGACGGAAAATGTATCCGTATAGTAGGGAGCAAGTTGCTTTGTGAGCTGTTCTGTAGAAAGAGCAAGCAACTGCTGTTCAACAGCGCTGTTCGCATGACCCGACCGGCGCAGGGTTTCAAAGTACGAGCCCGCATCGTCCGAAGAAAAGCATTGTATCGGCTCAAACAACAAAATCATTAGATAGACAATTAATTTCATAAACTGTTAATTTGTTGATTTAACAAAGTGTACGTGATAAGCAACAAAAGGTTTCGCTTTGGGTTAATTTTTTTGAGACATAGCCGCACGGGATCGGGATTTTTGAAAAAACCATTGGATACGCCGGAACTTTTTATACATTTGCAGTTATTGATTTACCAAACGATTCATATCATGAATTTATTCATCACATTTTGCCTTTTCAGTACCGTAACATTTGCTGCTATTGCCGATCCGGTTGACAAGTACGACGGTTACGATTATGTGATCCGCCTGGACAGTACGTATGTGGATGTGGAAGAAACCGGCCTGGGCTATTTCCATATAGTACAGAAGGTAGAAATACGAACTGCCAGGGGAGCGCTCAAATGGCGCACCATCAAGTACGATTATGACCCGTTAACGGCGGCTGCCGAATTTACTTCGGTTCGTGTTATCCGGAAAAGCGGTGCGGTCGACAACTTCAACATCGCCGACGAACTGGATTATCCTGCCCCGGCGCGCGCCATTTATTGGGGCGCCCGCCAGAAAATGATGAACATCGGAAGGATTGAACCCGGCGACATCGTGGAATACGGCATTTTTAAGAAAGGATTTACGTACGCCCTGCTGGCCGGCGATGGCGATGAACCATATATCCCGCCCATGCGCGGACAGTTTTATGATATTGTTCCTTTCTGGAACGAACAACCGGTGGCGCGTAAAGTGTATTGTGCGAACCTGCCCCCGGAGAAGGATATGCAGTACGGGTTCTTTCAGGGCGAATGTTCCGTGACCGTTCAACGTAATGGTGACAAGCGGCTGTATCGTTTCGCAAAAACCGACATGTTCCCGATAAAAATGGAACCGGGACGCGTCGATTTCTTCGACTGTGCACCCAAGCTGTTCATGAGTACGGCAAAGGATTGGCAAGCCAAGTCGTTGTGGTTCTACAAGGTAAACGAAGATTACAACAGTTTTGGGCCGATGCCGACCGCACAGGACAAGGTAAACGAACTGCTGAAAGGCGCGAAGACAGAAATGGATAAAGTGTCGGCGCTTACCCACTGGGTGGCCGACAATATGCGTTATTCGGGCATTTCGATGGGCGAAGGCGAAGGTTTTACGCTGCACAACACGGCCATGAACTTCACTGACCGCTGCGGCGTATGTAAGGACAAGGCAGCCCTGCTGATTTCAATGCTTCGCATGGCCGGGTTCGAGGCTTATCCGGCCATGACGATGGCCGGTTCGCGTATCGAAACGATTCCCGCCGATCATTTCAATCACAGCGTGGCAGTGGTGAAACTATCCGATGGCCGTTATCATCTGCTCGACCCCACCTGGGTTCCGTTTACGCGCGAACTGTGGTCGAGCGCCGAACAACAGCAGAATTACCTGCCGGGCGTTCCCGAAGGGTCGGGACTGCTTTGTACGCCCGTTTCGCCGCCCGAGAACCATTATGTACGCATCCATGTACGTTCCACACTGGGACTCGACGGTGAACTGACAGGCGAATTGACCGTAACCGCCGAAGGACAGTCGGACAGGGCGCTGCGATCTCCGTTTACCAACGGTTTCATGAGCGACTGGAAAGCAGCCATGGAACGTGAATTGCTGTCGGTATCGCCTCATGCGCGGATGATCAGCGTCGACTATGGCAAGAATCCGAAAGACTACACGACAGGCCCCATCCGCATCACCATGAAATACGAAATCCCGGGTTATGCTTTTGTAGGGCGCTCCGGCGAAATCATTTGTACTCCGTTAAGCGTCCGCGCTTTCAATGGCGTGAAAACCTATCTGCGCCTCGGTACACAGCCCGAACGCCAATATGGGTTCAAGGACGGTTGTTCGCGATTAGTGGAGCTTACCGAAAATATTACCATTCCCGCCGGTTACCGGCTCAGCGATCAATATAAGGACAGTTCGTCGGACAATGATGTGGCGGCCTTCCGTTCATCGGTAAAACAAACGGGAAACACCATCAATTTTGCAAATAGCCTGGCGCTCAAAAAGCGCGTATACGACGCGCATGACTGGCCTGCTTTCCGCGAAGCCGTGATGAATCAAAAACAGTTCACCGATCAGCCGCTGGTATTCCTGCGGTGAATCTTCGCGCCTTGCTGTTTTTGTGGAAAAGAAAAGGCGATCATATTTTAAAAAGACAAATCTTCATCAAAAAATGAGAAATGAGAATAAAAATGTATAAAGTATCTGTGCTGTTCCTGCTCTTTGTATGCAGTTCTGTTTCCGGCCAATCGTCGGAAGCCGATTTTGTGCTGTTGCAAAAGGATTATGTCCTGAATCCTGACGGCAGCAGCGACACGCATTACCGACAGATCGTGAAATATAATACGCACGTATCATTCAACCGCCTGTATGGCGAAACGTTTATTGTATACAATCCCCGGCAGCAACAGTTGAAAATCAATGAATCGTATACAGTGCAGGCTAACGGCAATAAGATCGTGACGCCGCAGAACGCTTTCAACGAGGTTCTCCCGCGTTTTGCCGCTGATGCTCCTGACTATAACCATCTGCGCGAAATGGTGGTAACGCATACCGGTCTGGAACTCGGCGCTACAGCTTACTTAGACTACACCCTGCATGACGGCGCAGGCTATGCGCCCGAGCTGGACCGGCGACTGACTTTGCAGGAAGAGTCGCCTGTGAAGGAATACAAAGTAACGGTAACGGTGCCCGACTCGAAAAAACTGGCGTACCAGTTGCATGGTGCGAAAGCCGATACTAAAGTTGTAAAGAAAGACGGCGCGACACGTTACGAATGGACTTTCCGTAATATCGCTGCCTCGTCGCGCGAATATTACCAGCCGGAAGATGGCCGCAATGCCCCGCACCTTGTATTTTCGACCTGGCCCTCGCAGCAGGCTGCCTTGCAATGGCTGGCCGGACAGATGAACCCCGGTGATACCGGGGAGATTCAAGCTGTATTCGGCAAAATACCCGTTCGGGAAAAGGACGAAGCCGATCCCAACTTCCGGTTAGCCAATGCCTACAGGTACCTGACGGATCATATCGCTTACACGCCCATTCCTGCCGAATATGCAGGTTACCGCCTTCGCGATGCCGCACAGGTGGCAAAACAGGCTTACGGGACTGTTGGCGAAAAGGCGGCTTTGTTGCTTGCTGTGGCGAAGGATTTGGGTATCGAAGCTTACTGTGTCGCTGTGTACCCTTCGTATATCGATGGCTCGGCGGGGTCGTTGCATGCCATTGCCGATATTGCCGTAGCTGTAAATGGAGAAGAAGACTTTTTGTTGTCGCCTGTTACATACACGAAAACGTGTTTGTCCGTATCCCGGCCCAATTGGCGATATGTACCCATGAAGGATGATATTGCGGAAATTATTGCAAAAAAGTGCAATCATGCGGTATCGTACATGGAGATTGTTGCAGATCCGCAACAGGTCAAAACTTCAGGCTATGCGTACATGACAGGCGTCGAGTGTTATCCGGATGCCGTGCCGGATGAAAAGCCTGAAAAACACACAGGAGGCAGTTTGGCCGTAAAAGAATATGACGAATATTCCAGCTTTACATTGCCTGAAGTACCCGGTGGCGCCAACTCGTGGGCATTGCCCTATCTCGGTGCGCAACGACAGACCACGCTGGAGATACCTTATCCCCTTCAGGAGTCATATAACTATACGCTCTGGACGTCGGCCGACCGGGAGTTTATCAATAAAGATATGACTGTTGAAAAAAAGAATGTCCTGGGATCAGTGAACATCCGGATTGAAAAACGCGCACTCAATTATTACCGGGTGACGCGCAGTCTTAACCTTCGCAAAAGCATTATTACATCTGCCGAATACGGCGCCTTTATGGACTTGATGAGCGCATGGCGCAATCCCAATTACCGGACGGTAATGCTGAAGCGAGGGAGCCCTGTCGGTAGCCCCTGACCTGACAGGGGGCGAAACCGCAAGCGGCAGCAATCCGAAAAAATCCTTCCCTCTAAAAAATAAGATGGCAATTATATATAACAGACTTGAAAAGTCGGATTTCCATCATCACAAACGACGTTATAACGACGTGGGCAAGGTCATAGTAACGACGCGACACGTTATGATAAAATGATATTCGTCCCCACGCGGGGAAAGTATGCCCGAGGCCTCGTTGGGACTTTCCCCATGAAGGGAAAGTATGCCCAAAGCCTCGTTGGGACTTTCCCCGCGTGGGGGAAGTATGTCCGAGGTCTCGTTGGGACTTTCCCCATGAGGGGGAAGTATGCCCGAAGCCTCGTTGGGACTTTCCCCACATGGGGAACGGAGGAATCACCACTGCAAGAGACATTCCTGTCGCCACGAACGGAAGATTCACCACTGCGAGAGACATTCCTGCCGCCATGAACGGGGCAATCACTCCTGCAAGAGAGATTCCTGTCGCCATGAACGGAAGAATCACCCTTGCAAGAGACATTCCTGCCGCCATGAACGGAAGAATCACCCCTGCAAGAGACATTCCCCTTGCAGCGGTCAAATAATCGGGCCACAAACCGCCACTGACAGCGATGTGTCTGTTTTTATCGGGAAATGGGTTATAATGGTTTTACGTGTCGTCGGATTTTCATTTTTCTTATTATCTTTGTCGTTCTGTTTCATCCATTAATAAAAATTATGGCACGTTATTTAGACCCCAAAGCCGACCTGACCTTCAAGCGGATCTTTGGCGAACACAAGCATTTATGCATCAGTCTGCTCAACAGCCTGCTTCCTCTGGAGGAGTCGGGCCGGATCGTCAGTATCGAATACCTGTCTCCG
>JAISCQ010000007.1 GCA_031265445.1 Bacteroidales bacterium
TTGTTTGGGGTTTTTTTCTGTTAATCACAGATTGGCTCGTGTTTTTCAGAGAGAGAGAGAGAGAGAGAGAGAGAGAGAGAGAGAGAGAGAGAGAGAGAGAGAGAGAGAGAGAGAGAGAGAGAGAGAGAGAGAGTTACATTATAAACGCGCGCGCAAAATTTAGTAAATATTTTTCAAAGCTATTATACCGCCGCTGTATCGTATCATACGATATAGCGGTTTTTTATTTTTATACGTATCATATTGTATTTACTTTTAAGAACTTGGAATTATGGCAAAGCAAAAAAGAAAAAAGAAAATGTAGTAACCGGCATAACCGAAAAGGGTTTTACGGTGTACCGGATGAGTCTTGCGGTGGACAGAATGAGTCCGGCGGTAGACCGGATGAGCCGCCTCAAGAATGTTTCATGCAGGGGCGATTGCCCCGTGCGAAGACCTTCACATGGAATATTCGAAATAGAAAAACAATTGATCAAATTCACACATCATCAAATATGAAATAATATGAAATATCTTGAAGTTTTATTGTTTATATTCTTTTTTTCCTTTACAGGTTATGGCCAGACTAAAAAGGTGACAGGCGTGGTAAAGGATGCTGTGGACGGTTCCACCATGCCCGGGGTAACCGTCGTCAAAAAAGGAACGCTCGTGGGAACTGCTACCGATGTTAACGGTGAGTTTTCTCTCGATGTTCATGCAGGCGACACGTTGACTTTCTCGTTTATTGGAAAGAAAACCGTAGAGCAGGCGCCCGGACAGAGGAATGTGCTGGAGGTTGTTTTGTACGACGATCAGACGCAGCTTGATGAAGTTGTCATTACCGCGTTTGGCAAAACAAAGAAAATGAGCATGGTTTCTGCTATTGAATCCGTTAAAATGTCCGACCTGAAGGTTCCAGCATCCAACCTCACCAATGCGCTGGCCGGTAAAATCGCCGGTATCATTTCCTACCAGACTACAGGCGAGCCGGGCGCCGACAATGCGCAGTTCTTCATCAGGGGAGTTACGACATTCGGGTATAAGACCTCCCCCCTGATCCTGATTGACGGTTTCGAATCGACAACAGACGACCTTGCCAGGCTGCAGCCGGATGATATTGAAAGTTTTTCGGTGATGAAGGATGCCTCGGCAACGGTTATGTACGGTGCGCGAAGCGCCAACGGTATCATCTCGATAGTGACTAAGGGCGGGTTTGAAGGCCCGGTGAGGATTGAAGCGCGTTTTGATACCCATGTCGCCACCCCCACGCAAAAGATCGGGTTTTTGGATGGCGTTACCTACATGCGGATGTACAACGAGGCGCGAATTACCAGGAATCCGCAGCTGGGCGCTTTTTACGATGAACAGAAGATACTGGGAACCATGGCCGGCGACAACCCGATCATTTACCCCAGTGTTGACTGGTACAGTTCCCTGTTCAACAAGGCTACGCTCAACGAAAAGTTCAACCTGAACGTGTCGGGTGGCGGACAGGTGGCTACCTATTATGTGTCGGGCGGCTACGATCACGAAACCGGTTTGTTGAAGGTGGACAGGCGGAACAATTTCAACAACAATATCGACATCAACCGCTTTCACGTACGCAGCAATGTGATTTTCAAGCTGACGCCCTCCACAACGCTGGATACAAGACTGTCGGGACGGTTCGAAAATTATACCGGCCCTTATACCTCCGCCAGCGATATCTACTATGACATCATGCGTTCCAACCCGGTGGATTTTCCTTTTGTATATGAACCGGACGAAGCCCGCAGGCATGACGAATTTATTCTTTTCGGAAGCTCTTTCCTCGGCAGCAGCATCAAGACCAATCCATACGCGTCCATGGTCAGGGGATACGAAGACCGCAACGAGACCACCATTACCGCCATGGCCAACCTGATGCAAAAACTGGATTTTATTGCTCCGGGGTTGACCGTCAATCTGAAAGCATCCGCCAACGTATGGAATAAATACAGCAGCAGGCGGAAGTACGACCCCTGCTATTTTACATTAGACGCCTATAACGAAATTACCGGAGAATACAAGCTTCTTTGGATGAATGAGCTGTCAGGCCGTCCTTACCTGGGAAATGTGGAACCGGGCAGAGATGCCGACGGACAGTATTATTACGAAGCCATTCTCAACTGGAGCGGGGATTTTGGCGTACATCATCCGGGCGCAACATTGGTGGGCATGGCGCAGACCAATCTGATAACAGGCGGAAATAATACGTCGATTTATGAAACACTGCCTGAAAAAAATGCAGGCGTATCGGGCAGATTTACCTATAATTACGATACCCGTTATTTTATCGACTTTTCATTCGGTTATAACGGTTCCGAAAAATTCACAGGCAATAAGCGATATGGATTCTTTCCGGCTATTGGCGGGGGGTGGCTGATCTCCAACGAATCCTTTTTCGATACGGCAAAAAAACTGATCAGCCTGTTGAAATTGAAAGCTACCTGGGGGCAGGGAGGAAATGATGCCATCTCGAACAGGTCCGGCCGTTTCTTTTTCCTCTCCGACGTGAGTATCGGAAGCGGAGGTTCATACCGCTGGGGACAGGACTATATGAACGCTTACGGCGGGTATTCGGTCAACCGGTATGCCAATCCCAATATCACCTGGGAAAGATCGAGCAAGTACAATTTAGGAATTGAACTTGCTCTGTTGAAGAACGAAGCGGTGAAAATACAGGCCGACTATTTCGGCGAACTCAGGAGCGATATTTACTGGGAACGCGAAAACCTGCCCAAATCCACCGGTATCGAATCGCGAATCAGCGGTAATGTCGGGAAAGTAAAGTCGCACGGTATCGACGGTTCAGTCGACATCCAGCATTCCTTCGGCAATAGCCTGTGGGTTACCGGTCGCGGCAATTTCACTTATGCCACCAACCGCATTGAGGAAAACGACGAAAAGGATTACCCCGACGAATACCGGAAGCATAAGGGGTATAGCGTCAATCAGCAATGGGGTCTGGTAGCCGAACGCCTTTTTGTGGATGAATATGAAATAGCCAATTCGCCGCGTCAGGATTTCGGAACTTACCAGGCCGGCGACATCAAATACAAGGACGTGAACGGCGACGGAACGGTCGATGCCAACGACCAGGTGCCCATGGGCTATCCCACCTCTCCCGAGATTCAATATGGATTTGGCCTTTCTCTTGGGTATAAAGGATGGGATTTCTCGTTTTTCTTCCAGGGAAACGCCCGGGTATCCACCTTCCTGGACCCGGGTGTCCGAACCGATGCGAATCACAGGAATGAAGGCATCGCCCCGTTTGTCGACCGCCGGAATGCATTGCCCGTCATTGCCAAAAGCTACTGGAGCGAAACCAACCCCGACATCTATGCTTTCTGGCCCCGTTTGTCAACCGGGCCGATGCCCAACAACACGCAGCAATCCATGTGGTGGCTGTACAATTCGGGGTTTCTCCGCCTGAAAACCGTTGAATTGGGATATAACCTTGGAGAATGGCAAAAAATCCACCTGAACAGTTGCCGCATATATTTCAGCTGTGAAAATCTGTTTGCGGTCAGCCGCTTCAAATTGTGGGATCCCGAAATGGGTAAGGCAGGGCTGAAATATCCGCCCAATAAGCGTTTTAACGTGGGTATCCGCTTGTCCTTCTAAGGGTGAATGTAATGATCAATCAGAAAAATATAAAATATAAATATGAACAGGTATCATCAAATAATAAGTATCACCGCCATATGGACGGTAATAATACTGGCATCGTGTACCAAATTCCTGGACATTGTGCCTGACAATACGGCAAAGCTGGAAGATGTATTCAATACCAGGGAAGAAGCCTACAATGCATTAGCCAAAGTATACAGTTACTTGCCTGACGACAACAGGGCGCACTATACGACCTGGACCATGGGTGACGAATATGTGCACCGTCTGGATTATGAAACGAATGCAAATTACCTGCTTGGCGTCAAGATCATGCGTGGCCTGCAGTCGGCTACAAATCCCATTTTGGGCAGTTGGAGCGGAAACTATAATGGCAAACCGTACTACGAAGCCATCCGTCAGTGCAATCTCTTCCTGCAGAATATCGACCTTGTAAAAAATATGGAATCGTTTGAAAAAGACGAATGGCGCGCCCAGGTTATCTTTATGAAAGCTTATTATCACTGGTTGCTGGTGCAGAAATACGGCCCGGTAATTATATCCGACGAGGTCATCGCTCCCGAAGCATCCAGAGACGCTGTGTTTTTGAAACGCGCCAAGGTGGACGACTGTTACGATTATATCATCGGTTTGATAGATCAGGCCATGCCGAAGCTGAAAACGAAAATCGAAAACCAGGTGGATTATGGAATGGTTGACCGGATGGTGGCCAAATCCATCAAGGCAAGAATTTTACTTTTCCGCGCCAGTCCCTTGAGCAATGGCAATATGGAATATTTCGGCGATTTCCTGGATTTTGACGGAAAACCCTATTTTCCGGTAACAGCCGACCGGGAAAAATGGAAAAAAGCCGGGGAAGCCATTGACGAAGCCATCGCCCTGTGCGAAGAACAGGGTAAAACCCTGTACGCTTTTGATAAGGCGCCTTACAGTTACGACCGCGAGTTCTTTGAAAACAATCCTGAACGAATGCAGACCCTGTGGAATTTGCGGATGGTGAATACCGATCCCTGGAACAACGAACTGATCTGGGGAATGAGCAATGTGGATTTCTTCGGAAGCGGTACGAATGTCGACTGTGAAATAGGCGCCACCATCAACATGCGTCTTCCCAATTCCGATGAATTTGCGAGTACGGACAAGAACAGCGTTAACTGGGCCAACCAGTGGATGTGCGCAACTTATGCCATGGCCGAACGCTACTACACCGGGAATGGCGTACCTGTCGACGAAGACCGTACCTTCCCTTACAGCATGCGCCACGCATTGGTTACCACCCCGGATCCTTCGCTCGGCGAAGCGGATGAGATCGCCATGAAGCCGCTTTTAGGCTTACTCCAGCCGAATACCGTCACCATTAGCCTGTATATGAACCGTGAAATGCGGTTCTATGCCAACCTGGGCATTACGGGAGGATACTGGAGGGCGCATCAGTGCCTGATTCCCGTTTCGATGTGGGCAGGCTCGTACGGAGGACTGAGGGATGGCCGGAATGAAGACTGTTTCGTGACGGGTATCGGGATCCAGAAATTCATCCATCCCGAGTCGGGCGCCGGCGGATGGCAACGAATCGTCAAATTTCCGTATCCCATTATACGTTTGGCCGATCTCTACCTGATGCAGGCCGAAGCATGGAACGAATACGACGGCCCCAGCCGGAAAGTGTACGATGCCCTGAACAGGGTACGCCGCCGTGCAGGTATTCCCGATGTGGAAAAAGTATGGGCGGATGCCGGCATTGTCAAGTCGGTAGGTTATCATACCACCCAGGCGGGATTACGCGAGATTATCCTTCGGGAAAGGAGCATAGAGTTCGCTTTCGAAGGAAGCCGGTTCCAGGACATGCTGCGGCATAAAAAAGCGCCTGCTGAATTTTCCAGGCCTGTACAGGGATGGATGCATACGGGCAGTACCCCGCAGACATTTTTTATTTTGGGGGTAAAGCAATCCAGGAATTTCTCCATCAGGGACTGCCTGTGGCCGATTGACCTGAATGAATTGAATACCAACCGGAATTTGAAACAGAATCCGGGATGGTAACCTCTGTGAATTCTAATCATATTAAATTAAAATGAAATGAATCTTATGAAAGTGAAAGCATTATTATTCATCGCAGTGATGACCGGCATGCTGCTCTGTTGCAGGGAGCAGGATCGCTATATGGATAAATCGGGCGATGCAACGCCTCCCGGAAAACCGGATATCGACAGCGTCCAGTCGATAGTAGGAGGCGTAAGAGTGTTTTATACACCGCCCGGCAGCGTAAACGTATTGCAGATCAAAGCCGAATATACCAATTCCCAGGGTAAAACATACATGTTTGCTTCGTCATACTTTACACGGGTATTGGATGTGATCGGCATGGGCGATGACGAAGACTATACCGTAAAAGTGTATGCCGTAAACCGCGCCGGCGTTGCATCCGAAGCGCGGTCGGCCGTTGTCCGGCCTTTGGAGTCGACGGTTTCGCGGGTAGCCAAAACAATGGTGGTTAAACCGGGATTCAATGCATTCCTGATCGACTGGAAAAATCAAATGGCGCAAAGCATCAATGTTTTTGTCCACTTCACGTATACAAGGGATGGCGTTGCGCGCGAACTGACCAAGGTATTGACTTCCAACGATTCGATTGAGCGCAGGATGATTGAGGATTTGGTCAATGAAGCGCCCATACCGGTGAAGATTGAAATCAAGGATCTGTATGATAACTCGACGGGACTTCTCGATTTTGGAGCCATTAACCTGCTGGACGACGCGAAAATCCCTAAAAGGAAACCAGGCGGGGAGATGATATGGCAACTGCCGGCATGGGGCGATATGATAGCCGGAATCCCCATGATGTACGGCGAAGGCTTTGAAGGCCGCACCTGGATGATCATCGATGATGTGATCAATGTCGCTCCTACGGTCAATTTCTGCCATAGCAACAATAGGGGACGCTTGGGAATCAGCGGCGTTACGGATGCCAATATGTGGAACCTGATGATCGATTTGGGCGATTATTGGGAATTAAGCCGTATCATCACGCATCAGCGACACATGGACGGAACCAGTGCCGCCGGACCCGGAGTGAGGGGACAGTATTACAGGAGCGAAAATGTAGGTTATTATTCATTGTATATTTTGAATGAAGCAACCATGCAATGGGATTCCGTTACTTCGCACAAAATACCGGTACCTCAAAATATGAGCGAATTAGAGATCTTCAAAAAGGGGCAGGAAGGAGATATGGCATATTTCTATCCCGACGAGCCGCAGTATACCCCTCCTGTCCGCTGGATCAGGTATCTGGCAAGAAGAAATTTTGATAACAATTATACGGGTGCAACCAACAATTGTTTGTCGGAACTTACCCTGTACGGTCGGAAAGCTAAATAAATAATCCATGATCAGTAAAAAAATGTTTATGAAATCCTTTTTATTTGTTACAGTGTTCATCTTTGCAGTGTCATGTACCGGCATGTACGACGTTGCGGAAGATTTTCTGGGCGAGGTAATCTATCCTGCCAAATTCGATACCATATACGGAAGACTCGGCCTGGAACGGGTGGAAATTGACCTGATAAAGGCCGGGAGGCTTCCTGCCGGCAGGATGTACCTGGGCAAAGCCGTGAAAACGGTTGTTGAATGTAACGGCGAACGGCTCAAAGTATACGATTCATTGTGTTCATGGGTCAACATTACCGGTTTGAATACGACCAAACTTTACCGGTTCCGTATTTATACCGAGGACGACCGGGGCAACCGGTCAATTCCCCAGGAGCTTCCCGTAGTGCCTTTTGTTACTCAGGACATCCGGGCGCTCGAAGTTCCCGCGCCGCGAATTACCGTTTCTCCCGCCAGCGCCATTATCGACTGGCCCAATGGATTGAACTCGGTGATCATGGAATTTGTAAGCCTTGACTTTAAGTACACCGACAGGGACGGCATCGAAAGAACCGGACAGTCCGGCGGTTCTCCGCGAATTTTTGCAGGAAACCTGGAACCTGACTCGGAAAGGAGTCTTACCATCGATTATACTGTCCGCCCCATTTTAAGTAATGGCGACCGCCTTCTGGATGAAGTAATGGTTACCGATCGGATATCCTTCACTACTACCGATGCAAACACCCCGTTTGTACCGGCTGAGCGTGCTATGTTGGAAGCAAGCGGCGTAACCGAGTTTACGGCCGGTAGCGCTGCTGCTGTTCAAAAGCTCGTGTTCCCGCCGCATGTCGCTTCACTTGCCGATTTATTCTATTTCTCGGGGTTAAAGGAATTGGACCTGACGGGGGGCGAAGGGTTTGATCTTCCTTCTACTGTTTATAACAACAATAGCCTCACAAGTACGATCGGAGGGGGAGCATGGGTTCCGTTTTTAATAAGCGCAGAAAATCCGCTGGCAACCGACAATTCCGCATCCAATAGCGTTGCAGGAGTACAATCCATGGTTGATCTCCTGGAATCGGGTATTTTGGAAAAGGTCAAATACATACCTCATTCCAAAGCCGGTTTTGATGCGATCCTGGCCCCCTTCATTGAAACCGGACAGGTGGAACTGGTAAATACCGAAGAACCCGAATATGTCATGATGCCCAATCGATTCCACTGGCTTTCGGCTGTGGGCGATCTGAACTGGAGCATGGACGTCACCTGCCCGGCTACTGACGTGCCGTTTGACGATCAGTTAATCGATGCCGGAAATGTATATAAAACGGTACTGATCAGAAGAAGCGCGGCGCTTAGTTTTTTCCTGCCGGCAGGATACAGGCTCGATGCCGAAAATTACCGGTATCTCAAGGTAAAACTGTTCACGCCAAGTCCGGACGAAGCATTCAATGTGCCTCCTTCCACCGGTTATTACCGGTACAAAACCATTTGGGGCAGGTTTATGAACAGGACATGGTGGGCCGGTACCAACCCCGATACCAAATGGGGACAGGAAGTATGGGATGATGGAGGCAATCCGTCCCTGATTTCTGCCGCTAAACACGAACAGTTTACGATTCCGGACGCCAACCTTCGCACGCGATGGACCGAATTTACCTTTGACATGCAATATGCTGACGGTAATAACAAAGGCGCTTTAACCCGCCATACGCGCGTGTTCGTTCTGAACCTGGGCGGAGAACCGAGTGGCGCGGACATAGGCGATGCAACCAATGGCATTTTATCCACCGTAAACCCGATTGTCATGTATTTCGCGGATATCCGTTTTAGCAAAACACCGTGATCCGTTTTGCATCAGGTTGAATGTAATTTTATATAACTTATCAGGAAATATATGTCAAAGCATACGGAAAAGCTGACCGGGACAGACGATGAACTGGTGAAGTTGCTGGTGGATGGTTCCCAGGTGGCATTTGCAGAATTATATGTACGCTACAGGGGACGGTTAATATATTTCTGCAACTGCTTCCTGAAAGACAAAACATCGTCGGAAGACCTTATCCAGGATATTTTCATACAGATATGGGAGTTGCGCCGGAACCTGGATCCCGACCGGTCGTTTTCATCATATCTGCATACACTGGCACGGAACAGAATATTGAACATGTTCCGGCAATTCGATGTTCGTTCCCGGTTTGCACGGGCCATCGCTAAAAACCGGTTAATAGCCAACCAAACCGAGGATGAAATTGTGGAAAAAGACCTGTCGTTCTTTTTGGATAAAGCGGTCGAGAATCTGTCATCAAAACAGAAGGAGGTATTCAAGCTTAGCCGTATGCAGGGTTTTTCCTATAAAGAAATTTCGGAACTGCTGCAAATATCGGTTCCAACAGTACAGGAACACGCTTCCCTTGCTTTGAAAAAAATCAAAAAATATTTATCCATGTATGCGGATATTTATGTCAAACTGATGATCATACTGTTTTACACGGCATATTGATGAGCGTGCAATTTCCCCGTTCATGGCGCCGGGAATGTTTCTCGCAGGAGTGATTCTTCCATTCCCTGTTTGGGCTTGGGCCAGGCGCCTTTGCTGCGATAATTTGAATTGCTCCCTGTTGATGATCGATTTTATGATTTGAGTATATTTTTTTACTGTTTACCCCCCTAGATGCCCCTGCATGAAAGTGTATGATATACCATAAGGATCAATAATGTATTTATGACGGATCAAAAACCCCGGTTCTCAAAAATTGAACTCCAAAAGGCTTGGAGCCGATTTTTGAATGGCGCATACACCCACAGCGATGTATTGATGATCGTAGAATCACTCAGGGAAAATGATAATTCCCGGGAGTTTTACGAAACATCCGATCATGCATGGGAATTATCGGGTGAAATGAAACAGTTGGAAACCGAGGCTCAGCGTGAAGAATACCGGATACAGGCCGCTAAGTTACTCGTCCTGTACGAACGGAAGAACCCGAACCGGCGGATGAGACCGGCGCAGCCCCGGGTGAAGCGCCACGGGCAATCCCGTATTTTGTATGCGATGGTTATGTTGTGCGTGGTCATGGTTCCCATGGTTTATTACACCCTGAACCGCAAACCGGAACCGGAACCTGTAATTCAACATGTCGAAGCCACCGCAAACCGTGGTGAAGTAAAGACGGTTACGCTTCCTGATAACTCCCGGGTGGTACTCAATGCCAACAGTACGATCAGGTACCCGGCGGTATTTGCAGCCGGCGAGCGGGTGGTTGAGCTGCAGGGCGAAGCCTCGTTTGATGTAATACGGAATCCGGATCAGCCATTCGTAGTTAAAACCGACGTTTCGACTGTCAGGGTGCTTGGTACCGCATTTGATGTAATGGCGTACCGGGAAGACCGTTATGCAACGGTTTCGGTGATTTCCGGGAAAGTAATGGTTGATTTGACGGATGGCCGGGCCATACTGGAACAGGATGAACAGCTGAAAGTCAACAGGAATACGGGTAACTTTGAAAAACTGACGGTTGATGCCGGTAAATACCTGCTGTGGACCGAAGGTAAGCTGTTTTTCCACAGGACGCCTCTCCGCGAAGTGGTGAATGTCCTCAACCGCCGCTATCCGCAATTGAACCTTGAACTGGCCGAAGGAGAATATAACAACCTGATTTCGGGCGAACATGACAATAAAGCTATGGATGCTGTGTTGACCTCCATTACCCGTTCAACCGGAATCAGGAGTCGAAAGGAAAATAATAAGATTATTTTATACCAAAACAGGTTTACGAAACCTTAAACATGATATGCCTATGGATACAACCGGATAGCACACAAAAAAGCGGCCGCCGTTAGCCGGGGCCGCCTTATGTTTCCCTCCACCCGTCCGTTCAAGTATTGGCGTGCTGAAGCGGCAAGGCGGAGAAGCAATTTTAATGATTTGTTTCATCACTAAAACAGTACAAAAATAATGCATTTAAAAGTATTTATCATGCGTTTTACGTTCTTATTTATATTATATTGCTTTACATTAAGCATAGCAACAGCGGGAGAGACATTATCCCAGGAAAAAGACGGGAAGGATATCCGTCTTTCATTTACGGATGCTTCGGTCATTTCGGTCATCGAGGCATTGAACAGGCAAACCGGGTACAGCTTTTTCTATGATGAGTCGCACCTGTCAAAGATCAACCATGTTACCATCCGTATGGAAAACGTAACCCTGCAACAGGCGCTTACCCAAATTTCGCAACAAACCCGCCTTCATTTTTATAAGGTTAACAACACGTATACGGTAGTTCCGCCTTTTGAAACGGGTGAAACCGGGGCATCGCCCCAAAACCGGCAACAGCAGGGAATTACCGTTGCCGGGACTGTTACCGACCTTGCAGGGGAAGCGCTGCCGGGAGCAAATGTTACCATTAAGGGAACCGTTACGGGTGTAGTAAGCGACATGAACGGCAAATATTCGATTACGGTGCCCGACCGGACAGCCATCCTGTCATTTTCGTTTATCGGTTATGTTACCCGGGAAATTACGGTGGGCGATCAGAAAAACATCGACGTGAGTTTGAGCGAGGATGCCACGGAACTTGAAGAAGTAGTGGTGGTGGGATACGGCACGCAGAGGAAAGCAACGCTGACCGGCGCTGTGGCCTCAATCAAAGGCGCCGAGATCGTGAAAACCAAAAACGAAAACGTCCAGAACATGCTTACGGGAAAGGTTCCCGGTGTGCGCGTGTGGCAAAGAACTTCCGAGCCGGGTGATTTCAACAACGTTCTGGATATTCGCGGCATGGGGACGCCATTAATTGTTATAGACGGTATCCCCTCTACAATGGAAAATTTTCAGCGACTAAACCCCAATGATGTTGACGACATGTCGGTTCTGAAGGATGCCTCTGCTGCCATATATGGAATCCGGGCAGCCAATGGAGTGGTGCTGGTGACTACCAAAAGGGGACAGTTGGACAAAGCGCCCGAACTGACCTATTCCGGTTCATTTACGTTCCAGAAACCTTCGGGGTTGCCTTCCACGTTTGACATTTTTCAATGGATGACCATCATTAACGAACAGCAAATGCACAACATCAACGGCGGTACTCTTCGGTACACCGAAGCGGATTTTGAAGCATACCGGGATGGTACCCAAACGGGAACGGACTGGTATGATGCTGTTTTTGGCAAATTTGCGCCGCAAACGGAACACAATCTCACAGTAACAGGCGGAACGGCAAAAACTACTTATCATGTCGGTTTCGGCTACCTGTACCAGGGCGGTTTTTTTAAAAGCGGCGATTTGAATTACGACAGGTTTAACCTTCGTTCCAATATCACTACCAAAATAACGGACAGGTTGACCTTCGACCTGAATACGAACCTTCTTATGGATACAAAGAATCAGGCGAATGTAAATACGTGGGATATTTTCAAACGCTATTGGCGGCAAGGCCCGCATATCCCTGTTTGGGCCGACCCTGAAGAAACCAGACTGTTCTATGGGCTGATTGAAGGCGATAACGTGTATGCCTGGACCCGGAGCGATTTGATGGGGTACAGGAGATACAGTAATAAATGGATTGAAACATCGGCCAGCCTGAAATATGATATTCCGGGAGTGGAAGGTTTGTCGATCAGGGGACTGTTCAATTATAATTATCGTATGTCCGATAACGGTTATTACAAAAAAACCTACACTCTGTACAGTTATGAGTCATCGACCGATACATATAAGGAACATTCGATGAATTCACCCATGACCATGCAAAAGCAATCCTATACGAAAATGCAATGGCTGTCGCAGTTCATACTTAATTATAACCGGAACTTCGGCGTTCATGGCGTGGGCGGAACATTGGTTTGGGAAACGCAGAAAAGGGACGGCGACAATTTTAATGCACAAAGGAATTTGCCGTTGCCGCTGGATCATTTGTTTGCCGGTTTACCCGACGATCAGGTGGCCAGCATGTCTAATGGAACCGGTGATTTATACAGTAATGCCAATATGGCGCTGGCAGGCAGAGTCAACTATGCTTATGCCGGTAAATATCTTCTTGAACTTCAGTTTCGTTACGACGGATCTTCCAAATTCGGTTCGGGCCATCGATGGGGATTCTTTCCCTCTGTTTCTGCCGGATGGCGTATTTCCGAAGAAGAATTCTTCAAAAATTCCCCCCTGTCTTTTATCAATCATCTAAAACTGCGTACATCATATGGTGTGATGGGCGATGGTGACAATGACGCTTTGGCGTACCAGTTTATTTCAGGATACGAATATCCGCCCGTAACAGATAGATCGGACAATAACAGATACCGGGCCGACGGTTACATGCTGAATGGAAGTTTCACTAAATCTGCTAAAAATAAAGGAATTCCCAACCCAATCCTTACATGGTTCGAAGCCAGGACCTTTGATATTGGCGTGGACATGGAGGCATGGAATGGGTTGTTGGGTGTGGGCTTCGATTACTTTAGCCGTCACCGCGAAGGTCTGCTGGCAAGACGGACAGGAGGAATTCCCACTGTTGTGGGTGCAACGTTGCCTCAGGAAAATCTGAACAGCGACCGGACATTTGGTTTGGAACTTGAACTTTCGCACCGGAACAGAATCAATAACGATTTATCCTATGGGGCAAAATTAATAACGACGGTTACCCGGGTGAAAAATTTATATGTTGAACGCGCTGCGGATGGAAGCTCGTACAGTAACTGGAAAAATAACACGAACGATCGCATGGCAGGCAGATGGTATGGCTATGGATACGACAGACAGTTTACTTCGTGGGACGAAATCTGGAACAGTCCCGTCAGAATTGGAAACAATACGATCTTAGGCGACTATCTGCTGGAAGACTGGAACGGAGATGGTGAAATAAACGATCAGGATAAGTATTTTGTACTTTATAACGGTTTAACAAATCAGAATATGACGCCATTTCTCAATTTCAGCCTTAGTTTAAATTGCTCGTGGAAAAGTTTCGACCTGAATGCACTGTTTCAGGGATCGGCATTGTGTTCAGTGATATATGGCGAACAATTTACAGGTACAGCCGACGGCAACAGTAATTCCATGTCGCAGTTCTATGACAGGTGGCATCCGGTTGATCCGGCGGCGGATCCATACGACCCGGCTACACAATGGGTATCCGGATACTATGCCTATTCGGGAACCAACATAAATGCCGAATCCGCTTTTAATGCGGTTAATGGCGCCTATCTGCGTCTGAAAAGCATAGAACTCGGTTATACGCTTCCTTCTTTTAGCTTTATCAAGAACCTCCGCGTATATGCAAATGCTTATAACTTGTTAACCATAACCAAAGTAAGGGACGTAGACCCCGAACATCCGGGCCAGAATAATGATTACGGTTACATGTATCCGTTGAATAAGACCTTAACGTTTGGGTTAAATCTCACATTCTAAATATTTTTCATTATTTATTTAAAAGAAGAAATAATATGGATCATAAAATAAAATATTCGATTATCATCGCGTTAACATATGTGTGCGGATTGTTTCCGTCTTGTGTCGATTTGGATATTCCGCCGATGAATGTTATTCAGGACAAAGACCTTATGTCGTCCGAAGAGGGGATGGCCCTTTATATGGCTCGTATGTATTCCCAAATGCCTTATGAAGATTTCAAGTATTCTCCGGACAGAGGTTTTTTCGATGATTTTTGTGTAGCTCCCGGTACGCATGAAGGTTCTTCGATTGGCCGCGGCGATTGTCGCGCTGTGTCTGGCGAAGGATTTTCAAGAGACGCTACCTATGCTCGTCCCGGTTTTTGGAACATGTGTTTCGAATTGCTTCGCGACGCCAATTATTTATTGGAAAACCTGCCTCAGTATAAGGGAAACTTCTCTGAGGAAAGTTACAGCCATTTTATGGGCGAGGGGTATTATATCCGCGCGTATGTTTTCTATTCGATGGCGAAACGCTACGGCGGTATCCCGTTGGTAACGGAAGTATTGAAATATCCGGAAAATACGGCGGAAGAACTCGAAGTGCCGCGTTCCACAGAGGAAGAAACATGGAATCAGATATTGAGTGATTTTGATAAGGCTGCTTCACTGTTGTCCGAAATCAGTCCCAAACGCGGATATGCCAACAAATATGTAGCATTGGGATTCAAATCCGAAGCCATGCTGTTTGCCGGAGGTATTGCCAAATACAACACGCCGTTGGATCTTACGGGCTTCGGGCAAAAGACCGGCGTGCGCGTCATTGGTTTTGATTCCAATACTGCCGCAGCCGCCTCGAAAAAATATTATACAGAGGCGTACAAGGCAGCCCGCGAAATCATGAAATCGGGAAAGTATTCCCTGTACAGAACAAAATGGTCGGCCACCGACAGGGAAGCACAGTACGAGAACATGGTAGATTTGTTTCTGGATGCGAACAGCAGCGAAAATCTCTACATCAGGGAATACCAATTTCCCGATGATACGCATGGTTATGATATCTACAACGGCAGTTCCCAACACATGAAAGCGATGGGCGTTTACAATAATCCCACTTTGGACCTGGTGGAACTGTATGACGGTATCGACAGACATTCGGACGGCACCCTCAAAACCTGGAATACAAATGATCGACTGGATCCCAACAGGAGATATATTCTGTTCGAATACATCACCGATATCTTTCGGAATATTGAACCCCGCGCCCGTGCTTTCATCATTTTTCCGGGCGATGATTACAGGGGATTTCCCGCCGACATTCGTAAAGGTATATTTACAGGCGATGTGCCGGCAGAGGGAATACCGCCTTTGATGGAGCAAAATGGCGTATTGTTGAACTATGACCAGGTCAATCTTGTAAATTATGACGTGATAGACGCTTATACAGCCAAGCCGGGCGAGCCCAAAGGAAGATATTCGGAAAAAGTGTTATTTATGAGCGCAGATCGTAACTATAACGATGCTGCCGAAGACGTAACACTGCCGCCGGGTAGTAAAATCCTGGATCCGGGAGCAACATTCGCACATGGAAGCGGTCAGGGAGGCCCTTTAAGGAATGAAACATTTTGTACTATTTCAGGCTTTTACGTACGCAAGCACATGTCTAAAACCTTTCCAATGGCATATATAAATGCAGGAAGAGAAGCGGCATGCGACCATCATTGCGTATTATTACGGTATGGCGAAATATTGCTGAATGTAGCAGAAGCTGCTGCCGAACTGAGACTGGCCGGCGAATCTTCGGTAGACGGAGATGACCTCAGTAATATCGCTTACAACGCTATTAAGGATATTCGGGAAAGAGCGGGCGCCAATCCTTTGGCCTCCGTATCCGAACTGGATGGCTGGGATGGACTGTTATTGATCAGGAAAGAAAGACGCAAGGAATTGCCATTCGAAAACAAGATACTTTGGGACATCCGGCGCTGGAGAACGCAACATTCCGACTTCGTTAACGGGAGGTCGCCGGCCGACGGCGCCAGGTGGCGAATTTTGTGCCCATTCTATTCTTCAAAAGAAGATAAATTTTTCTTTGATGCAAGAATGGACGAACGGAACAAAGAGTGGCGTTTTAACCAAAACCAATATTATTTCCAGATTCCGGTGGCAGAAGTTAACAAAAGCTCTGTTCTTGATCAACAACCCACTTATTAATAACGTTTTAAAAAGAATGCCATGAAAATGAAAAATTGTATTATATCATTATTGAGTATTTTCTTAATAAGTGTTGTTGCCTTCACTTCATGCGAATTGTTCCAAATAGACAATTATGATGATCCTTCCGAAACCCTCAAAGGCGAAGTGGTGGACATAGCAACGGGCGATCGGATCCTCACCGACCAGACCAACGACGGTATTCGAATCCGGTTGCGCGAGCTCAGCTGGACGGCAACCGAAGTCCCCGAAAATTTCGATTTCCGGTGTATGAAAGACGGTACTTTCCAAAATACCAAACTGTTTGCGGGTCATTACAATGTAAGGATCGACGGTCCGTTTATCCCGTTGGTGCGTGTGAATCAACAGGGCGATACCTTAGTTGACGGAAGCAGGTACATCGACATCAAAGGAGTCACCGAATTGAAATTTGAAGTGCAACCTTTCCTGAAAGTAGAATGGGCAGGTACGCCGACTGTGAACAACGGTCAAATTACGGCAAGTTTCAAGGTAACGCGGGCGGTTAGTCCTGAAGATTTCCGGGCAAAGGTTGAGCCTATGGGCGGTTACAATACCAATTGGTTGGAAGTGTCGGATGTCCGCCTGTTTGTCGGCGAGGTGGCTTATGTCGGTTTGAGTATCAACGACAACCGCTATTCGATAATAAGTATGAATTATACGGGTAATGCCTTCGAATCGTTACTGGGTCAAACCATAACCGTAACGACTCAGGGCAGTATCCCTGCCGGAAGAACCGTGTTTATCCGCGCCGCAGCCCGGATCAGGTACACGACGGAAAATGTTTCCCGTTATAATTATAACGAAGCCATACGTGTAGATATACCAAGGTAGAATAATAACCCTGATCAACTCCGAAGGCATTAAAACCTGCCTTCGGGGTTTTTAACGGTACATGCAATGCGCCTAAGAGAAATCTCAAAACACTGGGAGTTTTGCATCAAAACACTGGGAGTTTTACATCAAAACACTGAGAGTTTTACATCAAAACACTGAGAGTTTTACATCAAAACACTGAGAGTTTTGCATCAAAACACTGGGAATTTTGCATCAAAACATTGGGAGATACCTGCCATATATTTTCGGAATAACTTAATTAATTATGGATTTAAAAAGCAAAAAGAACCTTTTATCAATCATTTTATTATTTGTAGCCGGAGTTGCTATTACACAGAAATCAACCGGTTTGGGACGACTTTCGCAAATAGAGATAACCGTCATCAATGAGCCGGGTTACCGCATTCCGTCCGATTTTACCGGCCTTAGTTTTGAAACCGACGCTACGGCGCCCAATCATCGCAATGTAAAGGGATACCTTTTCACTGCGTCGAACAAGCAGCTGATCACGCTGTTTCGGAATACGGCCATACGAAACCTGCGCATTGGCGGAAGTACGGTAGACCGGTTTCACGAAACGGCATACGACCGCGCCGCTATCGACAGCGTTTTCGCTTTTGCCGAAGCAGCGGGCGTAAAAGTCATTTATTCATTGCCCCTGCTCAATGCCGACCCTGAGCCCGGCGCAAAAACCGCACGCTATATCCGGGACAATTACGGGGATCTGCTTGACTGTTTTTCGATAGGCAACGAGCCGAATTGTCCGCCTTACCAGGAAGACCCAACCGGCCCCATCCGCAGTTACGAGGAATATTTCCCGATATGGCAAAGGTTTTACGAAGCGGTTATCCGCGAAGTTCCCGAAGCCATGTTCACAGGGCCTGATTCGGGCGGCTGGCAGTTTACCGAAGAGTTTGCCCGTGACACAAAAGAAACCGGCAAAGTGCTTTTTATCACCCATCACCAGTATCCCAACGGGCAGCCGTATCTTAACAATGACAAAAACAGGCGCATACCTGCCGATACAGCCATTGCGCGCATGCTTTCGCCAAAGTTGCCGGCCGGCCAGTACGCGCGGCTGCACTCCCTTACCGGTGTAAAGGTGCATCCTTACGGGTTTCGCTGCCGCATGACCGAATCCAACGATTACCTCGGCGGTATTGACGGAGCAAGCAATGCCATGTCGTCGGCCCTGTGGGCGTTGGACTATATGCACTGGCAGGCATTCCGCGGACTGGCAGGTATCAATTTCCACAACAATCAGTGGCTGAAAACCTGTACCATTAATATGAATGTCTCGGGGGAATATTTCGCCAATCCCAAAGCGCATGCCATCAGGGCTTTTGATATGGTAGCCGGCGGCTGGACGATGCCGGTTGACATCTCCAATCCCGACCGGGCAAACCTGACTGCCTACGCCGTGAAAGGCGATGATTGCCTGTATGTGACGATTATCAATAAGGAATACGGGCAACAGGCACGCCGGGCAGATGTTACGATCCTGGTCAAAGGCCCGGCAAAAGGGAAAGCCGGAGCGATGTATCTTACCGCTCCCGGTAATAACGCGGGCGCTGTAACCGGCATTACCCTCGGCGGCGATTCCATTACCAGCCACCGTCCCTGGAAAGGTAAATGGACAGGCGTCAAAAAGAAAAGCGACGGCCGGTATCAGGTGAAGGTGGCCGGGGGGTCGGCTGTCGTTGTAAAAATACATGGAAGTCAGATCATCAAACAGTAGGTTGCGATTTTCACGTACGTTTCGGAGTTTTCGGTTCCGTTGTCTTTGAATGAAATATCCTTTATTTCCTCCAGGGCTCATCAATATTTAAAGAATCATGGAGTTGAAAAAATAGGTATAACGGTTTATTTTCACTAATTTCGCGGGTTATCAAACCATAAAGCAACGACCTCTCTTCCTCGCTCTCTCTTCGGGAGAAAGAGCGCTTGCGCAACCTGCGATTCAGGTGTGAAGCGTGTCTTTCTTGTGGAGAATGGGTCGGAAGAGGTCCGGAAATCAATAATCAAAATTTATTATGGAAACCACACGACAGCAAAAAGTAGCACGACAGATTCAGAAGGATTTGAGTGATATATTCATGCATGCAACCCGCGAAATCACCCAAAGCAAGATGATCACTGTAACCGTGGTGCGGATGAGTCCCGATTTGAGCCTTGCCAGGGTTTATCTCAGCATATTCCCATCGGGTGACGCCGGTAAATTTCTTGAAAACCTGGGGAATTACGTCAAACATATCCGGTTGGAACTTGGCAAAAAGGTGCGGCACCAGTTGCGCATTGTACCCGAAATAGCTTTCTTTATTGACGACAGTCTGGATTATGCCGAACATATCGATGACCTTCTAAACAATTGACAATAGATCATTGCGCAGGCGCTGTAAAGCATATCCGTACCTGTTGACGGGCTTGCGCCGTTTGAGCCCGTTCATAATATTCAATATTCGATTAGATGCAGTACGACAACATTAAACAATCTCTGGGCAATGTTTTTAACCGTAACCCCTTTCTGCGGAAATGTTTTTACGGGATGCTTGACCTGTTGCTTTTGCGGGCATGGCACATCAAAAAAGAACTGCGCCGCATCAAAAAGAACCTGCCTGCCGATGCTTTGGTACTTGATGCCGGGGCTGGTTTCGGACAGTATGCATACTACATGTCCAAGCTGGGACGCAGGTGGCGGATCAAAGCAGTAGACGTGAAAGCCGGGCAAGTGGAAGATTGCAACCAATTCTTCGCGCAAATAGGCCGCAACGATCGTGTCCGTTTCGAAGTGGCCGATCTGACGGAGTTTCGCGAACCGGACAAATATTGCCTGGCAATTTCGGTCGATGTGATGGAACATATCCCGGATGATGCGGCGGTATTCCGAAATATTTGCGCTTCACTCGGGCCGGATGGCGTACTGCTGATCTCTACGCCTTCGGACAGGGGCGGTTCCGATGCCGACGAGCACCATGGCTCATTTGTCGACGAGCATGTCCGCGATGGCTACAGTGTGGATGAGATACGCGACAAGCTAACGGCTGCGGGTTTTTCGGATATCGATGTGCAGTATACCTACGGACGTCCCGGGCATATCTCGTGGCTCCTGTCCATGAAATACCCGATGCTGATGCTTCGCGCCTCGAAACTCTTTTTTATCCTCTTGCCATTCTACTATCTGGTTACATTCCCGTTTTGCTTCCTGCTCAACTGGCGGGATACGTGCGCACGGCACAAATCGGGAACAGGCTTGAAGGTAAAAGCTGTGAAATCTCACCGGTAATCAGGCGCGCAGGGCTTCATCGTACCCTCGGATAGAACGCATTTTCGATATGATCAATGGTTAGCTCATCTCCTAAAATGATGGAAACAATATCGAAACGTGTTTCCATATCAATGTTTTTCCACAGGATGTAGGCGTTTGCCGCTTTGATCAGCAGGTTTTGCTTGTTCCTGTTTACGGCGGCGTACGGTTCTGCCAAAGGGTGGCCCCTGCGGCATTTCACTTCCACGATCACCAGTTCGTTTCCTTTGGTTGCGATGATGTCGATCTCCTGGTGGCGGTTGTACCAGTTTTGTTCGAGGATTCGGTAACCTTTATTCTGTAAGTATTTTACTGCGATGTTTTCGCCTTGCTTGCCGGTTTCGTTATGTGCTGCCATTGGTTTGAGTTTTAGCGAACGTCTGTTACGCTTTCGAAATATATTCCGGAACATTCGTAACCATATATGATGTCCGGACGTCCCGAAATCTTGATCTGTGATACGCCCTGTTTGGCTGTAATACAGTTCATTGTATAGTAAACAGTTCCGTCCATTTTCGTATCATTAACCGTATATGAGGTTAACACGGTATTGGTATATTTCAGATTCGGATCATCGTGCAGCATTCCTCTCATGGCGCCCGAATACGCCCATTCGTCATCCTGTGCGTATGTTGCACTGCCTTTCGTACGTTCGTACTGACCGCTGGAAACAGCGCCGGCAATGATGACAGGCATGCGAACGCCGGCTTCGTAAATGGCGGAGCCCTCAAAAAGGGTATATGCATAGTGGTCGGTTTCACTGTCTGCTTTGGTGACGTATTGCATTTTAAAACTGCCTGTAACGCTTTGCTGGTTAATGGAGAAATTGGTGAGATTAACGGTTATGGATGCCGTTATAGCGGCATCTGCCGGCCTGTAAACATCTTTTTCAACTGTAAAATAGATTGTCCCTGCCAGCAGTTGCTTGGCCGTTACCCATGCATTATATTCAATGGTAACGTTTTTGGTGCTTTCAGTATAAGTTATTTTCTTATCGGATTTTGTCGTATTGGCAGGATCCGGATAAGTGTCCGATACATATTTCACGCTATCCACAAAACCCCATGCATTTTCGGCTTCGCGGAAAATCGTGTGGAAATACAGGGCTGCCTGAGCATTGTCCATGACAATATTTTCGTTCGGATAAGGTTCTTCCGATTTTTTTTTACATTGGCTCCATGAAACGATAGCAACGGCTAATATGATGATATTTCTGAATTTCATTTGGCTCTATATTTTTTAGCTGTTTTGATTCCTATATTTTTTATACGAAAAATGTGCCATTTTGTTTCTTTTACCGGAAAAGATACCATACCATTTTATATATTTGCACTACAATTCATCAATCATCTATCTATGTTCAAACGATTTTTTATTTTTCTGGTATTACTATCGGTAAGCACGGCTGTTTTCGGGCAGTCTGCCGGTTACCTGACTCAAGAAAACCTCCCGTATTACGACGAAGCAATCCGTAAGCAGGATGCGTATATTGCCGAGCGTTGTGTATTGGATGTGTATTATCCTTCGAATACAAAGGGCTTTGCTACTGTCGTGTGGTTCCACGGCGGCGGATTGACGGGCGGCAACAAGCATATACCGCAGGAATTGAAGGGCAAAGGCTTTTGCGTGATAGCGGTCAACTACCGGTTGCATCCGAAAGTTACATGTCCCGAATACATTGAGGATGCGGCTGCGGCAGTAGCATGGGTGTTTTCCAATATCGAAAAATATGGCGGCGATCCCGGCCTGGTGTTTGTTACCGGACATTCGGCGGGCGCATACCTTACTTCTATGGTTGGGTTGGACAAGCGCTGGCTGAAACCCTACGGTATCGATCCCGACCGTATTGCCGCGCTTTTGCCGCTAAGCGGTAATGCCATTACCCATATGACCATCCGCAAGGAGCGTGGCATGCCGGATACGCAACCTTGTGTGGATGAGTTTGCGCCGTTGTACCATGTCCGTTCCGATGCTCCGCCACTGATCCTGATGACCGGCGATCGCGAATTGGAAATGCTTGGCCGTTACGAAGAGAATGCCTATTTGCTGCGGATGATGAAACTTGTCAAACATCCCAAAACCATATTATACGAATTTGACGGTTACGGACACGACATGTTGGCCCCCGCATTTCCTTTAGTAGTAAGATATGTGAATGAAAGAGTTAAAGAGTTGACCGTTCATACAAAGTTAAAGTAAACGACATCAAATGATCCATCAATCAAAAAATAAACCCTGCCGGATTCCGGCAGGGTTCACAGTTTAAACCATTAAAACTAAAACTACATGCTATGAACGAATATGCTGTTGGGAGATGGGTGATAAACCCCCTTTCATTAACCGAATGAGGAAAAACGCGTATATTTATCCTGATGGTTAATGTAATACGCTTTGTATTTGATGTAATGATTGCCTTTCTTGTATTCCCATATGGCATTGCCTGCCGAATGGATCTTCCCGATACATGACTCAAAAATGAGCGTATAATGAATGTGCGTAGCTTCATGCGCCTGTATGATCGAGTCAAACAGCACACTTCTATCTGCAAAATGGCCTATAACCGGCAGGTTATACTTTTTTTGCCGCTTTTTCTTCCTGATTTTTTCTTTTATTTCTTCAGGTGTTGGTTGATGAATTGCCATGATCAATAATGTTGATGATTAAGAATGTCAAAGGTACATATTCTTTATTTAAGTTTAACGAAATTTGTGGAAAAAAGTTACATTTTGTGACCCAAAAAATCGATCGCGCCATATTTATTTTTTTGACTCGTCACGAGCAGTATGTATTAATTTGTTAATTAGCATATTATGATTGATTGCATTCGCAAAATAATTCACACAGACAAAATTTTGGTAAAAATTCAAAAAAAGGTCTTATCTTTGTGGCATGAACGAAGAAAATCTAATGGTTTCTTGGCCGAGTGGCTAGGCAGAGGTCTGCAAAACCTTTTACGGCGGTTCGAATCCGCCAGAAACCTCAAAATCGGCAAAATCGGGTAGGAAGGAGCGATACCTTTTCTATCCGTTTTTTGCTTATCAGTAAAGCCATATCCATGTCCCAAAGAAGAGTTGTTATTACAGGGTTAGGAATTTATTCCACCCTTGGAAAAAATTTGAATGAGGTAACGGAGTCATTATATCGGGGAAAGTCAGGTATTGGGTTCGATCCGTTGCGTAAACAGTTTGGTTACCAATCGGGTTTGACAGGTATACTTGAACGCCCCGTACTGAAAGGTCTGCTCGACAGGCGTTCGCGTGCCGGTTTATCCGAGCAGGGAGAGTATGCTTATATCGCAACGCTCGAAGCCATGGACCTGGCCAAACTGGATGCCGATTATTGTGAAAATCACGAATTAGGCATCCTTTATGGCAACGATAGCAGTATCGAGCCGGTGATCCGTTCCACGGACATTATACGCGAGAAAGGCGACACTGTTATGGGTGGTTCGGGCGCCATTTTCCAATCGCTGAATTCGACGGTAAGCATGAACCTGTCGGTGATCTTCAAGGTGAAGGGGATCAACCTCACGATCTCAGGAGCTTGTGCCAGCGGGTCGCATGCCATTGGTCTGGGCAGCCTGCTCATCAAGTGGGGATTGCAGGATTGTATTATTTGTGGCGGCGCGCAGGAAGTCAATGTCTATTCGGTGAGCACCTTTGATGCATTGAGCGCTTTTTCCAAACGCGAAGACGAACCGCAGAAAGCCTCTCGTCCGTTCGATATAAACCGCGACGGCCTGGTTCCCAGCGGCGGGGCAGCCACAGTAATTATTGAAAGTTATGAATCGGCCGTGAAGCGCGGCGCTCCCATCATTGCCGAAGTGATCGGATACGGCTTCTCTTCCAATGGCGATCATCTGTCGGTGCCCAATGTGTCGGGGCCGACACGTTCGTTGAAAATGTCGTTGCGCGAAGCGGGAGTGGCAACTTCCGACATCGGCTACGTCAACGCCCATGCTACCTCTACGCTTATCGGCGATCGCAACGAGGCGAAGGCTATCGCTGATGTTTTTGGCGACCATACAGCCTGGGTGGCATCCACCAAAGCTATGACCGGACACGAAATGTGGATGGCAGGCGCCAGCGAAATCGTATATTCCACCCTGATGATGCAGAATAACTTTATAGCCCCCAATATCAATCTGGAAACTCCCGATGAGGAGTCAGCGCGCCTGAAAATTCCCACAAAAACCATAGAAACGAGTTTTGATATGTTCCTGTCCAATTCTTTTGGATTTGGAGGAACCAACTCATCACTGATCATTAAAAAGTTTCAGGGTTGAAGGGTGCACTGCAAACTGTCGTATCTGTCAGCCGTTTCAACCCTTTTTAACAGAGCGGACAGGAAAACCTTTTCCCCTGTGTTTTTTATCATGTGCGATCGTCATGTAGACCAAACATGCGTGGAGACATCTCTTTGTGCCCGTTATTCAGCGCCTGCGCCATCCTCCTTTGTTTCAGTCTGGCGGAATATATACGACCGAGAATGTTAGGGATGGCAATTCCCAATGATAATGCCAGCAAAGTCATGCTACCCTTCACCAATGCATCGAATGTCTGGATCAATACAGGCAGCTGTTCGGCTGCCGGGGCGTTTGCATTGAGACTCACAGCGCCAATAACGGCCTGATACATCACTACGCCGGGTACCATTGGGATAATGGGCGGTATGGAGATAACGTGTGCCGGAACGTGTACTTTATGCACCATGTAAATCGACGTCAGCCCCACCATCAATGCACCGCAAAACGAACTCAACGAGAGACTCAGGTCGAAATTGTACATCAGAACGTTGCGTGTAACCACTGTAGCGGCGCCACCCGCAGCACAAACCACAAGCGTATGCACCGGTACATTGAACAATACGGCAAACCCCAATGCTGCAAAAGCTGCTGCCAGCCCAATGATTACCCAGTGGTGCTGCGGGACAAGCGAAGCGGTATAGTCGTGAAAATCCAGTATCTTCAATGCGAACAGCATCCCGAAAGCAATGGAGCCGATAGTGAGGCCTGCGATAAGGGCGCGCGTCACACCCACAATGGTGAAGCCGTCGATCATATCGTCGAGCGAGTTGATGAGCGGCACACCCGGAATCAGGAACAGCACGCAGGCAAAGATAGGATGGTATGGCGTATCGCTGATGTGCAGAAAAGTGAACAAACTGGCGATAAGCACCGCAATGAATGACGAAACAGCCACTGTGATATACTTGTTCCACCAGCGGTTGTGCATCTCCTGGCGTGCGAACAGGGCCACCGCCGAAGCAACAGATGTGATGCCTGCCGCCGGCCAGTCACACCCGAAAAGTTTGCAGAAACAGCCACAGGCAAGCCCCACTGCTACTACTACCAGCCAGCGCGGATAGTTGCGCTTCGCCGATGCGATCCCGTTCAAGTCATGCTCGTACTGGCTGAGGGTGTATTTCTGTTCGAGGGCGCGCCACGTCAGTTTACTGATCTCGGAAAGTACCGTCATGTTGACGCTGTGGTTGTGGCATTTGCGAAACTTGGTGATCGACCGGTCGCCTTCGCTGATGTTGATCATCAGGGTAGTATAAGTGATGTGCATGTGGAACTTGCTCTCGGGGATGCCCATAAAAACAGCCACACGGCGCAAGTTACGGTCGATACGGTTGCTGTCGGCCAGGCTTTGGATCAGCAGTTGTCCGGTAAAAAGCAGCAAATCGAGTTTTTTACCTAACAGGCTTGCATCATTTCTTTCGGATGCTTGTCCACAAAATTCCACGAATTTGACACGAATTAAAGTTATTACTACGTCCGCGAACGATCAGCAAAAATCGAGCCACAAATCACAAATTACAGCCATGATTTTTTTCAATTGCTTCAACATTCAATTATTTAGCCATCTTCGAGATCACCAGGCCGGCTTCGGTACGGGCTTCGATAAGATACATCCCATTGGTAAATTTTGTATTTTCGCCTGTATACAGTTCATAAGCATTATATTCGGGGCTGTAACCGGTATGCGCAAAAACCTGCTGTCCGCTGATTGTAGAAATTTTTATATGAATGTGTCCATGTCGTGCCGGTGAAAGGAACAGGGAGAATCTTCCCGAGGCATCCGGGAAAACCGATAATGTGTAAGGCCTGTCTTTTGCGCCGGACATTACCGGCCTCATTTTTGAAAAATCAGGGATGCCGTACCCATACAGCGAATCCGGTTCATGAAAGTGGTCGGCGGAGCGTTTCATCATATCGATGATCTCCATATTCCCTTTGTCGGGAAAGGCTTGCCACAGGCAGGCAATCAGTCCGGCCAGCAAAGGAGTGGAATAGGATGTGCCGTTACCGGTATTGATGCAGCCCATCGAATTCTGATAGGCTGTTTCCATGCCCATTGCCGTCAAATCGGGCTTGATACGTTTGTCGGCAGTGTAACCGACGGAACTGAATAATGCATACAGACCTTTGCGGTCGACCGCACCGATGGTCAGGACGCTGTCGGCATCGGCAGGTATCGAAACACGCTTCCAATAAGTGTCGCCGTCATTTCCTGCACTCACGCATACGATCATACCACGGACTGCGGCCATGGTAGCTGCCTGCGAAGCCCTTGCCGTACGTCCGTCCAGGTCGCTGTGGCAGTGGTTTTGCAACGTGTCGTCGAATACCGAATAGCCCAGCGAACTCGTGATCAGGTCAGCGCCAATACTGTCGGCATATTCCACGGCGGCAATCCAGTTGTCCTCTTCCACCAGATATTCCTTGCCGACTTCTTCCGAACGCAGCAGCAGATATTCGGCATCAGGCGCCGAACCGATCATACGTCCCGGAAGGTTGGCTGCAATGATAGATAATACGTTGGTACCATGATTGTTTTCGCCATAAATGTCTTCGATATCAGGGGTAAAATTCTTGATTTCGCGTAAGCGACCGGTTCTGCGCAGGCTGTCAAACCCGGAAAGCGCGTTTACTTTATGGAATCCGCCATCAATCACGGCGATCAACATGCCTTTTCCGCGAAAGCCAAGCTCATGCAAAACCTGCCCGTTCATCATGCCCACCTGGTCGGCGGCTTGCCCATAGTATGCAACCGGCGCGGCATATTCTGACTTGAGTTCTTCCCTGTTTTTTCTCCGGAAAAGGAATGAAAACAGGGCTTCCAAGTCAAATTCCTTATCAATTGCCTTATCCTGAACGCATTCCTTTTGAACTGTGGGTGTATGTTTGATGAAGCCTGTGTTTTCCAGTTTTTCAGCATCTTCGGGCGAACACTGTATTGTTGCCGAGTTGAACCATCGCGAAGTATTCAATACCTCAAAGCCCATTTGTTTCAGGCTGTCGACATAACAGGCGCTTACCGGAAGGTCGGCCTGCGTGACCGCGATCCCTTGCCGAAAACGACGTTGCAGCGCACGTTCCGAAAGGAAATATTGAGGCAGGCTGACGGTATATGCATTGTGTCTTTTGTCGGTAAATTCAACCCGGTAGCGGTCGGGGGCTACTTGCGTTTGGGCATGCAGACGCGGCGCAGGCAGCCATATAAATGCCAAAACGCCCCATAGCCCAAATACAGGCAGGTGAACCTGACCTTTGAGATACCTGAGGATGATGGGAAACCCGAACAATGTCATTTGATCGAAACTTACACTTTGAATCCACAATCATATACCAAAAATTGAGATTGATTTTCTTAAACGGGACTGCACTTTGTCTGTCTTCGCTAAACCCTGTCTTAAATTTTCGTCTTTAAATTCAACGTCACTTACTAAATTCTCAAACATCGTTTGAAAATCTTCTTTTGATTTGGAAATCAGCTTTGTAATATTTGTTGATACGCCAACCAGCAATCCCTCTTTTAGCGTTTTTCCCAATTGATAAATTGATTCCGGTTTGTCGATTTTTTCGTATATGAATGAAAGAGAAGAAAATAGAATGTCGCGTTTTTCCTGTATTTCATGGTTGGGTATGTCCTTTTTTTCAGCCATATGTTTGATCAAGCTATCTTCATCACTTGAATAGGACAACTCTTCCTCTAAATCCTTTATTTTATTCAGGCCTTTCATTCTTCGAAACGTTTAAAATTTTGGCAAAGATACGATTTGATACAAGAACCACAAATTTATTTCTGTTCCTCCCTTATCAGATGTTTCAATAGTGTACCGTTCTTTATCCGCTCTATTTCGTGCTTAATCTGTTCATAGTTGAACTGTATCTGCTTCTTCACCGTATCATTTCCCGCAGTGCGGGTTGGAACGGCGCAAGTCGAGAAATTATTCCTGTTTCAGATACAGGTAATCATAATGTATCACAGGCCGCGCATGACGCTCGCCGGTTTTTTTCCTTGCCGTATCCGAATTATACTCTGATCGCCCCAGCCCGATCATTTTTCCACGGTCGTCTATAATTTGTATCACATCTCCTTTTACAAATTCGCCTTCCACGCGGGTTACACCTACCGGCAACAGGCTTGCAGCATGCCGACCGGACAAACGGGCGGCGGCCCCGGCGTTAACGTGTACCGCTCCTTTGACTGTCGTATCCGAATGTGCCAGCCATTTTTTAAATGTAGTGGCTTTGCGGCCCGGGACAAAAACCGTTTGCACGACATCCTTCTTCCCTTCGATGATATTCGGCAGGATATTTTCGGTAGCGCCATTGGCGATATGCACAGGCGTCCCCGACAAGGCCACCTTCTTGGCAATGGAGAACTTGGTGAGCATGCCGCCGCGGCCGAAGTTCGACTTGGCGGGCGCAATGAACCGGGAAACCGTCATGCTGTCCGGCTCGATGAGCGGGATCACCTTTGAGGCGGGGTCGGAAGGGAGGCCGTCATAAATACCGTTGATGTTGCTCAGGATAATGAGAGCGTCGCAGTTCATCATGTTGGTGATCAATCCTGAAAGCTCGTCGTTGTCCGTAAACATCAGCTCGGTAACCGACACCACATCGTTTTCGTTGATCACCGGAACGACATTGTTTTTGAGCAGCGTCTCGAGACAATTACGCATGTTCAGGAAATGCCGCCTGTCACGAAAATCTTCCTTGGTAGCCAGCACCTGCGAACAGATCATCTCATGACAGCCAAACAGTCTGCTGTAGAGCTGAATCAGCCGCACCTGTCCCACAGCCGCCCACAATTGCCGGCACGACACGGCATCGCAGTTCCTCGGCTCGCCGATCACCTGGCGTCCCGAAGCTACCGCTCCCGACGAAACCAGAAGCGCCTCAATGCCCTTCCGTTTTAAAATGACGATCTGTTCTACCAGTCCGGCAATTAATTTTTCATTGGGGTTGCCGTCGGGCAGGGTCAAGACGTTGGAGCCGACTTTCAGCGTGATGCGTTTGTACATGATAACAATGGATAATGGAACAGGGTCAAGACGGCTGACAAGGTGGATGCACCCAGTATGGCTTATCAGGTTACAGCTTTCTTCCTGGCCGGGGCTTTTTTTGTCGGAACCTTGGCAACTGCTTTAGTCGCCGTTGCTACGGGCGCTTTCTTTTTTGACGCTGCCGCTTTCTTCACGGGTTCTTCCAATGTCAGATCGTCGTCATCATCCTGCATGGCTTTGGCAATGGTGGTACGCAACTTATCCAGTTGCAACCTGGTGGCCTTCAACTGGCGGTCTTTTTCAATCAGTTCCAGTTCCAGCGCTTTCACGTCTACTTTAGCTGCCGGTTCAGCCACTTTCTGCAGCTGCATCGTGAAGTCCGACAACACATTCATGTAATTGATGAACGCATCGTAGGGCGATTCGTACGGATTGTAAGGCGTACGGCGGCCTGTGGAGTAGAACTTGGTGCTCATGAAACGGAAATGATCGCTCGTTTGCAGGTATTTCCAATCAACTTTGATCTTCGGGTCGGGCGTTTGTTTCACGCGTTCGGCCAGCTTATACAGCTTATCGAAGGCTTCCACCTGCAATTCGTTACCCCGCCATGCCGTGAGGTCGCGTTCTTCGTCGGTCCACGAAATCGGGTAATGGATGCTCAATGGAGCTACGGGTTGCAATTCCAACAACTCATCGGGTGTAGCGAAAGCGAATTTCTTTTTGATAGCGACTTTCGGCAAGTAGCGGAGGAACTCGAAAATGCCGGTCGAAGCCGGTTGTTTTTCGCCAAAAGTAGAATAATCAAGGCTGATATTGATCACTTCTTCTTTCGGATTGAGGAGTTCCATCCAGTAGACCATCTTTTCGGCCGTCAGCGGGTATTCGCTCCATGCCTGCACCGAGAAGTTGAAACGAATATCGTCGCTTAGCTTGTAGTTGCGCAACAATAGTTTCAGGCGCGGGTTGGTAGCCGAACAGTAAACGTAGTTGGGACTTTTCCAGCCGAGGATATGCTTGGCGCCTTCGGTAAATGCGCCCTGGAACCCCATCTCTTCGACCATAGCGCCGATTTCATTGCTGTAAACCATGTTGCTGTTGCAGAAAACTTTGCTTACCGGCTTCCCGAAATGGCGTTCGATCTTTGCTTTGTGCGTTTCCACCTGCGCTACAAATTCGTCCTTATCGACCAGCGATGCCAGCGAATAGGCGTCGGTTCCCGCTACAAATTCCACGCATCCGGTATCGGCCAGGGTGCGGAAACTTGTCAGCGCCTCCGGCGCATACAGTTCAAACTGGTCGAGGGTAGTGCCCGATATGAAAAACGATACCCTGAATTTGTCCTTATGTTCCCTGATCGCATCCAGGAGTATCCTGTTGGCTGGGAGGTATGAAAGCTCGACCATGCGGCGGATGTAGGATTCATTGGCATAATCATCATAATAATAATGATCGGAACTGATGTTGAAAAAACGGTACCTTTTCAACCTGAATGGTTGATGTATTTGAAAATTGAGGCAAATCTTCTTCATGAGACTATGATTTAAAAAAGATTAAATAACACTGTAATATACATCCCTGACATGCTTGGCCGAAGTTTCCCACTTCAAATTGTCCACTTCGTTTTTGCCTTGCTTGCTGAACACACGGTGGAGCGCCGGGTAGTTCAATATCCCGTAAATAGCGTCGGCCATGGCGTGCGTATCCCAAAAGTCCACCTTAACGGCGTTTTTCAGTATTTCGGCTACGCCCGACTGCCGCGAGATGATCACGGGCACATTCGACTGCATGGCTTCCAGGGGCGAAATGCCGAAAGGTTCGGATACCGACGGCATCACGTATACGTCGCTCAGGCCGAACATGCGGTACACATCGTCGCCTTTGAGGAAGCCCGTAAAGTTGAATTTGTCGCAAATTCCCAGGCGGGCTGCCCGCCGGATCATCTTGTTCATCATATCGCCGCTGCCGGCCATTACAAACCGCACATTACTCATCTTTTTGAGTACCAGGTTCGCCGCTTCTATAAAATATTCGGGACCTTTCTGCATGGTGATGCGTCCGAGGAAAGTAACGATTTTCTCGTCGAAATCGCCGCGTGCAGGCGCTTTGACCGATTCGTCGGCTTCCACCGGCTCTACGGCGTTGTATACGGTTACTACCTTTTCGGGTGCAATGCCGTATTTCTCAATCACGATATTGCGTGTGAGGTTGCTCACCGTGATGATCCTGTCGGCCGCATCCATCCCCTGTTTCTCGATGTTGTATACCACAGGGTTGACATTACCGCCGCTCCGGTCGAAATCGGTAGCATGTACGTGTATGACCAGCGGTTTGCCTGATACGTGTTTTGCAGCGATGCCTGCCGGATAGCACAGCCAGTCGTGCGCATGGATCACATCGAAACTGTGCTGGGTGGCGATGGCGGCGCCTATCAATGCATAATTGGATATTTCCTGCATCAGGTTTTGTCCGTAACCGCCCGTGAACTGTAAGCGTCCTTCGAAATCGGAGGTGATAAAGCTGTTTTCGCCCTGAACGCTATCCAGGATATATTTTTCGTACACTTCGGGGTCGACGTACGGCAACAGGTGAACCCCGACTTCTATTTGCTGCATCTTTTTCAGGAACCCGGTAATCCGCATGTCTTGAACCCGGATATAGACGTTATTGGCGCCGATCAGGCCGATTGTGTTTTTGTCTTCGTCGCCGAAAGCTTTCGGAATAACGAACAGTATATCCATGTCGGAAAATGAGGTCATTCCCTTGGTTAACCCGTAACAAGCCGTTCCCAAGCCGCCTGAAATATGAGGAGGAAACTCCCATCCAAACATTAATACTTTCATAAGCTGTTTATTTTTATGGGTGATTAATGACTTCGTTTACGCACTGTACTTTTCGATCATCTTGAACATTTGCAGCAGAGCGGCAACACTCCATGCCTGGGATATGGCCCCTTTTGCCTGGTGTGGCGGGTCTCCGTTGTAGACCTCGGATATAGTGCCGAGTCCGTGCTGGGTCATTTCCTCTTCGAAACCATGCACCAAACTGTTGATATATGCTACGCCCGATTTTTTGTGGATACGCAGCCATCCGGCGCTGAACCCTTCGAGCAGCCACGGCCACACGGCGCCCTGGTGGTAGGCGCGGTCGCGCTCTTCCTGCACCCCCCCGTAGACGCCTTTGTAGTTCGGATCGTCGGGCGACAGGGTGCGCAAGCCGCGCGGCGTGACCAACTGGCTGTTCACCACGTCCAGCACCGATTTCTTGATCTCGTCGTCGATCATGCTGTAAGGCAGCGATGCGGCAAACACCTGATTGGGACGTATCGACCAGTCTTTATCTTCGCTGTTCACTACATCGGCCAAGTAGCCTTTTTCTTCGTCCCAGAAAGCGGCTACAAACGATCCGGCGATGAGTTCCGGCAAGTCTTTCCATGCGTTCACGAATTTATGGTCGCCGGCTTCCCCGGCCAATGCGAGCGTGAACTTTATCGCGTTGTACCACAGGGCTTGAATTTCCACCGGGTAGCCGATACGCGGGGTAACACCCTTACCGTTGACCACGACATCCATCCATGTAAGCGCCTGACCGTCCTCTCCGGCGTATATCAGCCCATTGTCGTGCATGCGGATGTTATACGGCAGCGAGCCGTTGCGGAAATTTTCGAGAATGACCTTCATCGTTTCGCCGTAGAGCTTCCATACTTCAGCATTTTTACCCGTATATTCGGCATATTGCTGCACTGCGGAGAAGAACCAAAGCGGCGCATCTACCGAGTTGAAAACCGGATTCTGGCGGCTTCCCATGTTGGGAAACAAGCCTCCTTCCATGCGGCTAACCATCGTATCGAGCACTTCCCGGCAGGTTTTGTGATCGTCGATGCCAAGGGTGATTCCCGGCAGGGCGACAAAGGTATCGCGTCCCCAAACGCCAAACCAGGGGTAACCGGCAATCATTTCGGTGGTTTTGTCCTCATCGTTGCGGATGATGAACTGTTGTGCGGCGTTGGTGAGGCAATGCAGGTAACTTGAGCGCGGCAGCCTGCGTTCCAGCTGTGTAGCAAAATGGCGCTTGAAAGTAGCGGGGTTTTCTTCCCGAAGACTGGCCGAGAAAATAATGCTTTCGTCTTTCTTGATGTCCACCTCGAAATAGCCCGGAACAAACAGATCTTCGCTGTATTCGTAGCCGCGTTCCTGTTCCTTTGGATATTCGATACCATAAAACCAGTCGGGTACCGGGATAAATTCCACTGCTTTGGAAAATTGCATGTAAAGCGTGGGCAGACCGGAATACATCTGTATGCTCACGCCATTCTTGATGGAAATGGCGTAAGTATTGGCTTCGTGGTTGGCATGCGTGAGCGTGTGCATGCTGCGGAATGCCAGGAATGGCCGGAAACGAAGTTTGGTCGGCGAATGAGCGTCAAGCAAGGTATACCGCAACAGGATCTGTTCCTTCTGATCCACCAGCAGGCTTTCCTTGCACAGCTGAACACCTCCTACCTGGTAAACGGTACTTGCAACAATATCCGTAGAAAAATCGACCACATATTTGTGGCCTTTAGGTTCATAAACCTCTCCTTCGTATTTGTGAATGCCCAGGTTGAACTCGCTATTGTGCTGAACAACCGTTTCGTCCAACGACGACAGGAAAACAAACCGTCTGTTTTCGAGATATTTTACGGGGCTTACCAGCAACCCGTGATATTTCCGCGTATTACATCCTATAATGGTGGTATTGCAGAACGAGCCGCCCCTGTTGGAACGCAGGATTTCGCGATGAAGAGAATACTCCAGGTTAACCAATTGAGTTTTATCAAATTTCAGATAACTCATGAGCATAAAAATTTGTTAATATTCTAATTATCAGTGAAAAAATAAAATTCTTACACAAAAACCAATTTTTAAATTTACACATTAAATTGATAAGAACAACCAATTTTGTTGATTTATCAATATTTTTTGTATTTATTGATCAATATTTTTGCCGTGTTTTCCAAAATATTCCCGTCAATATCAATGCATTGAATATTGCTCCTTCCTCCATATATGATCAACAGGGTTTTTGTATCTCGAAGTTGCGCTGACAACAATGATCAAATTACCGGATTTCTGTTTAGATGAATACGTCCGGAAGACGGATAAATGCGCGAAACTACGGCTAACGCTATTCATCGGTTGTATAAACAATGATAAAGGCAAAATTGTTTTTCCCCGCGGGTAATGAATGTCGGAATTTGTGTTATAACAGGATTTTTCACGATGATTTTATTTCTCCCTGCACAGATGAAACATTTATTTTTCTTTTTCGTATCTATTAGAAAGACGATTCATGAAATCTCTACCCAAGCACTTGTTATATCCGGCAGACATCTTTGTAGACAAGTCCCCGCACACCGTCAGTACCGTGTTGGGTTCGTGTGTATCCGTCTGTTTGCACGATTCGACGCTGGGGCGGGGAGCCATCAATCATTTTATCCTGCCGCAATGGAACGGCCACGATTTGGCGACCATGAAGTATGGTAACCTGTCCATCATCCGCATACTGGAGGAATTGCTTACACTCGGCAGCAAATACGAAGACATCGTGGCCAAAGTGTTTGGCGGCGCCGAGGTACTCACCGGCATGCCTACCAATTTTCATATCGGCAGGCGTAATGCCCAAATCGCTATCGAAATCCTCAACGAATTCAAAATACCCATTCTCCTTTCGGATGTTGGAGGAAACCGGGGTCGCAAAATCAATTTTAACACCTTAACCGGCGAAGTAGAGTATGAGTTTATCCGTCACCGGGAAAGAGTCCTGAATGTTGAGCTGCAGAAAGCAAAAACCAAACAGGCAATATCTTCAAACGAATTGAGTTTTTTTAAGAGTGAGTCGTATCTCAGGCGTCACTTTTACAATATTAGCTGAAGTCTCCTGCCACCGCTGCCAGGGTTAAAACCACCGACAGGGTGTTCCGCAACACCGCTGTCAGTGGCGGTATTTCCCTATTTTCCGCTGAAGCTCACAGCATCGAACATGAGGGAAGGTATCCTCCACGAGGAGATCAGCAACGGGTCATTGCCTGTTTCCAGCATATTTTTCCAAAGGGTAAGCAAGTTGCCGGTGATGTTCATTTCGCTGACGGGTTTCACCGGCTTTCCGTTTTCCACCAGGAATCCCTCAACGCCAAACGAAAAGTCGCCGGTGGTACTGTTGCTGTTGCCGCCGTTGAACCCGGTTACCCATATACCCCTGTACATGGAAGCCAGCAACTGGTCGAAGTTCCTGCTGCCAAGCCCGCAAGTGAGCACTGACGGTCCCTGTACCGTCGGCTCCATATCCAGCTTGGCACCGCTGTACGTATCCATATAATATGTGCGCAGGACGCCCCGGTCGATCACTGTACGTTTCCGGGTAGCCACGCCCTCGCCGTCGAACCAGCGCGAGCCGCGAGCCTGCGGGATATGCGGGTCGTCAACCAGTGTGAACTTTTCCGACGTGATGCTTTCTCCGATCTTATCGATCAGGAAAGAGTTCTTCTGTTGAATACTGTTGCCATACAGGGCAGACACGATCGGCGAAAGCAGGCGGGAAGACTGTGTATTGTCGATCAGCATCGGGTAAACGCCCGAATTGATCTTTTCCTGCCCCAGTTTGCGTAAAGTACGTTCATAGGCCGTTTTGCCTATTCCTGTCTTTTGCAGCCTGCTCCAGAAGATCGACGAATCATACCAGTAGTCCGACGGGCGCGCGTCGCCATCGCCTTTCATGGCTGTACTGGCATGGATGCTGAACCAGGTGGTATCCGACTCGCCGTCGAAGCCGTTGCTGGCCACCATGTACGAAACGGATGCGCCGTCGTCGTAGCCGGTCGAAACCGAGATCAGGCGCGGGTCGGAACCGTATACTTCGGCGGCGGCGCTTTTGAGCAGCGCCAGCTTGTCGTCTACCGACAGCCGGTCGGCATCGTTATCGTATGTGTCCAGCCCCTTGCCGTCGCCTTGATAGTAACGCGCGGATTGCGGGAGTTTGCGGAACCCGTCTTTGACCAGAAAACGCGCAGCATCCACACTGCCGGCGATATATCGTTCCAGTTCCTTCCTGTCCAGGCGATTGGTAGAATACGATGCGTACCTCCCGTCTACATACAGCTGGAAGCTCATGCCGCTTTCGGTCGACTGTTCGAGCTTGTCCAGCTGCGTATCGCGATATTCGAACGAATTGCCGGTACGCGAATAGACCGAGACGCGCGCGTCCGAACAGCCTTTGCTTAAAGCGTATTCCATCGCCCATTTTGCCAGCTCCCTATATTCCTGTGAAATCATTTTCTTTAGGTTTAAAGTTTGAATATTTTTCGGTTATTTATTTGATTCGTTTCAAAAACCTGTTCCATCTCCGTTTTTCTGTATAAGTATCCTTAGATGTCATGATCCGGGATGCCTCGCCTATAATACAGGCTTCGGGGATCAAACCGATGTAACGCGAATCCTGTGAGTTCATCACTTTATCGCCAGCCATGAAATACCAGTTACTGCGAAAGGTATAATCGCGCCTGATCGTGTCGTTGATATACGCTGCTGAATCTGACATACGAACGACAGCGCGGGTTTCATATACGATTTGTTTGCGGTACAGTTTGAAATTTTCGGGCGTAAGCGCTATGGCGCTGCCTGCTGCCGGAATATAAAACGGTCCGAAATCAAAGACATCCCAATGGAATGATTGATCAAATGCGACAGCCTTGATGATGGACGAATCAAGCGTAAAACGATGGTGCAGCAACCGGTACTGTCCGGGTATATATCCCAGCGTATCGGCCAGGCCGGAAACGCGATAGAAACCGCCAACAGCCGATACGCTGTCGCCCGGAAGTCCAATGCACCGTTTAACAAAAACAGTTTCGAGGTTCATACGTATGGTATCCCATCCATAGCGGTAGGGAAAATTGAAGACCACAACATCGTTCCTTTTGATACGCCCGAATCCCGGAACGTGTATCATTGGCGGATCGCTATTCCTGTCGAATTTCAAACCGGTGAAGATACGGGCGCCGTAAATCCACTTGTTGGCAAGTATAAAGTCGCCCGGCAGTATTGCCGGTTCCATGGAATCGGACGGAACCGCGTAGAAATTGCACATAAACAACCGGATAACCAGCGCCAGCAAAAGCGACAGGAGGATGTACAGGACGTATCTGATAATGGATTTTAATATGGACTTCAATTTTTTCACTCTTCACTCTTTATCTTTTCTGCTTCTTCCTGCATTTCCCGTATAGCCGTCGATTGTACTTTCACCGGCTTGTTAAGCAAAGCGTCAGCCATTAGGGATTATATAAATTAGCTTTTTATGCGTTCGATTTTGAAATTATTGAGACCACATGCCAGAAGCATGCAAGTATCCCGGAATTCATCCTTGACTGCTCTTACCTTATCCTTGA
>JAISCQ010000029.1 GCA_031265445.1 Bacteroidales bacterium
TCACACCGTTACAGCGATGTTTTCACCGTTCCCCTGTATTGGGAAGAATTGGTCAGGTCTCTTGCCCAGAAAATCACTTCCCAGTTACCTTTGCCCGGCTCGAATCCCACGGACGAACGTTCGTTGGGAATATTCGGATTGCGATCGTGTTCGCTTGCCGGGATGATAAGGCGGTTCGGCAGCACTTTCGTCGAGTTTGAACCCGAACGGTAGCCATAGTACAAATTGTCGGGGATACCCGTACGGCGCAAACTGTTGAATGTCTCAACCGCATTAAACATCGTGTTATGAACCCAGAACTGTTCATAGACAAGTTTCAATTTGTCGGCTGTCGAAACGGCCGCATCCCATTTGGCTTTGGCATAACCGGTGATTTTTGCATCCGTCCAGTCGGCTGCCCACTGCGTACCCTCGCCCGCAACCACATCACTGCGGAGCGCCGACTCGCCGGTAGCGTCGGATTCGGCATTCACGACGGCATACATCTTTACCGATTCCAGCACAGCGTCCTTAAATGCCGTTTCCGCATCGCCGGGAGCAATGCCGCGCAGAATTGCTTCAGCCTTGTAGAACAGTATCTCGGAAGGCGTTATCACATATCCTTTCATCCTGCGATTGTCCCTGAACGAACGTTCGTTGTGCGAAGATATCTGTTTGATGCCGTCGTCATCGGCACCGGAAATGAGCGGGCGTACAACCGAATTATCATCGCGGGGATTCACGCCCACATATTTCCCTTCACGGGTTCCGCCCTGTACAGGATCGAAAATCAGAGGCAAACGCGGGTCGTCGGCAGCGGCCGTATAGAGGCTGTCCTGATTCAAATCCAGACGCAGGAGCAGCGCCTCGCCGGCGGTACAGCGCATCGCCCAGTTTCTGCCGTTCTGATTTCCGTCATGATTGGTAAGAGTGGTCCACCAGCCGTTGGGAGAGGTTGAGAAATTGTTCTCCACATAGATCTGGTTATCCGTACTTGTCACAACAGGATATTTACCGGGATCTCCCAGTATATCGGCGATAATCCGTTTGGCATCCGCCGCCATGGTGTTGTCGGGATTGGTGTAATCTTCCGCACCCGAAAGCCGTATGGCACAGCGCAGGCGCAGCGAATTGACATAAACGCGCCATTGAGTCATGTCTCCCCGATTGAGCCAGTCGGTCGATGCGGCAACATTTCCGCCGCTTGCCAGTTCGGTGTTGATTTCATCCAGTTCGGTAAGCACCTTTTGATAAAGCGTTTTTGTGTCGTCCAGATGCGGGAGGACTATTTCGCCGGTAAGCGGGAAAAATCCCACCTCGTCGAACGGCAGTTGGCCGAACTCGTCCAGCGTCTGAAACAGCACGTGCAGCATAACCGCTCTTCCGCAAAGCTCATACGCCTGGTAAACCGACTGGTTGGCGGAATTGTCAAACTCTTTTTTGAGCAGCTTATACTGGGTCAACACTCTTATATACCGTCCGTAACTGCCGTCAACCTGCATCTGGTTGCTTTCATACATGTCGTCGTCGGGACGGGAACCCCATGTCTGCGCCCAGATACCGAAAGCCGGATCATGGACGAAATACCGTCCGTATCCAAGCCGCAGAAATTCGTTCGCTTCTTCCAGTACGCCGGTAAAAACCTGTTCTATCGTGACGGAAGTAACCTTGGAGGGATCTTTGTATTTACTCGAAAAATCCTCGTCGCTGCAGTTATAAAAAGTAAACAGAGCAGCGCACATCGTACCTATTATTATTATCTTTTTCATATTCCTTGAAAATTATACGGTTAAAAACTTGCTCTTATAGAAAGACCTATCGTGCGGGTAGCCGCTACGGCTTTGCCCAAATCGCCCGAGCCGAGCCATCGCGTACTCACCGACGAAGCTTCGGCGTCGAAATTCGGCATATTTTTGAATACGTAAAACAGATTACGTCCAAACAGCGAAAGAGTCAGGCTGCTGCAGCCGAACTTTCTGGTAACCGGCTTCGGTAGCAGGTAACTGAGGGATAATTCACGGCATTTCAGGTATGAATTGTCATACAGATCATCCACATAGTCGCCTCCGCCACCCCAGGAATTATACATTGACGTATAGTAGTTGCTCGACGGAACCACCTTTTCGATTTCGGAATATTTGCTTCCGTCCTTATCGATAATGGTTCCCTTCTCGGCGTCAGCTATTACACCTTTCAAAAGCACGCCGTCATAATAGGTGATGCCTCCTGCCGGCGCTACGCCTGCCACAATATTTGTCAAGCCGTGTCCATTCCCGTCGAAATGGTATGGCACGCCGCCATGCTCGGCATCCCTGTATTGAAGGGATTTTTCGCTGATACCCATTCTTGTGGAATAGGTTTGCCACTGGTCGAGCACCAGACCGCCGATCGTAAAGTCAAACATCATGTCGAATGTAAAGTTCTTATACGTGAGAGACGAGGCAAAACCGCCCACTCCGGTGGGCAACAGGTTACCTGCATACGAATAGTTTTCATCTCCGGTAGCCATTGTGTATCCTGCATCTCCTACCACTTTCATTCCGTTCACTTCCTTGCGTCTCCAAAGATAAACGTCGCCCATGGGACGCCCGGCATACGAGCGGATTTCCATACCCGATCCCGTATTTCCAAGTCCGCCTCCGTTTTTAAGGAAAGGCAGATCATCCGGAAGTTTTGTGATTTCGTTGCGGTTGGCGGCATAATTGAAACGCAAATTCCAGTACCAGTCCTTCGTTTCAACCGGCACGACATTCAGCGTCAATTCCACGCCGGCGTTCTTCAGTTCGCCGACATTTCTCCAGTATTTTTCGATACCGGTCGAAGAGGCTACGTCGTACTGCAACAGCTGGTCAACGATTCTGTTGTTGTAGTATGAAACTTCAAAGCCCAGACGGTTGTTGAAAAACCGGCTTTCCAGCCCGATTTCAAATTCGTATTTTGTTTCGGGTTTCAGTTTTTCGTTACCGTAGGATTTTGGAATAGTCGCGTAATGGTACCCCGCATTATTCTCCTTGTTGTACACTACATTGGCTCTGTAAGCGCCCGGAGTATTACCGACGATGCCATACGAAGCGCGCAGTTTGCCGTAATCGTACCAGGGTAACACATCTTTCAGGTGTTCGCTGAAAATATAGCTTGCATTTACCGAGGGATAGAAAAACGAGTTGTTCGGCGAAAGCAGCGTCGAGGTGGTTTCCTGCCGCGCCGTTGCTTCAAGATAAACCGTACGGTTGTACGAAGCGCCGACGGAACCGAAATACGCCGTTGTCAGGTAGTCCATGTGTTCCATTCCGAACTCCGGCGTACTGCCGAGCGAGGCGGCGAGGTTGAACCAGTTATCCACCGAAAGCCCTCCGCGGGTGGACAGCCGCGTGGCGCGGGAGGTTTCCATCCGTCCTGAAAAACCGGCATTGGCCGTCAGGTTGATTTGTTCGGTGAGGTTTTTGTCCAGCAGCAGCATGACGTCGCCGTAATAAATCTCGTAATTCTTATTAATCAAGCCGTATGAACCTGCGGGGTCTGTCGGCGAGATGGAAATGGGCGTGCGGGTTGCCTGATTGTCTTCTATCGAAGTGGCTGTCACGTCGGTAGAAATACGCCCGCGCAGCTTCAATCCGTCTATGATGCTCCATACCGGTGCAACGCTTGCAATAAGCCGCTGATTGGTCTCATACGTGTTGTTTGATATAATAGGCCAAAGCATATAGCTCATAACTTCCCTGCCCGGCTGGTCATAAATGAATGATTCACCTGGAGTCAGCGTATTGCTGTTAGGATTTGCCGCGTTGTACGTCACATTCAGATAACCCAGACTTGTCCGGGCATATCGTTCACGCATCAGTCCGATGTCTTCAAAAGCGCCGGTCAGACTGTACGTATCCCACATCCATTCGGCAGTCGAAGTACGGTTGTGAATCCCGTGCCGGATATAGTTGGCCGTATAGTCAACCCGCAGGTTTTTGTGAAGGTCGATATTGCCGACCAGCGAGAAATTGTGTTTCTGATTATCGCTGTTATACTGATTCGGCAAGTCGTTAACGAACGTGTACGAGAAACGGGTATTTGCCTTTTCAGAGCCGTACGAAACCGCAACGTTATAGGTTTGATTATAACCCGTGCGAAACAGCTCGTTCAGCGGATTGTCGCTCACCGCCTCATAGGGACGCATCTGACCGTCCCAGTACAGTACCTGCTTGCCCGGATCATATTTCGGCCCGAAATAGAGGTTGTCGCCTCCGGTGGCCTGATAAACGCTCAGGTAATTCTGCGACGCGCTCTGTCCGTAGTTGTTCCACGAACGCTGAATAAATCCGTCGTTTGCCAGTTCGTATTCGCCCTGCGACGTCCTGATGTTACCGGGACCGTATTCGGTCTGCATTTTGGGCATGTAAGCCACATAACTGGCCGCAGCCGTAGCGTTGAAATCCACCTTCACGCCCGAACGTGCAGCGCCTTTCTTGCTGGTAACAATAATCACACCGTTGGCCGCCTCGGAACCGTACAGGGCAGATGCGGCGGCGCCTTTCAGAATAGAAATGCTCTCCACATCTTCGGGATTGATGTCAACGATACCGTTTCCCTCAATCTTTGTCCCCCGCCAGTCGCGCGACGGCCTCGAAGGTTCGTCGCCCGAGCCGATGTTGGCGTTACCGTTCCGGACAGGCACGCCGTCCATCACCAGCAAAGGTTGCGTATTGCCGTAGATGGAGCCAAGACCGCGCACGGTCATCGACACCGACGATGTCTGTCCGCCGGGTGCTGCATTGATACGCACGCCGGCGGCCTTGCCATACAAGGCGGTGGCAAAGTTCGGCGTACCTACTTTGGTCAGCTCGGCTGCATTTACCGTACTCACAGCATAACCCAGCGCCTTGGCTTCGCGCGTAATACCCAGAGCGGTCACCACCACTTCGTCCAGCGACTGGGTGCTTTCCACCAGCGTGATCGACAGGGTTTGCTGACCCGAATACGTGATTTCCTGCGCCACGTAACCCATGAATGCTACCTGAATTACAGCACCGCTGCTCACTCCATCCAAAGAGAACCGCCCGTCGGCATCGGTTACCGTGCCTTTGGTCGTTCCCTTCACCATTACCGTCGCCCCGGCCACAGGGCCGAGATCGTCATTCACCGTACCGGTCAGTCTCCCGCTTTGCTGAGAGACGCT
>JAISCQ010000059.1 GCA_031265445.1 Bacteroidales bacterium
TTATACGTTACGCTCAAACTACCTTCAACGAAAAACTGAGCATTTCCGGTTGTAGTGGCCGCTACCAGCATGCCCAACAAAATTGCAAATCTTGTTTTCATGTCATTGATTTTTTAAAAATTATAGATGAATCCTATACTCATATTAGTTAAGGAACTAAAAATAGTAGACCGGGTATTAAAACCAAAAACTTTGCTTGCTTTGCTTACACTCCTGTTATCCGTAGACAAGTTTTTTACAGTTTCGGAAGTAAAACTCAAGCTCAAAAAATCACATGCTGCAATGATGCTCAGCTTTTCGGTCAGATCGTATGAAACCATGGGAAAAACATTGATTCTGATCATAGAACGGGCTTCAACTTTCCCTGATGATCCCGATATGTCTTTTGTGTAATTTCCACCAATTCCGATTGAACCATCAACGAGCAAAGAGAGTTTTTCCGTTCCCCATAATTTATAACGGCCAAAAACAGAGAATCTCCATTCGGGAGTGCTATAGTTCCTTTCTATTTCCTGCTCCGGATCAATCGGATCGGGTCCCGTAAATTTTGAAGTGCGTCTAATGAGATTTACCTTAACCCCTACAGCAATACCGTCATTCAGCCAGTACCCTGCTTGTGGCGAAATTCCTATCGAAGAAGATGATGATGATGATAATAATAATGCATCTGTTGGGCGATGATACTCACTTTCACTTCCACTATATGATACGTGCACGCTACCTTCAACGAAAAACTGAGCATTTCCGGCTGTAGTGGCTGCTGCCAGCATGCCCAACAAAATTGCAAATCTTGTTTTCATGTCATTGATTTTTATTGTTGAATAAAATAATTCGATTATAAATTCTTTATCTTTTCAAACGGCAACTGCAAATTCTGCTCAATTCGGGTTCAGGATATACCTGTACCTGAACCGCGCGTTAGGCGCCGTGTCGCCATGATCCATGAAATCGCGGATATCTCCTGCCTGCGGCATATTGTCCGCCCATTTGAAATCAATGGTTTTAGCGCCGGCTGTTACATTCAACTGTTGCAGGGAAACGGACAGCTCTATGAAATTCCTGCTGACGCGACAGGGTATATCCGCTGTCTTTTCCCAGTTCCACCCGCCTTTGGATACATACAGTTCCCCCTTGTCGACCATTACGTCCACGCGGTAGCGAAAACCTTCCCAGGCCGGTTCGCCCTGTCCCGTCCTGATGAACAGTTGAAGCGGCGCACCGGTTAACGCCACATCCGAGGCGGTTTTCATGCAAAAATAGGCGTTACTGTTGTCTGTGGCCGCTTTTCCCGATACAAAGTCATTGCGACCGTCGTTATTGACTAATTGCCCGATACGTCCCCACCCGAAATGATTGCGGGCGGTAACGTCGCCCCTGTCATCGGCAAAAACGGGTGTTACAGCGCTCCAGTCAGCCTCGTCGCCGTCAATGGCAATGGTATGCTGCCCGCTGGCTGCGGGTATGGCCTGTACTCCTTTGTACCGACGAATGTTGTCCACCAACCGGTAGTAATAGTTGTCGCCGAAACCGCCGCGCATCGGTTCAATGTCGCGGCTATATTCTTCGTTGTACTGGTCGACAAAATAACTGTCGCCCTTTGCAATCGGCTTTCCGCACATCTGCCCCGCCGCGCCGTCGGTGAAACGCATGGCCACCCACTCGTTCCACCCGGTAATGAACAGGAACTCCGGTTTCACCTCCAATGCGCGCCGCCACTGTTCGCCAAAAAACAGTCCTTCGCCGGATCTGAACGTTGCAGGCTGTTGCCCGTTGCTGTAACTGCGCCCGATATTGGAAGTAGGGTGCGTGGCTGCCGCTACCGAAATATGCTCGGCCTTGCCTGCGCTTTCGTGCCATCCGAAGCCTTGCGGATAGTAGTCGGCCCAGGGCCATTTATCCCTGCCGTTGCCAAACCATGCTCCCCGCGAGTCAAACCACGAATCGCGCAGTGTAAAGAAGCTTCGACATTCGGCAGGGAGATTCTCATCCGGGCACAACACGAGCGGCTTGCCTTTCCACTCAAACCAGAGGTCGCGGTAAAGCCCCTGGGCGTACAGGCCGTCATATAACTGCTGGAGCGTATTGGCCGGGTTGGAATGCAACAGGCTTGCTATTTTCGGAGTAGTGCGTCCCTGGGCACGCATGCGCTCCATCACGCGACACACGGTCAGGATGGTCGGCAGATATGGCAGAGCGTTGGTATTATCGAAAAAAATCACATCGATCCCTGCGTCGGCGAACAACTGCATGTGCTTTTCAATCACCCATTCGTCATTGGAGACATAATAGCCGAAATGCGGCTCGCCCCAGTGATGGAAGGCATGTACCGGCCCATACTGCGGGTTGGAAGGATTGGCGGCAAGCAGTTTCGATATGTCATACGGACTGTTGGTATCCGAAGCCTTGGGCTGCTGCACTTCCTGATGATCCTCATGCGTATCGTATCCGTGCGCGCCCAGCCAGATGAAATAGAAAATCCCGACCACACCCGGTTTGGGCATGCCGTACGCTTCCTGTGTGCCGATTTCGCGACCAAGCGCATCGGTAGCCACCCATGTGTCGGCGCCCGAAGAGGTATACCCTCCCGGAGCATCTTCGGGACTAACCACTGTAACGGGTATTTTTTTGATCCGGTTGCCGGCCATGACAGATATCTGCGTAGAACCGATGCCGGTAGCCGTTATCAGGCCGGACCGGGAAACAGCAGCTATCGCATTGTCGCCCGACGCCCATGAGAAATTAACTCCGGTGGCGTTTTCGGGTACCGCCTCGGCAGTGATCTGTTGCGAATCGGGCGTACCGCCATAGACTAACAGTACGGAAGTCGGCGAAACAGAGATGCCCGTCATTTCAACGGTTTTATCCTTGCAGCCGCAAAAGCTCATTCCAAAAACGAGCAGACCGATCAGAGGGATTGTTTTTGTTTTCATTTGTTCTTTTTTTTTAACTGTTTGTTTATATAAGAATGAGAAAGATCAGGTATCCGCGTCCTTCTTCATTCAATGATTATTAAAAATATTAAAAATTTATGTTTCTACTTTTTAAAAATTCTTTGACGGTTTTTGACCCTGTCAGGTCTGTCAACCCTGACAGGTCATTTACGTAAGCTCACGTATATCAACCTGTCAGGCTTCCGCATCATTCCATCCAGGTATAAATCATCGCATCGCCCGGATCCACTTCGGTGGTCGGGTTGTAAACACTGGCAGGGACGAGGGTAGCGTCTTTCTGGACGCGCTTCACTTTGTCGCCGGTGGCAATGGTGAGTTTCATCGGGTTCTGGAAATCGCGGTTGACGATGACCAGGAAACGGCGGTTCCCTCTTTCCAGCAGGGAGACTACCGCGCCGCTGTCGCCGGTTTCGAGGGCGAGGATCTGTTCGGGCAAAGCGCCCAGCATCTTTGTTCCTTCCGGTATCTTTTT
>JAISCQ010000103.1 GCA_031265445.1 Bacteroidales bacterium
TATACGGCAATCTTTGTGGAAGTTGATCCCGGGTTAACGGCTAAAATAAGGAATGTTGCGGAAACAGGCATATTAATTGCTTTCAATGTTACGGGTTCTTGGCAATTCAAGTATTTCCAGATCTTTCATATTGCTCCCGTCTATGGCGAGGCGTATGGCGGTTTTCACAGGCTTCACTGTTCGTTTCGCAACACTTCGTTCACAAAATAATACGGACGCTGTTTGGTTTCGCGGTAAATGATGCCCAGGTATTCGCCTATGATGCCCAGCGCCAGCAGTACAAGCCCGCCGAGAAAAAGGATAACGCACATCGTGGAGGGATAGCCGCTGACCGGATCGCCGAAAATCAACGCCTTGACAAGCACGACAGCCAGATATACAAAAGCTGCGACCGACACCGCCACGCCCGTGAACGAAATGACACGCAACGGCAACACCGAAAACGACGTCCATCCTTTGATGGCCAAATCAAGCAGTTTGAACCAGTTCCATTTGGTACGGCCTGCAGCGCGGGGCGGCTGTTCGTAGGGAATGCCCTTTTTGCGGAATCCGATGCAGGAAAACAGCCCTTTCATGTTGCGCTCGCTCTCCTTGATGCGGCGAAGCGCATCCAGGGCTTTGGCGCTGAACATACGGAAATCGCCCGTGTTCTCCTGCACTTCGACGCTTGAAATAGCAGATAACAGCCGGTAATATTGCCGCGAGCTCCACCGCTTGAACCACCGCTCGTATCGCCGGGAAATGCGGTAGCCATACACGTCGTCGCAGCCTTCTTCTATGCCTGCCAGCATTTCGGGGATCAGTTCGGGCGGGTCTTGCAGGTCGGCGTCGAGAATCACAAGCGCATCGCCGCGCGCGTGGTCTATACCCGCACTCACTGCTGTTTCCTTGCCGTAATTGCGCGACAGATCAACGCATACCATACGGCGGTCGTTCTGCTGCAGGGCTTTGATACGGTCCAGGGTATCGTCGGAACTCCCGTCGTTTACAAAAAGGATTTCGACGTCGCACGGTAATGTGGCGGCAACTTCGCACAACTTTTCGTAGAGCAGCGGCAGACATTCGCTTTCGTTGTACGCAGGGATCAGTATGCTTAACAGAGTGGTTTTCATTGTTCCTGGAAGTCCTGCTGTTTCAATATCCCGTTTGTATGAATCAGTTCCCGCAGTTCCTTTTTCAGCGTATCACTGTTCTTCCACGTATATGTGCGAAAGTGCGCATAACCGCCCAGATACAGCAGCCAGCACGCAGCCACGGCAACAACCCATTTTTTCCCGCTTGTCGCCATCTTTTGCAGCCACGGCACGGCATACCACGCCGCAATGAAAAACAGCCCCACCGAGGCAAGATATACGTAACGGTCGGCTACAACGGCAAAACGCGACATCGGTATGATGTGCAACATTAACACCGTGTTTATAAAGAAAAATATCAATCCGAAAATGACAGGCCAGTCCTTCCGTTTGAGAACCCTGATAAGAATTCCCACAACGAGCACAACGATAACCGGATAGATGAGGAACCGGACCGGTAATACTTTACCCGGAGCCATTGGGAAAGGATACAAGTAGAGTAGATTAACCGGAAAAACGAGCTTGCCAAAATATTCCACCAACGCATAGCAACTGAATACAAGCCGTTGCCACAGCGGGTAACCAGCCCATCGCTCCATGGCAAATGCACTCTGATTGGCAAAAGTACAGAGACCGGCAAAAAGAGCAAAAAAGATGAAGGGCATTTTTTCGAGCAACAGGTATCCCCATGATTTAACGGAGTTTTCCGAAGATTTTTCCTCGCAGGCAAGTGGCGTACGGCCAAGCGCCCAGTCGAGCAGAAGTAAGACGGCAGGCAACACTACCGATTGCTCTTTGCTGCCGAAAGCGCAGACAAAAAGAAGAAATGCCCCGATGTAATATCTAACCTTTCCTGTGCGCACATGGCGGATGTAAGCCAGCATGGACAGCAGAGCAAAGAATGTGTAAAGCGGTATCTTCGATGCGCTGATCCATGCAATGGTTTCAACCTGTATGGGATGAACGGCAAAAAGCAACGCCGCAACAAAAGCGGTGCGTTGTGCGGTTGTTTTGTCCATACGCTCGCCAATCAGCCTGCGTATGAGCAACAGCACCAGACAGCTGTTAATGATATGCAACAGCAACGGATAAAGATGATAAACTGCTGCATTGTAACCAAATGTTGCATAGATAGCCATGTAAACAAGCTCGTTGAGCGGGCCGTACTGTCCTACGTAAAATTCGGTGAAAACAGCTTTCAGGTTGTCGGGAGTAAAACCAAAAACAGTGTAATGATTCATAACCATCCAGCCGTCGTCCCAACCACGTTGAAAATCAAGACCGACAACGGAAAAATATACCGACAGGCAGGCAAGGCAAATGAACAGGTACGGCAAAGCCTTAGTGTACGGTTTTTCGGACATAGTCTATCAGTTCGTCGATGTTGTCGGAATTGACCGATACGATGTTACGCGCAACCATGTCCGGGGCAACGAGACAGGCATAGGGCGTCCGGCTGGGGTCTACGGAAGCGAGCAGTGTGTCGGTTGTGCTGTAAACGGGGCAGGTTAATCCGGTTCGTTCGCGAAAATAGAAAAGATCTTTGGCGTTGTCCGCCGCAATGACTACGAAAACTCTGCTGCTTCCGCCAATATCGGCGCTCAGGCGATTTACCGCTTCCGAAAAATCGGGTTCAAGGCATGAGCAGGTGTGAGGTGGAAACCGGAACATCACGCAGGCAGAATCGGCAATGACTTGTTGCAACAATATATCGCCCAATTCGTTAAACGCCTGTACGTTTTTCAACGTGTCGACGAGCAACCGGCGCGGCTGATTTTTAACTGCGAACTGCCGCCAATTCTGTTTCAACGTCAACGGCAGGCCAACAATAACTATCAGCAGGCTCAACCCGATAGAAAGTATTATTTTCCTGTTCATATCGCTACATGTCAAGGTCGAAAAACACAATAACGGGGTTGTCCTCTTCTTTCCAGTTAGACAACTCCTTGCGCGATTGAAGGATTTCCCGGTGTTCCTTATAATCGGGATGTGGACTCATAATACTGAAAAAATCCTTGCCGGTACTTCCCTTGATACCATCAACTCCAAACAGGCCGAAAAGAAAAATCGGAACGGCAGAAAACGCGCCGGCACGTTTATCATATATAAGACATAAGGAACTTGTCATTTTCTTATTAATACATATGAATACAATGTATCTGCCGGTTTCGTACACATGCGTATTTTCTTTGAAGTACACGTCGTCTGAATCCATCGCAAAACCAAAGTCCTTTGACTCCCACTCGCTAATTATATGTTCGGGGGGAATACGCAGGTTTTTGATACCAATGGCGGGACGCATACCCTTGTCGTCTATGGCATAAACAATCTCGGAAAATCGGGGAGAATAATAGGTAATGCCGGGTGGGGACCGGTAAAACCTGTACGAAACATAGTTAAACAAATGATTTCCGAGTAGAAATTTCTTGTCCTTCAACAAAAAATCCGTCTTATTTTCCTCCATATCATAAGCGGCAAGATCGGCAAATTTTTTCCCATAATCGGTAAGTTTTGACCAATACATTTTGTCTTTAACCAGACAGAAGTAGCTAAAAAAATAATCAGTCACCAATTCCCGCAGATATGCACCTGTTTGATCGAATACCAGGAATTTTTTCCCGAAATGATCGAACATGTAGATTTCGCCGTTATCATGGATGTCGAAATCGCGAAAACTGAGGTATTCGCCGGGGCCTTTTCCCATGCGGGCTATCTTGAAAAGGAACCGGCCGTCCATGTCGAACACAAACAGGGCGATCGCTTTGTTGAAATCAGCTACATAAATCCGGTTATTTCTGACAAGCGCCTTGTCAATATGACCGATGAGGCAATTACGATTAGTTTCCAGCGGACAATAGCGTACGTTGGTTAAATTCAGCGGGACCATGCGGATCGAATCCATATTGACCACGAGAGGTACATCTGTAAGCGTATAGCCGGGTAATTCCTGACCTGTACAGGATTGTGCCAATAAAAATAAAATGAATAATAAGATATTTGCTCGTTGCATTTAGACTATATAATTAATTGGAAAAAGGATATTCGGAATACTTGTTGTTACAAACCTGAATATCCTTTTTTTGATCAGTATAGAGATGCCATAACAATATCATACCTGTCCAATAACATTAATTTGATCCTAGAATAGGAGTGGAAAAACATTCAGTATTCTTTTCAAATTTTAGTTTTCCACGTTCACATTCCTTAGAACCGGATTCACACGCAGAAGTGGACCATTTTTCACAATCATAACAATACATATTGCCAACTCTTTTTAAATTGGCAAAACGAATATCTGTTAAGACAAACACTTGCTCATAAATATGATTCCCAGTTTGGATACAATCGCCTGGCCACGAACTTGTACAATCGTTGGAGCCTGAACCGGAGCCGGATCCTGAACCGGAACCTGAGCTTGAACCGGAATTGGAGCCTGAACCGGACGAACCGTCAGCCAATATTTCAGGGAGCAGGTTTTTGTTTCCCTTAATCCCATACCCTGTAAGGGCATTCTGTACACTAAGCACTACTGCTACCGCACAAACGGCAGAACATGCAATCTTCATGAATTTATTCTTCATATTCAATTATTTTTGAATTAATAAATATATCTTAACAACATTACAAAAATTATACCAAAAGCCATTTTTTCGGTTGTTTTTTCAACAAAAAGGCGAAATTATTTTTGATGTTTTTGTTAAACATTTAATTTTAAACGCATTAATACTTATACAAAACCGGATACAGCAAGCATAAATCGACCAGCCACAACAGCAGCTTTACAAGGTTATTGGGTTTCCTCTGTTGGTTCTTCTTGATTTTGTTCAACCTCCGGCGAATCGCCGCGAATCAGTTCCCGCAGTTCCTTTTTCAGCGTATCACTGTCCTTCCACGTATATGTGCGAAAGTGCGCATAACCGCCCAGATACAGCAGCCAGCACGCGGCAACGGCAACAACCCATTTTTTCCCGCTTGCCGCCATTTTTTGCAGCCACGGCACGGCATACCACGCCGCAATGAAAAACAGAGCCCGCCGAGGCAAGATATACGTAACGGTCGGCTACAACGGTAAAGCGCGACATCGGTATGATGTGCAGCGTGAGTACAAGATTTACAATGAAAAATGCAACGCCTGCCGGCAAAACCCGGTACCTGCGAAAGCGGTACAGAGCAATGCCCGCTGCGGCAGCAACAGGCGGGTAGATCAGGTACATAGCCGGTAGCGCATCGCCCGGTTTCATGGGGAACGGATAGACATAAAGCAGATTAGCCGGAAATGCCAGCTTGACCGTGTATTCCACCAGTGAATAGCAGGCAAATACCAGTCTTTGCCACAGCGGATAACGTGTCTCTTTCAATGGAAACAAGAGAAACCCCGAGGTTAACAGGCCTGTTGTCCGAATCAAGACCGTGAAATGTAAAGTTCGCATATGCAGACGATGCGGTATATGCAGGCTGTTGAGGCGCCGCAGGGCGCTTGCGCAGGTCGAAATACAGATACGTCATCCACGCGCCCGGCAGGAACAGCAGAATCATGATGATGAACGAGAGGATATTGGTTTTCACAGATCAAAATTTATTTCATTCTTACAATCATAAGGCAAGGATTGTCAACAAAATCGGATTTTGCAACCATGGTGCTGAAGGCAAGTGCTTCGTCGCTTTTCTTGGATATGATATCGCAGAACGGTTTTTTCCCTGCATATTCCCGAAAACTGTACAAATGTACCGCGGAATATACGCGGCCGTCTTCCAGTGTTCCAGTCGGCCAGAAAGGATATCCGCCGTCAATGTCATTCAACATCCGATGAGCCATATCATAGTCTTGAAAGTCAAAATATGTACTGGTTGCCATGCGTTTCGTCTTGTCGTACACCATTCGAAAAAAATTGCCCGAGTTAATACCCTGAAGGAAAAAATATGATTTTGTTTCCAGTAATATCTCAACGGAAGCATATCGTTCAGCCGTTTGGCTTGAGAATCCTTCGTCCAGCGGTATCTTACCATCGTATTTGAGGTGATACGCAGGTATGACTGTTGTGCGGTCAATAATACGATAAACGATGTCATACTTGACTTCCCAATAACTCAGAGTATCTGCCTGTTTTTCCAGACAGTTCATGGATGAACTCGGCATAAACTGCGCAAGCCGCACTGTTATGTCTTCATGGCTTCTGTCTATCAGCCTTCCACACAGGTTCATCCGGCTATCGTACA
>JAISCQ010000107.1 GCA_031265445.1 Bacteroidales bacterium
TATACGGCAATCTTTGTGGAAGTTGATCCCGGGTTAACGGCTAAAATAAGGAATGTTGCGGAAACAGGCATATTAATTGCTTTCAATGTTACGGGTTCTTGGCAATTCAAGTATTTCCAAATCTTTCATATGGCTCCCGTCTATGGCGAGGCGTATGGCGGTTTTCACATGATGTATCCCGCTGTTGCCTATCGCGCCGGGGTTGATATGCAAAAAGTGCAGCGTTTTGTCATACATGATCTTCAGGATATGCGAATGTCCCGCGATGAATAATTTTGGCGGATGATTTTTCAGGATGGGGTATATCTTCCGGTCGTAACGTCCCGGGGAGCCGCCGATATGGGTCATCAGTATATCAATGCCTTCACAGTCCATCCGTTGTATTTCAGGGTAAGCGGCGCGTATGTCCGACCCGTCGATATTCCCGTACGCGGCAACCAGCGGTTTAAACGCCGACAATGCGTCCGCCGTTTCCATATTGCCGATATCGCCGGCATGAAACAACATATCGCATGATGCAAAAAAATCGAACAGCCGGGGTTCGACAAAGCCATGCGTATCGGAAAGAATACCAATCTTTGTCATTTTCAATTTTAACTCCGTTGAGCGCGCAGGCTCACATCAATTTTCGATTCGACCCGCATCATCTGCATTCCAATCAGGTATCAAAAACGGATGTTGTATGATACCTGATAATTGATGCCAAGCGCAAACCCCGAATTGCCGTTCCCATACCCCGGAATCCGGTAGGGTATGGAATCATCGTCCCCGGGTGATACGGTCTTGAACTTGAATCTGAATGTCAGGCCAACATACAGGTTCTTGAGCACTTCTGCTTTGACCCCGAACAGCAGTTCCAGCCACTGCGCTTGCATCGTACTTTTGGGAATACGGTGACCTGTTGCGTCGGGCCAGAAATACCCGGGGATGGTGACCTGATCGGCCTGTTGACTGAATACCGAAAGACCGTAGCGTACGCCGGCGTATACAATATCGTTGCTATAGGGTCTTCGCGACTTGAGCAGGTTGTAATCGACCCCTATTTTTCCGTATAATCCGTTTTCCCTGTAATGGTACGCATCCCTGTTGAGGTCGACATACAGCCAACCGGCTTCGGCAACGCCGAATAAGTTGCCTTTGATGTACATATCGGCGGTAGCCTCGAACCCCATCTGTTCGCCACTGTATATCACGGGCAGCAGAAGCTTGGAGATATCGACGCCTACCCGTATCCCTTTCATTGCATTGATCGGATAGCGGATGGTATCCTGTGCGCTGCACCATACGGGCAACAGCAGCAACACGCTAATAATAAATCCTGATATTTTCCGCATTGATAACTCCTTGGCGGTAACTTACCGTACTTACACTGGGGTTGACAACTTCCATGCGCGTGATCGAATGTCGTTTCAAATCAGGCTCTCCCTGTATCTCCGCATAGGTAACACATCCACATTCGGATGATATAAAACCGTCGCGCCGAGTGTAGCTGATGATAACGGTATCGGCAGACAGGGTATCATTTTTGATCGCAAAACTCATGACGTCAGCCGAAGGATTCACCGGCAGCATCACTTGGGAATAGGCTGACCGGGCGTATAGCGTATCGTTGTTTTCGATTCCTTTGATCCATACATTATTCACAGTTAATGAAGCGTCGTCGGCTTCAGCGTAAAAATTGACTACGACAGCCGTCCGGTTCGACTCTTCGCAGAATTCATCACACGAAAAAGCAACCCATGCCATAGAAGCTATGCCTCCCCACATCAGAATTTTCAATATCAGTGAGGCAACAAATCGGAGATCATCCATCTTTGAACGGTATAAATTTCGCCGGCAAAAATACATAATTTTAACCGGAAACCGGCAGGTTTCTTAAAATAACGGCGAACTGTTCCGGTAAATAAAACGTTATGACGATACATACTGTTCCTGCCGGCATTTTAAGCTGATATACCTTTGAAATCCGCTTCCCGGCTAAAACACAGCACCGGTATCTTATCCGCATTGATGATCAGTTTTTCCTCCTTCAGTCCGAACAGGAATTTACGGAACGGAGAAGTCGTTTCCATCTGTATCACAATCATATCCGCGCCCTTGGATAATTCCAATATTGTTTCGGACGAATTCTCTTTCTTATCGTGCGTGATGAATTTGGTATTGATCCCCTGTTCTTTCAGCACTTGGGCCGTCAAGGTCAAACTGTTGGCAACATTTCTTTCTTTTACGGTTCCTTTCCCTGACGGGGTAATGATAGACATCACAGCATGGGGATAGTATTCGCTGAAAAGAATTGCTTGCCTCAATTTTTCATCATGCCGGGTCAAAAAGTCGATCGGGAAGGAAATGGTCTTCGGCGCAGTGTCGTTTGGCAATCCTTGTACTACAAGGAAAGGCGTTGAAGTACCCGACAGTATCTTGACCGTATGTACGCCACCTCCGGTTTTCAGAATCACTAATGAAGGATTCAATTCCTTAGCAACTGCTTTAATAACCGAATATGGTTGACTTCCTTGACGAACCATCGTTTCGGGCCGGACATCAAATTTGTCAAAACATTCTTCGGCAACAAAGCTCAATTTTTTCTCCATCGCCGGTATATCGGCTTCCCGGGACGAAACATGCAATATTAACAAACGGCTGTTCATCGACTTCGACATATAAGCGCCGTGCTCCATTGCGTGATAGGCTAAAGACGAGAAATCACAAGGAACCAGGATCAGACGAACATTATCTACAGCATTCATGATAAATCTTTACTTAACATTTAAAATGAAAAGCAAAAGTATCATTTATTTTTGTTTCTTTACAAAAATCTTAACTTTGTCGCATCAAATCGCGTTAAAACAGATATTTTGTTTTAACGATTAACCCCCATCGGGTTACCTTTATCAAATTGATATAATATCCATAGCATGAAAATTCATCTCCTCCTGTTGATGTTTATATTATTACCTATAGCCATTGAAGCGCAAAGACAGGCGCCCAAACGTGAAGTTGCACTCGAAGGCGCCGTTAATTTCAGGGATCTGGGAGGATACGCCACCACCAATTACCGGCGTATTGCCATACAGCGTGTTTATCGTGCGGGCGACATAAGCAAGTTGACCGATTCGGACATGGAAGAACTGAAACGCCGAAAAATTTACACCGTGATCGACTTTCGCGGAGAAGACGAGGCTGCCGCCGCTCCCGACCGTCTGTTACCGGGCGCCGGCTACCTCCTGTTGCCTGCCGGAAGCGGCAATGCAACCGACTTGGCAGCGTTTATCCGAGGGCATACTTCGGGCACGGATGCAATGGTTGCTTTCTATTCGGATATATCGGTTTTTACGGAAAAATACCGGCCGTTTTTTCGTAAACTCCTGATGCTACCCGATACATCGGCAGTTGTGTTTCATTGCACAGCCGGCAAAGACCGTACAGGCATTGCAGCAGCACTGTTCCTGTATGTCCTGGATATTCCAATGGAAACGATCATGGCCGATTATATGGCTACCAATCTTTACCGCAAGGTCGAAAACGAAAAAATGATCGATTACCTGGTGAATGAACGAGGTATCGACCGCAGAATGGCCACCGAAATTATGGAAGCAAACCCGCTCTATCTCGAAGCTACATTCGGTGCGCTTAAAAGGAAGTATGGCAGTATTGATTCGTTCCTGTACAAGGAAATGGGAATGGATGAACCGGCTAAACTAAGGTTCAGAGAAAAATTTCTCCAGTGACCCGCATTGGATGCTTTTGTTTTGTTGATACTTTTGCAAAGCGCGTTTCATCTTTTCAACCGGGAATCGATGATTTTTGCCTTCGGTGTGCTCTCGGTGATCCTTCGATGATCCTTCGGTGTGCCTTTCCGATGATCCGATTCCCTTTCGGTTAAATTATATCTTCCGATTCTTCCACGATATTACCGGGCAAAGCTCCTTTTACCGAACCGGATAATGTTCCGCAATAAAAAGTCATGCGGAATGTCAATCATCGATCATCTCCGGCTGTCCCGGAAGATATTTCAGGCCGGTCATCCTGTCGGTTTGGTCGGGCCTGCGGCGTTTCCAATACGGATGGTCTCCCGTTTTTTCCTGCCAGTGAACCATGAGACGGATCAATTTTTCCGCCTCGGCCCGATGTTGAGGCAAGTCTCCTGCATTGTCCAATTCGCCAGGGTCATTTTCCAGATCATACACCTCAAGCATTGCACGGGGCGATGTAAATACCTGCTTTTGCTGTGGTTGAAGTAACCCTTCGCGCTGCAAACGCTTCAGCGAATACCAGCTTGGACTGGTGCTGAGGTCGTAGGCTGTGCCATGGGGCAATTCGTAATAGGCGTTGTAGATCACCTTGTACCGTTCGGAACGGACGCATCGTATATACTCGTCGCAATTGTGCCAGTTACGTTCCGCAAAAATGTAATCGCGCCCCCTTTGTCCGGGATGTTTGATGAGCGGCAGCATGGATGCGCCGTACATGTCGGACGGAGCGCTTATCCCGGCCATGTCGAGGATGGTAGGAGCAAGGTCGATGGTACTCGCCAGCCCATTGCTGTGAACGGCGCCTTTCGGGGCGTTGTTTTTCCAGTAAACAATCAGCGGCGTTTGTATTCCCGAATCGTACAGGGTACCTTTTGCCCTTGGAAATGGCATCCCGTTATCACTCAGGAAAATAATAACAGTGTTATCCATCAATCCTTTCCGTTCAAGGACTTCAATCATGCGTCCCATATCGCTGTCCATCCTTGAAATCTCATTGTAATAATCAGCCAGGTCATCACGCGTTTCCGGGTCGTCGACCAGGTAAGCCGGTACCGCTGTATCCTGTGGACGGTTGACCTGTGGAGTGGCAGCCTTGTTGTAAGGACGGTGCGGATCCATAAATCCCACCCAAAGGAAAAAGGGATTTGTTTTGTTCCTTTCGATAAAAGAAGCGTAATTGTTGAAAAAATCCTCGGTCAGGCCGCCCTGGTTGGGTTGGTAGCCGCCTTTGATAGACGTGTTGAACTTCCTGTTGTTCTGATCGCCCCAATGCGTTTTTAAAGCATACGCGGCAGTATACCCGGCTTTACGGAGGTATTCGGGCAGCATGGCAACCGATGTATCAAGCGGCGCATGAAGGTCTTCGGTTCCAATGGTATGCGCAAATTTTCCCGTGAGCATGGAGGTTCGCGAAGGGCTTGACTGCGGTGAAGTCAGGAAAGCATGTTCAAACTTGACGCCAAGTGTAGCCAGGCGGTCTATATTAGGCGTCTTGATGCCTTTGTTACCATAGCAGCCAAAATCCATTCCCGCATCGTCGGCAAGGAAAACCACAATATTAGGGGCCTTGGCCAGTGCATCCGGGCAAGGACAGACCAACGGAGCTGTCAATAATAAAGAAACAACTGTCTTTTTCATCGGTTCTTCTTTAACAAAATTGGGACAAAGGAGTTATTTTTATTTTCGTAACCGCTGCACACGAAGCAACAGTTTTTACATCGTGCACACACAAAATATCAAATTGAATACCGGAAACCGGTAACGCTCTGCCGTTTCGGGAAAGCCCCATATTCAGCAGCAAGGCCATTTGCTTCACGTAAGGCGTGATGCCGAGTATTTCTTCGGCTTTGTAAGTCATCGGATGGAAGTTTATAATAAGCGAACAAAGTTACGATAGATTTTTTATCTTTGCCTCCGTATGGTTATCAATATTTTAGTCTCGAACAAATTATATACAGATGAAACAGATTTTTATTTTGATTTTTACGGTTGTTTTCAACCTTTTTGCAGCGCCTGCGAGTGGCGGTTCCCGGCTTCATGGATTATCGGAGGATTCGCCTGTCTTTTTCGGGGATCCTTTCATTATGCTGTATGAGGGCGTGTATTATGCATACGGCACTTCCGGAGCGGACGGTATTCGCGTATATACTTCGGAAGATCTTCTAACGTGGGAAATCCCGGAGCGGAATCTTGCGCTCAGTAA
>JAISCQ010000117.1 GCA_031265445.1 Bacteroidales bacterium
ATCATATATCCGCAGTTTCTTGGGACACTGTCTCAAAAATCGCTGCATTTGCCCGAACAAATTCTTGGGACACTGTCCCAAAGATTGGAGGCAAAGTTGGAAAAGTCAATGATAGACCCACTTTTTTCCCTGTTTTTTTGTGTATCTCCGCAATCAGGCTGTCAAAACGGATAGACGGTTTTGCTGCAATATTCTGCATGCCGTATTCGTTCTCATACTTTTCCAGCATGGCGTCGAGCACGATTTCAAGTGTTTGCACATCGCTGTATTCGGATTTGTTGAAATCAAGATAAATAACAGGATATGGCGTCCATTCCTTTTCCAGTCCGGCAATTAGGGACTGACTGTTTGAGCCAATTGATAAACATACTGCGTTTTATCTACATAAAGGCAATTTTCTTTACGCAATTTCTCAAAGTCCTGTACGCCGATGGGCAGTTTTCTTACTGTATTCATCATCAATAACAAATTACGGCACAATAGTATTAATTTATTTGAGATGCCACCACACAAAACGTTATAGAACCTATGAAATTCTACTGGTAACTGATCTGCATCCCATGTATTTTCCGATAAAGTTCCAATGCATATAAATCGGTCATCCCTGACACAAAATCGAGAACCGACTGTATGCGGGTATAGGCGGATGAGTCTGAGCAAGTGAACTGGCCGGGCAACAATGCAAGCATTTTCTGTGCGTAATGCGATTTCGGATTCAGCGCCGCATCGATAAACTCGTCGAGTAAGGCGCCCAGAATCCGGTATCCGGCCAGCTCTACTTCTACAACCGACGGGTGGTTATAAATCCGCCGGACGGACATCGTGCTGCAATGGTTCATGGCGGTTGCCGAGGTTCCCTCTAATGAGCCGGTCAACGATGAGGTGTACCGGCCACTCATAATTTCGTCGTAATGCGCCATAAATACGGCAATACATTCGCCTGTCAATTTATTGATCAGCACAGCGCGCAGGTACGAGATCTGTTCGTTGGGATCGGTAACGGTTGCCAGTATCTTTTGGGCGTTGGAGTGGAATGCCCGGCTTTCTTCCGAATCACCGCCCCAGAAAGCCGTCAGTATCTCCTTCGTTTCGACAGTCGACAGGATATTTAACTTGTGTGCGTCTTCCACGTCCATCACCTGGTAAGTAATGTCGTCGGCGGCTTCCACCAGGTACACCAAAGGGTGCCGGCAGTAACGTACAGGATTGTCCGACAGGCGAATGATTCCTTGCTCACGGGCGATTTCTTCGAATGTTTCGCGCTCCGACACAAAGTAGCCGTATTTATGTTTTTCACCGGTAGCAGCCTCCGAACCGTATGGATATTTCACGAGCGAGGCCAGTGTCGCACAGGTAAGGGCAAATCCGCCTTTGCGCCTGCCATTGAACCGGTGTGTCAGCACGCGAAGTGCATTGGCATTCCCTTCGAAATGAGTCAGGTCGCTCCATTCGTTGGCCGAAACCAGATCCTTGACCGCTGTTCCTTTACCTTCGGCGAAGTAACGCGAAATAGCCTTTTCGCCCGAATGTCCGAACGGCGGGTTACCCATGTCGTGGGCCAGACAGGCAGCCGCTACGATAGCCCCGAGCATCGAAAACAAATCGGAAGCAGCCGATCCTTCCCGTTTCTCCAGTTCCATTGCCAGCGCGTTACCCAGCGACCGCCCCACGCTTGCCACTTCGAGACTGTGAGTCAGCCGGTTGTGCACAAAAACACTTCCCGGCAAGGGGAATACCTGCGTCTTGTTCTGCAACCGACGGAATGGCGATGAAAAGATAATACGGTCGTAATCGCGCTGGAACTGCGACCGCGCCATCATTTGATTCTCGGGCACCGAACTGGCGCTGCCGAAACGTTTAGCCGAAAGAAGCGAATCCCAATTCATCGAAACGCGGATTTAATGATCCTTGATCCCCTGTATTGCTTCCACCAGCTCTTCCACAAGAAACGGCTGCCCCTGCACCTTGCTGTATTGCCGGCAGGTATATTGTGGATGCGTCATGCGCAGGTAGTTCACGAACTGTCCGCCATTGAGCTCGCATACGAGTATTTTTCCGTACTTGCCCAGAAGTTCGCCCGTGTTGAGCGGTAAAGGCATGATATATCTGAAATGTGCATGCCCTACGGTCTCTCCCAGACTGCGCACATAGCTGACGGCGGCATGGACGAACCCGTATGTCCCGCCCCAGCTGACCACCAGCGTATCGCCTTCCGGGTCGCCTTCCACTTCCTGCGGGGGAAGGTAATTGGCCACGCGCTGTACTTTTTCATGACGCAAATGCACCATTTTTTCGTGGTTAAGGCCATCGGTTGACACAGAGCCGGCTCCGTCGGTTTTTTCCAGGCCGCCCACGCGGTGGAGCAGACCCGGCGTTCCGGGTAAGGCCCATTGTCGCGCCAGGGTTTCCGGATTCCGGCGATACGGTTTATATTCCGTATCGTTGGCCCGGGCAATCGGAGGATGGATTTCGGGCAGGTCTTTTACCACCGGCAGTTTGAATAATTGCGACCCGTTGCCGATATATCCGTCGGTGAGCAGGATGACCGGCGTCATGTGCTCCATGCTGAGCTTTGCCGCTTCGTAGGCCATATGGAAACAGTCGGATGGCGACGCGGCTGCCAGCACAATGCACGGACATTCGCCATTGCGTCCGAACAACGCCTGGTAAAGGTCGCTTTGTTCCGATTTTGTGGGCATTCCGGTCGACGGGCCACTACGCTGCACATTCACGATTACCAATGGCAATTCTGTGATCACAGCCAATCCTATTGCTTCGCTTTTCAGCGAGAAGCCGGGGCCTGAGGTGGTGGTAACAGCCAGCGCGCCCGTATAGCTGGCCCCGATAGCCGAACAGATGCCTGCAATTTCGTCTTCGGCCTGGAATGTTTTTACACCCAGTGATTTGTATTTGGCCAATTCGATCAGTATATCGGTGGCCGGCGTGATGGGATACGATCCAAGGAACAGTGGGCGCCCCGAACGTTCGGCGGCAGCCATAAAGCCCCAAGCTGTCAGCGCATTGCCGATGGCATTGCGGTACTTCCCTTTTTCGAGTCTGGCCGGGGCCACCTGTATGGTCGAACGGACGGCTTCGGTATGGTACGCGTAGCTATATCCGGCTTCGAGCGCCAGCTTGTTACAGGCAGCCATCTGCTGTTTCTTTTTGAACTTGTTGTCGAGATATTCAAAGGTCGATTCCAAACCTTTGTTGAGCAGATATAATACAATTCCCAACGCAAACATGTTACGGCACTTGTCTCTGGTTTTTGTGTCGGCATCGGTATCGCTCAATACTTCGCGGGTCATGACGCTAATGGGCGCCCTGATGAGCTGGTACGATTCCAGGGAACTGTCTTCCAGAGGATTGGTTTCATACCCGGCTTTTTTCAGCGCATTGTCGTCGAATGCATCTGCATTCACTACGATGGTTGCCCCGCGTTTGGCTAAATTCAGGTTTGCTTTGAGTGATGCAGGATTCATGGCAACCAATACATCGAAATGATCGCCCGATGTGTGTATCCTGTTTTTACCAATATGTACCTGAAATCCTGAAACGCCGGCTACCGTATTTTGCGGGGCGCGTATTTCAGCCGGGTAATCGGGGAAGGTGGCCAAATCGTTGCCCGTTTTGGCTGCTGCTTCCGAAAACAGTGTCCCTGCCAGTTGCATTCCATCTCCCGAGTCGCCTGCAAACTTTACCACTGCCTGTTCTAAATCAATTTTTTTTTTATCCATTATCTGTTAGGTCAAGCGAATATTATTGCTGCAAATATAACACATATTTATTACATCAACCGAATTTCATTTGAACCTTTTGCGCGCTGCCATTCCCCGCAGGCGAAAATGACTGCCGGATACATCGCACGGAACGGATTTCCGCACGGAAAAAATAGAAAGCGCCGCTGCGGTATTTCATCCGGAAAAGGAAAAAATGCAGCCCGGTACGGAAAATTTACCGGAAATCTCTCAAGAGATCAAAAAAATCTCTCAGGAGATGAAAAAAATCTCTCAAGAGATGAAACCCGTCTCTCAAGAAATGAAATCCGTCTCTTGAGAGATGAACCCTGTCTCTTGAGAGATACGACAAAAATCTCTCAAGAGATCAAACCCGTCTCTCGAGAGATGGAGTCCGTCTCTCGAGAGATGAAGTTCATTCCTCAAGAGATGGAAAAAATCTCTTGAGAGATGGGAAAAATCTCTTGAGAGGATTTTTTGTCCATTGACATGAAGACAGGTAAACCTTTTTTATCAATTCTTTAATTTCTAATGTTATGTATTGTTTCGTAGATTTATATCGCCCTGCGTTCCATCAACTTGTGGACGGTCGTGTAAGTTTTTGGCTGACAGTTTGATGAATGATGAATTTCGCAGAATATTCATCATCCGGCAAACAATTTTGATCATCCGCTTGTTATTATGTATGTAGTACAATTCCTAACACAGAAATTGTAACTATTGATCAACTGCATGCATCCAAAATCTCTATATAAACCGCTTCCAAGCTACGGCTGGGGGCGGTTTCCCTTTGAGAGGAATGTGATTTCGAAATTACCCGATACACAACAAAGCGTGCATATAAGCAAGAGGCTGCCGGAAATTTCCGGCAGCCTCTTTGCTTATATGCATGTGGAGTCAATACGCAACTGTTTACCTGCGTCTGTCGCGCCGGTCGCCACGATCTCCATGATGGCGATCACCTCCTCTGTCGCCGCGATCGCTGCGTTCCCTTTGAGGACGTTCCACGTACCCTTCGGGCTTTTCCAGCAAAGCTTTGCGCGATAAGCGGAGTTTTCCCGTTTTCTGGTCGATTTCGAGCAATACTACATCAACTTCGTCGCCGTCTTTCAAAATACCGTCCAGGTTTTCGAGGCGTTTCCAGTCTACTTCCGAGATGTGCAGCAGGCCTTCCTTTCCGGGAAGTATTTCCACGAAAGCGCCGAATGCAACGATCGATTTTACCTTGCCGTGATATACCTTGCCAACTTCAGGAAGTTCGATGATGCTGTTGATCCATTTCAGGGCCGCATCGATCGAATCGCGGTTTTCGGCGAAAACGTCCACCACGCCCTTGTTGTCCACTTCCTCGATAACAATGGTAGCGCCGGTAACGGCTTGTATCTCCTGGATTACTTTTCCACCGGTGCCGATTACAGCGCCGATGAACTCTTTCGGTATCGTGATCTGGACAATGCGCGGGGTATGCGGTTTGTAGTCGGCGCGGGGTTCAGCCATCGTTTCGGTGATTTTGCCGAGGATGTGCATACGGCCTTCCCTGGCTTGCGCCAGCGCTTTAGCCAGTACTTCGTATGACAGCCCGTCCACTTTGATGTCCATCTGTGTAGCGGTGATGCCGTCTTTCGTTCCGGTAACCTTGAAGTCCATATCGCCCAGATGGTCTTCGTCGCCCAGTATGTCCGACAGGATGGCGAATTTGCCCGGTTCCGAGATCAGCCCCATGGCAATACCCGATACGGGCTTTTTCAATTTCACGCCTGCATCCATTAATGCCAGCGTACCGGCACAAACGGTAGCCATCGACGACGATCCGTTGGATTCGAGGATGTCGGAGACTACGCGTACGGCGTACGGATTTTCCTCGCCTGTAGGCACCATGCCTTTCAAAGCGCGGAAGGCCAGGTTACCGTGACCGATTTCGCGACGCGAGATGCCGCGCGATGCCTTGGCTTCTCCGGTCGAGAACGGCGGGAAATTATAATGCAATACAAATTTTTCGGTTCCCTGTACCAGCACCTCGTCTACCATTTTCTCGTCCATCTTGGTGCCGAGGGTAACGGTGGTCAGCGATTGCGTCTCGCCGCGGGTGAACAGCGCCGATCCGTGTGCTGCAGGCAGATAGTCCACTTCACACCATATCGGACGAATCTGCGTAGTGCTGCGGCCGTCCAGGCGTACGCCCTCGTCCAGGATCATCCGGCGCATGGCTTCTTTTTCCACATCGTGGTAATAGCGGGCCACCAGCGGTTTCTTTTCTTCGCGCTGCTCTTCGGGAATGGTTTCGAGAAATTCGTCAGCGATGGCTTCAAAAGCGTCGGAACGTTCATGTTTGGGCTTTTGCGACTTGGCCACTTCGTACGTCTTATCGTAAGTGGCAGTACGGATTGCTGCGCGCAGTTCGTCGTCGTTCACTTCGTGGCAATACGTGCGTTTTACGGTTTTGCCCACCATCTCGCACAGTTCCATCTGCGCCTTGCAGTGTTTCTTAATTTCTTCGTGCGCAAATTTCAAGGCTTCGAGCAGGTCGTCTTCCGACACTTCTTTCATTTCGCCTTCCACCATCATGATATTGTCACAGGTGGCAGCTACGATGATGTCTAAATCAGCCTTTTCGACTTCTTCAAATGTAGGGTTGATCATCATCTTGCCGTCGATACGTGCAACGCGCACTTCGGAGATGGGGCCGCCGAACGGCACGTCCGAGACGGCCAAAGCAGCCGATGCGGCCAAACCGGCCAATGCATCGGGTTTGATATTCCTGTCGGCCGAAATCAGGGTGATCGTCACAAATGTTTCGGCGTGGTAATCGTCGGGGAAAAGCGGACGCAGAGCGCGATCGACCAAACGGGATACCAATATTTCGTAATCGCCCGGACGGGTTTCGCGTTTGAGGAAACCACCGGGGAAACGCCCCGATGCTGCATACTTCTCTTTGTATTCGACCTGCAATGGCATGAAATCGACATCTTCCCTGGCTTCTTTGGCTGAAACAACCGTTGCCAGCAACATCGTTTTACCCTGACGTAAAACGACCGCGCCGTCGGCCTGTTTGGCTAATTTTCCCGTTTCGAGGATAATTTTCTCGCCATTGCCCAGTTCTATTTCTTTCTGGATAACATTCATTGATTTAAAATTAAACGGATTTGTTGTTTAAGGACACTGTGATAAAAATGCAAAAAAAGGCAATCGGAAAATTGCCTTCATTGTGAGCGCCTTATGTTTTTACTTACGGATATTCAGATCCTTGATGATTTCGCGGTAACGATTGATGTCTCTTTCTTTCAGATAATCGAGCAATCTCCGTCTTTTACCTACAAGTTTCAACAATGCTTTCTGCGTCCCGAAATCCTTCCGGTTTTCTTTCAGATGTTCGGTCAAATGGTTGATACGGTATGAAAACAATGCAACCTGCGATTCGGACGAACCGGTGTTGTTCACATCTTTACCGTATTGCGTGAATATTTCCTGCTTCTTTTCGGCGGTCAAATACATCTTTATTCTTACTATTATTTTTACTTACTTCTTTTTAACTCAATTCCTTTCGGTTCAATTATGTTCACGTACTTCTTTTTCGACCCGCAAAAGTAATTCACTTTTTTTGATTTACAATAGTTTTTAGGAAGATTTTTTTTTGATCCAATTTTTTCAGCCGCCAGGATACGATGATATAAAGAATAAAATCCACTCATGAAGTATCACCCGGGTCAAAAAAGCATTATTGCACCTGTACCCGTATATATGCAGGAGGGAGGCAGTCTGTCCGCACAGGGAGCCGAGGCGCCCAGACTTCCTGCACCGAGGCGCCCAGACCTCCTGCACCGGGATGTGCAGACCTCCTGCATCGGAATGTGCAGACCTCCTGCACCGGAATGTGCGGGCCTTTTAATTCGTCTTTTTGTAGCTGAATACAGCCCAAAGGTTGAAAAACACGGCAAATACGGCTAATGCGATCATCTGGAATCCCATATCGGCAAGAGCGCTGCCTTTCAGGTATACCATGCGCATCATTTCGATAAAATACCTCAGCGGGTTGATGGCGGTAATAGTCTGCGCCCATGCGGGCATACTGCGGACAGGCGTGAACAGACCGCTCATCAGGATAAAGAGGATCAGGAAGAACATCATGACAAACATGGCCTGCTGCATCGTAGCCGAATAGTTGGATACTACCAGCCCGAAACCGGAAACGACCAGTACAAAGATACTTGCAAAGCAATAGATGGTGAGCAGGCTGCCTGCCGGAAACAGATGGTAGATCAGTGCGGCCAGGCCAAACGACAGCGAAAGCGCTACAAAACCGATCAGCCAGCACGGAATGAGCTTGGCAAGGATAAATCGGAATTTACTCACGGGCGTTACATTCATCTGTTCGATGGTTCCCGCTTCCTTTTCGCTGACGATACTGAGCGCCGGCAGGAATCCGCAAAGCAGCGTGAGCAGGATCACCATCAGGGCGGGCGCCATGTATACCTTATAGTCGAGATGCGGATTAAACCGATATTGCGGCGCTATATGAATCACGGGAACTGCTTCGGCGCCTTGCATCTGCCCCTGTTCGCTGCGCAGATCGTCGGCAAAATCGCGGATAATGGCTGATAGGTATGACGAACCCATGCCACTCTTGGTTCCGTTCACCGAATTGGCTGCGATCATCAGTTTGGCGGAGCCTTCGCGTACGAGGTCGCGTTCAAAACCTTGACCAATGGTCAATACCAGGTCGGAAATATGGTTTTCGATGCTTTGCAATGCTTCGGGATAGGTGCTCGACACATCGGTAAGGCGGAAATAGCCTGACGAAACGATCTTCTGTGCTAATCGTGTGGAGTATGTGCTGCGGTCGCTATCCACGATACTCAAGTTCACATCCCTGATCTCGAAAGTGGCCGCCCACGGGAATACCAGCATCACCATACACGGAAAGACGAATATCAGCTTGGGTATGAACGGATGCCTGATGATTTGCTTGAACTCTTTTTCAATTAAAAAACGTAACATGATCTACTGATTTTAGTCCGCGAAGCATCACGAATTTTTCACGCTTCATTATGACAACCGTATTTTAAACGTCTTCACGCTTACCGCAATCAGGAAAACCGCCATACCCGCAAGTATTGCCAATTCCTTCGCCACGTACGACACGCCCAAGCCTTCGATCATCACTTTGCGTACAGCTGTGATAAACCATCGCGCAGGAATGATGTTCGAAATCCATTGCAGGATGACGGGCATGTTCTCGATCGGGAAGATCATTCCCGAAAGCAACAGCACCGGCATCATCAGCAGCATACCCGACGCCAGCATGGCTGTAACCTGCGTGGTGGCCACCGACGAAATAACGATTCCCAGCAACAGCGCTACAATGATGAACATCAATGCAACTACGGCCAACCAAAACATGCTTCCCGATACGGGAACATCCAGGACAAACACCGATAACAACAATATGCTGATGATATTCACGATGGACAACGTGAAATACGGCGCTACCTTAGCCAGGATGATCCATACCGGACGGAGGGGCGACACCAGCAGCGCTTCCATTGTACCCACCTCCTTTTCGCGGACGATGGCAATGGAGGTCATCATGGCGCAGATCAGCGTCAGAATAAGGCCCATCACGCCCGGCACAAAGTTGTATGCCGATTTCATCTGCGGGTTATAAAGCATCTGTATCTCAGGTTCGATCAGGAATGGAATCCGGTGTTCACGCAACAATTCCTGCCGGTAATCTGCGATGATATTCGAGGCGTAAGCAGTAAGCATCGCGGCTTGATTGGGGTCGGTGGCATCGGCGATCAGCTGTACGGATGCTTTGCCGGCACGAAGCAGGTTTTCATCGAAACGGTCGGAAAATACCGCTACCAGTTCGGCTTTACCCTTATTGAAGGCGCTGTTGATATCGTCGGCAGTGTGCAGAACCTGCGTCATATCGAAATATTCGCTTGCCTGCATCCGGCTGATGATGCGTTGGGTGGAAATGTCGTGCGACGGGTCGAACACGGCCATGCGCACATTTTTCACCTCAGTGGTAATGGCAAATCCGAAAAGGATGATCTGCGCCACAGGCATCCCCAATGTAATCAACATAGTACGCGGATCGCGGAAAATATGGAGAAACTCTTTTTTGACAAATGATAAAAACATCATTAATTTGCGTTTGACGTTAAAGCATTTTCCCGCGCCAGCCGGTGGAAAACCTCGTCCATGCTCCGGACGCCGAATTGCTGTTTCAGGTTTTTCGGCGTATCCAATGCATCGATACGTCCGTCGACCATGATGGACACGCGGTTGCAGTACTCGGCCTCGTCCATGTAATGTGTGGTCACAAACACCGAAATACCCCGGTCGGCAGCATCGTAGATCATCTCCCAGAAACGGCGGCGGGTAAGCGGGTCGACGCCGCCGGTCGGCTCATCCAGGAAGACGATTTTCGGTTCGTGAAAAATGGCCACGGCAAAGGAAAGTTTTTGCTTCCAGCCCAACGGCAATTCCTTCACGCGGGTATTACGTCCGCTCTCGAAACCGATACGGGCAAGCATCCCGTCGGTACGGGGCGCAATTTCCTTTTCGGGAACGCCGTAAATCCCGGCAAACAGGCGGATATTCTCCCACACTGCCAGGTCTTCGTATAGCGAAAAGCGCTGGCTCATATAGCCGATATGTCGTTTGATCTCTTCCGGCTGTCGGATCATGTCGAACCCCGCCACGGCGCCTTTGCCCGATGTTGGCCTGCTTAACCCGCACAACATGCGCATGGCGGTGGTTTTGCCTGCGCCGTTGGCCCCAAGGAATCCGAATATCTCTCCCTGTGCCACATCGAACGAAATGGCGTTGACGGCGGTAAAACTGCCGAAGCGTTTGGTGAGGTTCTCTACTTCAATGGCCTTTTTCATCTTTGGTTTTTGATTTTTTTGACGGATCACAGTTATTTGACCCCTGTCGGCAAGTTCGCAGCCCGACAGGTCAGGACGCTGCAAAGTCAGGGCATGGTCAACCGGATAAAACAGTCTTCAATTCCCGGCTGAATCCGGTCAATTTCGACATCCTGATGCCCTTGATTTGCCAAATACTCCCGCAAGCGCCCCGGCTCTTCACGTTTCAGCGTCACGTGATGCCTGTCGCCAAAAGCAAAACAGCTTTCCACGCCGTCGCCGGCACGCAGATCGGCGAGCAACTTCGACATCCGGTTACTCCGTACCGCCCATAACGGCTTGCTGAACTGCGCGGTGATGCCTTCCGGCGTATCGATTGCCAGGAAACTTCCGTTCCGGATCAATGCCATGCGGTCGCAAAGGGCGGCCTCGTCCATGTAAGGCGTCGACACAAGGATGGTGATACCCTGGCGTTTGAGATTTTGTAACATGCCCCAGAACTCTTTGCGCGATACGGGATCGACACCCGTGGTCGGCTCGTCGAGAAACAGCGCCGCGGGCTTGTGGATCAGGGCGCAACTCAATGCCAGCTTTTGCTTCATCCCGCCGGACAATGCATCTGCCCTGCGCTTGCGGAACGGTTCCAGCTGCACGTAAATATCCTTCACCAGATCATAATTTTCCTTGACAGTGGTATGAAATACCTTGGCGAAGAAATTCAGGTTTTCCTCCACCGTTAAATCCCGGTAAAGCGAAAACCGTCCGGGCATGTAGCCCACATGGTTGCGGATTTCCCTGTAGTCCTTTACCACGTCGAGGCCATTGACCGTAGCTGTACCGCTGTCGGCAAGCATCAGGGTAGTAAGGATCCGGAACAGCGTTGTCTTACCGGCGCCGTCAGGCCCAATTACCCCGAATATCTCGCCTTGCGGAACTTCGAAAGTGATGTCTTTCAAAGCTTCAACGGATACGTATTTTTTAGATATTCCCAGGCAGGAAATCATTTTCGATTTAATAGAATGAACATTTACACATCACCTTATCTTTTCGCAAAATCGACATCGCCATACGTCCCGATTTTAATCAACCCGTCGGTATTGGCGACTTCTATTTTTACGGCGTAAACGAGATTCTGGCGTTCGTCCCGCGTCTGGACGGTTTTGGGCGTGAACTCTGCCTTGTCCGAAATCCAGGTTACTTTACCGGGATAACTCCTGCTGCTGCCGTCGGAGAGGGCGACAAACACCGTAGCGTCCTGCCCCGCGCCGACGTTCTCCAACTGTCCCGACACCACGTAAGCCCGCAGAAACATGTTGCGCGTATCGGCAATCTTATAAAGCGGTTTTCCCGAAACCACAATTTCCTTCGCCTCGGCGTATTTGCTCAGCACAGTGCCTTCCACCGGATTGACAATGCGACACTTGGCCAGTTGGTCGTTTACCTGCGCGATTTGAATGTTGTACGTTACGCTTTCCTCGTCCAGGCTGTTCACCGAAGTCGATAACGAATTCGTTTGCGCGTCCAGCGCGCTTTCCAATATGCGGAGCTGCGAATCGGCATCGTCTGCCTGTTTTTGTGTGGCAGCTCCGTCTTTGAAAAGATTCTCCACACGGGCTTTTTCTAATCTGGCTTTATCGATTTGTTCCTTAGTCGCGGCAATCTGTCGGGTTATATCCGGCCGGCGTGCAACTACAGCTTTCTGTGCAGCCAGCAGTTGCATTTTTTTGAGATATAGCTGGACGCTGTCGATATAACCCACCTGCTGTCCTTCGGTAAGGCGGTCGCCTTCCTTCAGATGGAACGTTTCCACTTTGCCCGACGCTTCGGCGGAAATGATCACCTCGGTGGCTTCAAAAATTCCGGAGGCATCGTGTTTGGACTTTTTACCCCCACAAGATACGGCTATAAAAACAATGCCTGTTAAAACAATAAGTCTGTTCATAAAAATATTTTTGCGATTTTTTTATTTTCCGGCAATCACCATATAATGATATATACGCATCAGATACTGCACTTCATGTAATATCTTCGCTTGCCGCGACCGGCTTTCGGCATTGATGTCCTTCACCAGGTCATTTACCGTATACACGCCGTTTTTATATTTGCTTTCGCCGGCCGTTTTGACGCGGTGGCGCAAGTTTATGATTTCATCGTCGCTTTGCATCAGTTCCCTTGCCTTTTGAATCTCGTTCCAGGCCTGCGTCAGTTGCAGATTGGTGTTGAATACAAATGTTTCCCGCTGCACATTTACCATGTTCTTGTTGTTGGCCAGCAAACCGCGTTCGTTTTTCGACGAATACAGGTTCCCGAAATTCCAGTTGAGCCGCACGCCGCCCGCTGCAAAAAACTCGAAACCGTTCGACAGCATGTTCAGCCCCGGTTTGCCGTAGCCGCCCTGCACAAAAAGCGACAGACGCGGCATGTTGCGCGCCCTGATGCCGCCTGATCGGATGTCGAACAGATCGTTCTGCCGCGAAAAGAGCTGCATTTCGGGGCGCAGAATGTCAGTCTGCCTGCTGACGGCAAGTTCTTCCGGTTTGATCAATTGCACGTCGTCCAGCGTTTCGCCGGTCATGATCGAGAGCATTGCCGTATACGCTTTGCGAAAGGACGTCAACTCAATCCGTTGCTGGCCGGTATTGAGGATTTCCACCTGCACGGCATCCACATCCGACTGCATGGCGGCGCCGTTCTGCAGGAAAGCGGCTGCTAATTTCAGGCTTGTTTGGAGGTCTTTTTCCAGAATATCCAGTTGCTTCAACTGTTCGTCGATGGTAAGGATACCGAAAAATAACTGGTTGACGCGTTCGCGGAGCGTGTAAAGGTTCACTTCCATGTTCTGCCGGTCGACTTCATTGCCGGCTTCGACGATTTTTCTTTGTGTGCGCGCGGCGCCGCCATCCCAAAGAGTTTGCGACACATCAATGGCGGCGCGGTACTGGTCTTTGTCGATGGTCGGGATATCCACTCCCGGCAGGCTGAGCGGGAAATGCACCACATCCGACTGGTAAACAGCCTGTGCCTGAAACGCTATCTGCGGAAGCCACAGTTTGCCGATGTTCGAAATGGTGTACTGTTCCGACAGGTTGATGTAGTCGTGTTGCAGGATCAAGGGGTAATTGTCGCGCGCTTTCTGCTGACATTCTTCGATAGTGAGGCCCTGATGGGCAAAAAGGGGTTGTGCGGCAATAAGAAACGCTGATAGAACGTGAATGCAACAGATCATCACCGATTGATTTATTTTGATGATGATTGTTTCATGTTTTTGTATCGACATGATCATATTGATGAAAAATAACGGTTGATTCTATTCTCTGATTTGCAACATATTTTTGATCCACATGGGTATAAGTATCTTGCGTTCGTTCACAAAATTGCGGAAAGCATGGTCATCCATTTCGGTTAACCGCTGAATCATCGGCTTTCCTATAAAAGGGAAGAGGGTCATCGACAGCATGTTCAATATAATGTGGAAAGGATTTACATCATTCATCCCCGTTTTCTGCAATTGTGCATGCAACTGGTGAAATGCGCCCGATTCGGTGATCATTTTTCGGTTAACCCCCAGCTTGGCCTCAAGCTTTTCAGGGTTTGCCTGTATTTCACCCAGTACAAATATCGGTAGATTCGGATTTTCCAGGAGCATATCAATGTATGCCGCCGCAAGAGCATCGATTTTTTGCGGGAGGGTTGTGTTTTCCTCGGTCATGATCGCACGAACCAGTGAAAACAACTGGTTAAGTCCTTCGGCCATGACCATTTCGAACAATTTTTCCTTGCTACGGAAATAATAATTGAGTAAAGCCAGGTTAATACCGGCTTCTTCGGCGATGTCGCGTGTGCGGGTACTTGCGTAACCCTTTTGCCGGAAAATCTTCCGGGCTGCCTTCTTGATTTTCTCTTCGGTGGAAATACCCTTTCCCATTTTCATCTTTTCCATGGCGCAAAGATGGTGCATTATCTCGATTAAATAAAATATTTAATCAATTATTTAAATATTTTTAATGAAACAATACAGATCCTTGGTTATTTCCCGGTGCAAACGGTGATGGCATTTACGGTAACACCATATATATATAAGACATCCTGGCATTATGGATGTAAAATGGAAACCTTATGATCCTTTTTCCAATTTTTTCTTCACAAATGTTTGGATAAAGTCAGCCGCACCTTCAATACCGAATAACGACGAATTGATGCACATATGGTACGATGCGGCCATTCCCCACGTCTTGTTGCTGTAATAATTGTAATACCCTGCCCGTTTCTTATCAGCCCGTTCAATGAGTTCCTTAGCTTTTTCGTCGCTGATGTGCCGGTCGTCGCTAACGCGCCGGATACGGTCTTTCATCTCGGCGGTGATAAAGACATTGATACAGCGCGGATGTTCGCGCAAGATATAATCGGCGCAACGGCCCACAAAAATGCAGGACTGTTCGTCGGCCAATTTGTGGATTACATCGCTTTGTATCTTAAATAGATACTCGTTGCACAGGTAATTGTTGGCATAACCCTCGTCCGCATAAGTGGAGCGAAACCCCAGCAACCCTCCGAAGATACTGAAACGTGTCTTTTCGTCGGCCTGTTCGAAAAACTCCCTGCCCAAGCCGCTTTCCCGCGAGGCTATCTGTATCAGTTCTTTATCGTAACACAAAATACCAAACCGTGCAGCCAGCTCTTCGCCGACTTGTTTTCCGCCGCTTCCCAACTGCCGCCCGATGGTAATCACAAATTTTTCGTCCATTCGACATTGATGATTGATGATGATTGAATAACTGTCTGTCCTTTCATAAATAAGGTTGACAGGAACCATTATTCTTCGTTCTTCATGATTTCTTGCACTTCCTGTTCTGTCCGAAAAAGTTTTTCTTTGCACTCCTGCAAAAGCATTGCTGCACGTTTTATCTCGGCGGATAAATCGTCAATATCGGTTTCGCCGTTTTCCATTTTTGTCAATATCGCTTCGATTTCTTCGATCGACTCGGTATAGCCCGATTCTTTTTTTGACATGATCATTGATTTTGATGTGATTGCAAAATTACATCAAAAACTCGGGTTGTCCAAGTGCATGAGATAAAAATCAGGACGCCTCAAAAAAACTTAACCGATTTTGAAATAAAATTTCTGTTGATTATATTTGCGGCCACATTCATGATGCAAGATAAGAAATACCATAAAAGCGACAGGCTCAGGCTGGCGGCATATCTGCTGCTTGTGATCTTCATGTCTTTTTCGATCCAGCTTCCTTTGCTGAATAAGGAAGTACACGAGAACGACCATATCACAGAGCAGATATTGATTGGCTTGCAGGAAAGCATCACTGCCAACAGCATCTATCAGGCGCCCACTTTCAAATATGATTTCGGACAACACCGGGTTGCTTTGTATTTCCATAAATTACTCAAATGGTCGTTATTTTGCTTCAACAGCGAGTCGGGAACAATCCAAAAACCAACGGCGAGGGATACTTTTCCGCTGTCTACCATACCTGCTTATATACTCGACCGGGTACTCCGTATTTGATTTTAATTTTTGCCGGTCACATCCGTCCGGTCAGGCCTGTTGGGGTCTGATGGATGAAATGTGTGTGCCATCCGCAAGGCATTTGTTTCATTTTTACATTCTGTGCCCGTACACGGTGATGATTTTCTGCCGTGCTCGCAAACGAAGTAACCATTTGACGCAAACCGGGATATTTTATATTCAGTTTATATTCAAAAAATTAAAATCAAATCACAATGGAAAATAATATCGAATCAATGGAAAAAGAAGGTAACTCAAGAAAAAACGCCGGTTATTTCAAGGTTATCCTGATCTTCACCGCAGTCATGGCAATATTGTTGGTGGGACTGAACTACCTGTTCAACCGCCTTTTCTAAAGTTGATCCCATGAGTCCGGACGAAAAATACGCCAAACTTTTGGCTTTGTCGGTTCTGTACGAAAAAACCGAACCCGAAAGGATGACACAGGTACAAAAAATTACCTGTCATCCCGAGGAGCTTGATATCCTGTTGGATGACATCAGTGACGAGGGTTTTAAGGATTGGGTAAGATCAGTTGCCCATCTGTTCAAGTCGTAGGTTATAACATTGGGGTTTCTGCAAAGCAACTCCAATGTTATTTTGTCCGTGGGTCGGCGCACGTTTTTCTATTGATATGGTTTCCCCGCAGTGAAATATATTCTACCGATCTGCCATCCCTATATCTAATGATGAATTATTTACAAAAACATTCGTCTCATTTACATGCGCCAGAATGTCATTTACATGCACCAGAATACCATTTACATCCGCCAGAACGCCATTTACATGCAGCCAGAACGCCATTTACATCCGCCAGAATGCCATTTACATGCACCAGAACGCCATTTACATGCGCCAGAACGTCATTTACACGCGCCAGAATGCCATTTACATGAGCCAGAACGTCATTTACATGCAGCCAGAACGCCATTTACATGCGCCAGAATGCCATTTACATGCGTCGGAACGCCATTTACATCCGCAAATATATCATTTACACTTGAAAGGGCTACCAATATGTCGTCCCTATCATCACAAAATTACTTTTATTTTACAAAGTGCAAATCCAAGGTGACGGAATACCGCATGGACGGGAAACGTCGCAGGGGGATTGCGGTCACGCACGCTCCTGTGGAAAGGGGAGCGGCGCATCATCACGTTAATTGTTTCATTAACTGCTCCATATATGCCTGGCATCCTTCCGTTCCTTCCCTGGGCGCCCAGGAGGCAAAATTTTTATCATCCAGAGGTGTATACGGGCCATTTTTGACTTCATATACCACCGAATCCGGCGCCATGGCAATGATACAATGGAATACACGGGGAGCGATTTCGGCGCCACAGGCGCCTGTGCCGGCTTCAAGCAGTGCGTGCGAGGCAATCTGTCCGTCGTTATTGAATTCCACTACCAGCACTTTGCCTTTCAGCAGGATAAATGCCTCGCACTTATCCGGATTTTCGTGCTTGTGGGGTTGTATATAAGTGCCCGGTTGCAGACAGTTCAGCATCCGCTGGAGCGGATCGTCCAATCGGGGATGGAAATTATAGTTCATTCGCTTGCGTGGCGAAGCGCTGGCCCTGTCGATTACAGGCTTCATAAAACTGTCATTGATAACAATCATTGTATTCAATATATTTCACCGAAAATGATGGATACAAATGTACATAAAAGTATTCACGTATACACAGACCGATCAAAATTGTGTAATCCACTCGCTCTTATCAGAGGCTGGGAAGGGGATATGTGAATGGTTAGATCATTTCAATCCCACCCATTTTTTAATATCGCTTAGTTTTTGCAGCGCTTCCATTGGGGTCATGTTGTTGATATCCGTCTTTTTGATTTCGTCGCGAATCTGTTTCAGTACAGGATCGTCCAACTGGAAGATAGACAACTGGTAACCTTCACGTTTCTGGCTTAACTCTGCTACCGGCTTGGCTGTAATCCCCCTGTTCCCGTCGCTCGATTTTGATTCCAGTTCTTTCAGTATCTCGCCGGCTCGCGAAACGATGCTTTTGGGCATGCCGGCCATCTGAGCCACATGTATCCCGAAACTGTGCTCGCTTCCGCCGCGTACCAGTTTCCGCAGGAAAATCACCCTGTCGTCCAGTTCCTTTACGGATACGTTGTAGTTCTTGATGCGGGCGAAACTATTCTCCATCTCGTTCAGTTCGTGGTAGTGAGTTGCAAACAGGGTCTTTGCCTTCGCCGCGGGATGTTCGTGTATGTATTCGGCCATCGCCCAGGCAATGGAAATACCATCGTAAGTGCTTGTTCCGCGGCCGATCTCATCCAGGAGGATCAGGCTGCGCGGCGAAAGGTTGTTCATGATGCTGGCTGCTTCGGTCATTTCCACCATAAAGGTCGACTCGCCCTGCGAAATATTGTCCGAAGCGCCCACACGAGTAAATATTTTGTCCACGTACCCAATCTCGGCGCTTTTGGCGGGCACAAAGCATCCGATCTGTGCCATCAGTACAATCAATGCCGTTTGTCGCAGCAAAGCCGACTTGCCCGACATGTTGGGGCCGGTGATCACGATCATCTGCTGTTCGGTACTGTCCAGATATACATCATTGGCTACGAATGGCTTGTCGGGCGGCAGGAAAACTTCGATCACCGGGTGCCGTCCCTGTTCGATGCGGATACTGTCCGAATCGGTGATCACGGGTTTCACGTATCTGTTATCAATGGCTACGCGGGCATATGATTGCAGGCAGTCGATACGGGCGATGAGCGAAGCGTTGAGCTGTATGGCCGGAATATAAACCGATGCAGCCGCCACCAGCGATGCAAACAATTCCGTTTCGAGGGTAAGGATCTTTTCCTCGGCGCCCAATATCTTCGATTCGTATTCTTTCAGTTCCCCGGTAATGTAACGTTCGGCATTCACCAGCGTCTGTTTCCGAATCCATTCGGGCGGTACCTTATCCTTATGCGTGTTGCGCACCTCGATGTAATATCCGAACACGTTGTTGAAGTGAACTTTAAGCGAGGTAATACCGGTCCGTTCTATTTCGCGCTGCTGCAGATCCACAAGATAATCTTTTCCCGAATATTGGATACGCCGCAATTCGTCCAATTCCGCCGACACGCCTTCGGCAATCACATTGCCTTTGTTCACGGCGTTTGGCGGATCATCCGTCAGTTCGCGGGTAATACGTTCGCGTATGGAAGTGCAGGGATTGAGCTGTTCGGCAAATCCGCGTAACGAATCGTTGTCTGTCCGGCTGCACAGTTCTTTCACCGGGGTGATGACGTCCAGCGCGTTTTTCAGTTGCAGCAATTCGCGCGGCGAGATTCGCGTGGCGGCCATCCTGGCAATGATGCGTTCCACGTCGCCTATCTGGCGGATTTGCTCGCCCAGCGATTTGGTAATATCTTCGTTTCGGCAGAAATAATCGGCTACATCCAGCCGCTCGTTGATACGGCGTATCTCTTTCAGCGGGAGCGCTATCCAGCGTTTCAGCAAACGGGCGCCCATTGGCGAAAGCGTACGGTCGATCACTTCGCAGAGCGTGTGCCCGCCTTCGTTGGCCGAGTATAAAAGTTCCAGGTTACGGATCGTGAATTTATCCAGCCACACGCAGGTTTCCTCACTGATGCGGGATATTTTGTTGATGTGCCCCAACTGTTCGTGGCGGGTAATGTCCAGGTACTGCATGATGGCTCCTGCGGCGGTAACGGAAATGTCCCTGTTGTCGATGCCGAACCCTTTCAGGTTCATGGTCTTGAAATGCGTCAGAAGTTTTTCGAGGGAAGTGTCGGGCACGAAAGCCCAATCCTCTAAGATCGAAAGATAAAAGCGTGTCCCGAATATTTCCTTGAACCAGTTTTGTTTGCTGCGTTCCACCAATATTTCCTTCGGGTTGAAGCCGTTCAGCAGTTTGTCGATATACTCGGCCGTGCCTTCGGCCACCAGGAACTCGCCGGTGGATACATCAAGGAAAGCCACGCCGGCGACGCTTTTTTCCGTATGTATGCAGGCGAGGAAGTTGTTCTCCTTGTTTTCCAACACCTGGTCGTTGAGCACCACGCCGGGCGTGATCAGTTCGGTGATACCGCGTTTCACCACTGTTTTGACTGTTTTCGGATCCTCCAACTGTTCACAGATGGCTACCCGCTGTCCGGCACGAACCAGCCGGGGAAGGTAGGTATCCAAGGCATGGTAGGGAAATCCGGCCAATTCTACAAACGATGCCGATCCGTTGGCGCGCCGTGTGAGCGTAATGCCCAATATCCTGGACGTTTGTATGGCATCCTCGCCGAATGTTTCGTAAAAATCGCCCACGCGGAACAGCAAAATGGCATCGGGATGTTTCCCCTTGATGCTGTAATATTGCTTCATCAACGGCGTTTCAACATATTTTTTATCGATCACGATTTTCAGATTAACGATGAAACCTGCAAAAGTAAACGTTCATCATCAAACCTGAAAGATTATTTATCAACAATTATCCGGTTATTCCTTTTTTTGAGGCGCTATGAAAAATTCATTTTTCATAACAAAGCAATCTCACTAACAATGAGTGTGTCATACACAACAATACCTCGCAGGTTTACCGAACCTGCAATTTTAAATTGTTACAATTTTAAATTTTATATACTTTTACGCGAACAAATAAATTAGTAAATTGAAAAGAATATTATTGATACTAAGCATGATAGGCTGCATGGCAGCCTGTAACGGACCATCCTCAAAAGAGACGGAAATGGACCAATTCGTGAACAATCTGATGAGTCAAATGACGCTGGAGGAAAAAATCGGACAGCTGAATTTGCTCTCTATGTGGTTTGACGTTACCGGTCCGCGAATGAGTGAAGACGTGGAACAGAAAGTCAAGGACGGTCTTGTGGGCGGAGTGTTTAACTTCTGGACGCCCAACGCAGTACGCAAGTTGCAGGACATGATACTGACGCAAACGCGCCTGAAAATCCCTCTCCTTGTCGGGTATGACGTGATTCACGGACACCGTACCATTTATCCCGTTCCACTTGGGCTTGCTTCCACCTGGGACACGGAACTTGTTCAGCGTATCGCCTCTGCCGTTGCCGACGAAGCCAGCGCCGACGGTCTGCACTGGACTTTCTCGCCGATGGTTGATATTGCCCGCGACCC
>JAISCQ010000126.1 GCA_031265445.1 Bacteroidales bacterium
TTCTCCAAAGATCCGCTTGAAGGTCAGGTCGGTTTTGGGGTCTAAATAACGTGCCATAATTTTTATTAATGGATGAAACAGAACGACAAAGGTAATAAGAAAAATGAAAATCCGACGACACGTAAAACCCATTATAACCCTCAATGCGACAGTTTGAATTGTACCCCTCCCAGGTTTTGCCGAAGAAGCGGAAAAATAATCAAATTTCAAAATTATGGCGCCAGAAGCAGGCTTTCTTCACTCTTCTTATGGTCAAAACCTTCCCGCTACCGGCAGGAAGGTTTTGCTCGCCGGTAAAAAAGTTCCTGCCGTCGGCAGGAGATCGTCGCCGTCAGGAAATTTCTTCCCGTCACCGGCAGGAGGTCATTGTCGTCAGGAAATCACTTCTCGCCGTCGGCAGGAGGTCATTGTCGTCGGGAAATCACTTCTCGCCGTCGGCAGGAATCAATAACACGAAATTAATACGGAAATGTGGGTTAATTCTTTTCATGGCTTTGCCCGTAAAAAATCGCCTTTGGCACCATATTAGCCAGCCTTGGCAAGGCAAAACACGGAGAATAACCCGGCTCCCCCGGATGAATGATTTTTTTGAAGTCCGGAAAAAAAATGTTTTATTTGCGTGCTTCTAAAACAAATTTCAATGACCCGTAAACAACTGTTTCAACAGGTGCTCGCAAAATTCCGGGAAACCATGCCTGTAGCCGAAACCGAACTGGAATACCGCAGTCCTTACGAACTGCTGGTCGCTGTGATTCTTTCGGCACAATGCACCGACAAACGCGTGAACATAATCACTCCGCCATTCTTCAAGCGTTTCCCTACCGTCGAATTGCTCGCCGGGGCCGCGCAGGAAGACGTATTCGAACTGATACGCAGCTGCTCCTATCCGAACAGTAAAACGAAACACCTGATCGGCATGGCGCAAACCCTGATCCGGGATTATAGCGGCGAGTTGCCCGGCGCCGTCGACGAATTGATGAAGTTACCCGGCGTAGGTCGCAAGACAGCAAATGTAATTGCCTCAATCATATTCAAACAGCCGACACTGGCTGTCGATACACATGTATTTCGTGTGTCGGACAGGTTGGGGCTGACGCAAAACGCCAAAAATCCGTTTGATGCGGAAAAACAGCTCACAAAGTATATCCCCGAAGACCTGCGCGCTATCGCACACCACTGGCTGATCCTGCACGGACGGTACGTATGCACGGCCCGCGCCCCGAAATGCGGCAGTTGCCGGTTTACCGAATGGTGCAGTTATTACAGAAAAACGCAGGGTGCGAAGGTATAAATAACCTGTCAGATCAACGCTTACCCATTTTACTCAATTTGGGTAATATCATTACTCAAATGACAGCCCCTCTCCTACCCTGTTCAAAATAATGATCTACATTTCAATTATTTAAAATAAGGCATTAAATTTGTCCTTTCTTCATGAAATACAGCCTATGTCCGCATCTCATCCCTTCAAAGCAAAAACGGTAAAAAGATACGATTACCGGCAGGTATTCCTTGATTTCAATAAATCGTTGCATACCATCAAGGACAAGACCCTGCTGGTTTCTTCGATCATGACGCGCATTTATGAACTGATCCCGGCAAAGGGTATTTTCCTTTTCTGGGAAAACAGCGACAAAACCCGCTATGACCGGATTGATACCGAAAAATCTGAGCTGTACCTGTTGCCGGAAGACGGGCTGATCAAGTGGCTGCAATTGAACGGGAAGCCCCTGCCGGTATCCTTTACAGCCGAATATGCCGGCATTTACTCGACGCATGACGCCGATGTGGTCAACGGATTAGGATGTAAACTGATCTGTCCGCTCAAGGCAAGCAGCGAATTGAAAGGGATCGTGCTGATGGGAGAGCGGGACGACCGTCGGCCCCACCGGCTGCACGACCTGGACATACTGTTTGTGCTGCTGGACAATGCCGCATTAGCCATCGAAAACATCACTTACCACGAGGAGCGCACCGAACACCTGCAGCAGATCTTTCGTTCCGATCGCCTGGCGCTCATTGGGCAATTAGCTGCCGGAGCCGCGCACGAGATACGTAACCCGCTGACCAGTATCAAGAGCGCAATGCAATACATCCAAACGGATGTGCGGGAGCCGAGAAAACAGGCGATCCTTCATTCTGCGCTTGCCGAAGTCGACCGTATCAACGCGATCCTGACGGGGCTGCTGTCGTTCTCGCGGCAAGACGATCCCGTAAAAAGCGAGTTCGACCTGGCGGAACTGATGGATCAAACCCTGATGCTGATGATGAAAAAGCAGATTGTTTTCGAAACAGACTTTTGTGCGCCGCGCCTGCCCGTTGTAGCCGACCGCGACCAGATCAAGCAGGTGCTGATGAATATCCTGCTGAACGCCGTCGACGCTATCGACGGGGAGGGACGGATTCGAGCGGATATACAGACAGACCGGACAGAGGGAAAAAATTTCTACGTGATTACCGTCACCGACAGCGGGCAAGGTTTCGACACTGAAAATATGGAACGGATGTTCGATCCGTTTTTCACGACCAGGGAAGAAGGAACCGGCTTGGGTCTGTCTATTTCCTACGGGATCATCCGGCGTCACCGGGGAAATATTGAGATCGGAAATCATCCCGGCGGCGGCGCGCAGGTAACGATCCGCTTGCCGGTAAGTTAAAAAAAATGGATATCCAGCCTGTCAGGGTCAAAAAAACGCAAGTTAATCAGATAAGATGAAAATATTAATTGTTGATGATGAAGAAAATATCCGGTTGATACTGGAAAACGTGTTTGCCGACGAAGGGTACGAGGTGGAAACCGCCGGGGACGGCTTGCAGGCCATGGAAGCCATGAAGCGGTTCCGTCCCGAAATAGCGCTGCTCGACAAGAATATGCCGCGCATGGACGGATTGAAGACTTTGCAGCAAATCAGGAAATATTATCCGGCTACGGTAGCGGTGATGATTACCGCTCACGGCGATGTCGGTTCGGCGGTGGAAGCCATGAAGTCGGGTGCCTATGATTATGTCGAAAAGCCCTTCGACAACGCCAAAATGCTCCTGCTGATGAAGCGCGCCGGCGAGCGCTACCGCTTACAGGCGGAAGTGGCCAACCTGCGCGATGCCGTAAATGAAAAATTCTCCTTCCACAGCATCATCGGAAACAGTCCCGCCCTGAAAAGAGCGCTCGACCGCGCGGCAAGCGTTTGCGAAACGGACGCTACGGTACTCCTCACCGGCGAAAGCGGTACCGGAAAGGAACTTTTTGCCAAAGCAATACATTTCAACAGTCCGCGCAGGAAAGGGCCGCTGGTAACGCTCAACTGCGGTGCCATCCCCTTGCAGCTGATGGAAAGCGAACTATTCGGGCACGAGAAGGGCGCCTTTACCGATGCGAAGGAATTGAAGATCGGAAGGTTCGAACAGGCCGCCGGCGGAACGCTTTTCCTCGACGAGGTGGGCGAACTGCCGTTAGATGCACAGGTGAAACTGCTCCGCGTACTCGAGGATAAGAAGATTACCCGCGTGGGCGGAAAAAAAGAGATACCGGTGGACATCCGTCTGGTATCGGCTACCAACAACAACCTGCACGAGCGGGTGCAAAACAACTCGTTCCGGCTCGACCTCTTCTACCGGCTCAATATCTTCACCGTACACATCCCGCCACTCAGGGAAAGGAAAGAGGACATCCCCTCGCTGGTGGAACATTTCATCGGCAAGCACAACCCGCAGTTGCGCACCGGGACGACCGGCTGTTCCAGGGAAGCGCTCGCCGAACTGTGCGCATACGCGTGGCCGGGAAATATCCGCGACCTCGAAAATGCCGTGCAAAGCGCCATGATTATATGCAAAAGCGGGAAACTGCAACCGGATCACTTGCCGATGCGCCTGTACCGGAAAGACGCGGACACGGAGCCGGAACGCGACGCCATTGTGGACGCCCTCCGAAAGCAACGCTACAACAAAACCGAAACAGCCGAAATGTTGGGAATCAGCCGGAAAACACTCTTCAACAAAATGCGCAAATACGGCTTGTAACGGTTTTACCCAACCCGTGTCATGATACTTACCCAAAATGGAGGCTGCCATCCGCCGGAATCGATATAACATCTTCGGATACAACAATATCCTTTTTCGGCATCCTGTTTGCCCATGGATGACATGTCGCGTGCATCCTCCCGAATGAAGGTTCGATGCATCGAAAATAAAAAATCGAAAATCAATTATATGCTTCAAACTCATCAACTCACCAAAAGATACGAGGATAACCGGCTGGCCCTCGATTCGCTGAACCTCGACATTCAACCGGGGCGGATTTTCTTCCTGCTGGGCGCCAACGGAGCCGGAAAAACCACGACCATCAACCTGTTTCTCAACTTCATTACGCCCACGCTGGGGAAGGTTTCCGTCAACGGTATCGACGCTTCCGCGAAGCCGCTGGAAGCCAGGCAGCACGTATCGTTCCTGTCGGAAAACGTGATGCTTTACGGAAATTTCACCGCACGGCAAAACCTCGATTTCTTTGCCAAGCTCGGCGGAAAGACCCGGCTCTCCAAAGCCGATTACTACTGTCTGCTCCGCAAGGTGGGGTTGCAGGACGAGGCGCTCGAGAAGAAACTGAAAACCTTCTCGAAAGGCATGCGCCAGAAGGTTGGGTTAGCCATCGCCCTGGCCAAGGACGCCGATAACATGCTGCTGGACGAACCTACTTCGGGCCTCGACCCCAAGGCTGCCGCCGAACTGGTAAATATCCTCAAGGAACAAAGCAAGGCGGGAAAGGCCATCCTGATGTGTACGCACGACATCTTCCGCGCCAAGGAATTAGCCGACGAAGTGGGGATCATGAAGGAGGGACGCATGGTGAAACAGCTTTCCCGCAAGGAATTTCTACAGGAAGACCTCGAAAGGATATACCTGGAATACATGGGACAGCCGATGAACGGTATAGATAAGACGATCCATGAAAAACGTTAAATTACGCCCTGCCCGGAAGCCTGCGGCGCTTTCGCGAAAAGCGTTGCGTCTTCAAGAAAATTCACTTTTCCCGAAAGGGCGTTCCACAGGTTTTGAAGAGCGTGCATTCGGTATTCAACGGAGTAAAAATTCCCATTTTCAAAAGGAAATCGCATGAAAAATTTCAAAATTTTGCTTGTCCACGAGTTGCAGCAGCAGAGCAAATCATTCATCTTTGTGCTGATGATGGCGGTAGCTTTGCTCACGGCCTTCATCTGCGGTTACATACAGGTGGACGACTTCGCCGAGCGGCAGGCCGTGTACCGGGAAGAACTGCGTACCGGACAGGCGCAGCAGAAAGAGGCGCTGGCGTACTCGCAATTTGCCGTTCCCGTGCTGATTGCGCCCAATCCGATGTCCATCTTCTACCGCGGCGTGGACGAGAGCATCGGCAACAAATCCATGATCTCGCCGGTACGCCTGCCCGACCTCGAAAGTACTTCGCAGCGGCGCAATCCCTTTCTGGCGATGTTTGCCAATCTGGACATTTCGGGCATCGTGAAGATACTGAGCATCTTTGTACTCCTGCTGGCAGCCGGCATCATCCCGGGCGAACGCGAAACGCGCATCTGGCACCTGATCTTTGCCAATTCGGTGAAAGGCTTCGCGTATTACCTGGCCAAGTTCTGCGCTACCGGCATATCGGCGTTGCTGTCGCTGTCCGTCCTGTTCTTTGTCGCCGGCATCCTCGCCGCAGTCCACCCGATGGTCGAAACCGCCGGCGCCTTCTGGATGCGGCTGGGGCTGACGTTTCTGGCTTCGTTCCTTTATCTTTCGGTATTCGCGACGCTGGGGCTGGCCGTGTCGGCGCGTTCGCAGCATGCAGGCGCTTCCGTGCTCTGGGGCGTGCTCGTCTGGATCGGCATTTCGTTCATTTACCCCAACCTGATCGGTACGCTTGCCGATCGACCGCTGGATGCCGAAAACAGGCTTGCCGTCCGCGAAATCAAAAACATCGAAGAGGAATGTGTCCGGGAATTTTCGTCGCTCAAAAAATGGCACGGCCTGGATATGATGCATCTGCCTTTTGCCCGTTATTTCGACTCAAATATTCCGGAACAGAGGCTTTTGACCCGTTCGGAGATGGAGGCCGTCATCAGCATGAGCGAAAAGGGCGTACTCGAGAACGAACTTGCCAACTGGGAACGTTTATGGCCCATCCTCTGGAAATACCAGCAGGGGATACAGGATCAGAAAGACCGGATGCGGCAAAAGCAATTGGGACAGCAGCGGAGTCATCAGTCCTTGACATGTTTCCTGCCCGATATGCTGTATGAACAGTCGCTTGCTTCGCTGGCCGGCACGGGCATTGAGTATCGCGACGAATACCTGCGCGGCGAGCTGCGGCGTTTTCGCGGTCAGGTGTTCGATTATCTGGAGGGAAAGAAGGCTTTCGGCGAAAAGTTTTTCACGCTGTTTCCCCGCGATCAGTGGCGCGACAGCTGGGATGACTACACGGCCTCCGAAAGGGAGATTTACGGCGATTTCGAAAAGCAGGAGAACTATCCGCGCCTGTCGACGACCGATGCGCCGGTCTTCGCTTTCGCGGAAAAGTTCGATTTTCCGGCCGGGTTGCCCGTGCTGCTGGGTGTGAACGTCCTGTTGTTTGTGGCTGGTTTGGGATGGTTTCAAAAACGGTGAAACGGCATCCCCGGAATCGGATTTCGGGATGCCGGACCGCAGAGAGCGATGTAAAAATTTAAAAATCTAAAATATTCATGATACGGCATATTTTTTTCAAGGAATTGCAAATGGCGCTGCTCGACAGGCGGCTGTCCGTTTCGTGCATTGTATTGTCCCTGCTGATGGTAGTGGGCGGGCTGGTATTCGAAAAACGCTACCATAGCATGCAGCGCGAATATGAGGAGTCTTTGGTACAGGACAGGCAAGACCTCAATGCAGGTATCTCCAAAAAGCAAAAGGAAGTGGACGACGCCCTGCAAAGAGGGTTCACTGTTCCCCGGGAAGTGATTGACGAGTACCTGAAGTTCAGGTTGAACGATTTACCGTTCATCACCCGCAATATCCGCAAAGAACCGTCCAAACTCTCGTTCATCGCTTCGCACAACAGCGCTTTGCCCGATGGTTTGGAGATGGACTACTTCAGGATGAGCATCCCGCAAACGTACAGCGCCTTCAACCGGTATTTACGTCCGTTTGTGGCGTTGGACTGGGTCGGCATCATCCTGTATTTCCTCAGTTTCGTGTGCCTGTGCTTTGCCTATAACGCCTTTTCGGGCGAGAAACAGCAGGGCACGCTCCAACTGATGCTTGCATCGTCCGTCCCGCGTTGGAAAATACTGCTGGGCAAGCTGTTCGCGCTGTGGTGCATCCTGCTGGCGCCGGTTATTGTGGGCGTTATCGCCCATCTGCTGATCATCCGGCTGTCGGCCGACATGACGCTGCTCCCGTCCGATTATTATAAGATAGCGGTTTTTCTGTTGATCACCCTCCTGTTTACCGGTATCAACATCCTGCTGTTTTTCGCTGTCTCCATCCTGACGCCGCGCGCCTCGGTGAGTTCCATCGTATGTTTGCTGGTCTGGATCGTGCTGGTTGTCATTCTCCCCAATACCGGCTGGCTGATAGCGGGAAAGCTACAGCCCGTCCCCAGCATTACCGAACAGAATCTCCGCGAGGAAACGCTCCTGAAAGACGCCGATGATAAAACCATACGCTGGTCAAGCGTCTGGAGCCGCCAATGGGAAGAACATTCGGAAGATGTATACCGATGGAAAAACAAACACGACCGAATGGAAAATATCCGCGGGGAAATATGGGAAGAATACCGCAACAGCCTTTTCCGGCAAACGGATATGGGTATTGCACTTTCGAAAATATCGCCTTTCTCGGTTTTCCGCTGGACAGGCGACCGCATTGCCGACAACAATTATTACGGCTACCGCAATTTCCAGCAGCAGGCCATAGCGTACCAAACGGCTTACCGCAACTATATCGTCGACAGGGATGCCGCCGATCCCCAAAGCCGCCACCTGATCTGGCGGGATCAATGGAATGGCTGCAAAGAGTATATGTCCAAGGCGGCGCTTGATCCCGCCGATGTGCCTGTGTTCGCCTATCGGTCGCCGGACGTTTCTGCGCTGCTGTACAACAGCCGCATGGATATTGTACAGTTACTGCTTTGGCTGGGCGGGCTGTTCGGGTTGGTGTACTGCGCCTTTGCGAGGTATGATGTTCGATAAGGGATACATTACGGCGATCCCCATAATCCATGCATCGAAATCGCCGCGGCGTATCGGCCAATCAAAATTCCGAAACAAAACAGGGCTTCTTCTCCTGTGTTCTATCCGATGATCACTCCGGGTAATAGGTTGCAAAAGTTTTGTCACTGTAGAGCACGATCATTTTTTCGATTGTTTTTTGAGGCACTGTTGGAGACGGCATTTCCGCTTCATTCCCGGGCATTTTCCTTTTATCGCTTTCTCCGGGAGATATTTTTTTCGATTCTCCGGTAATAGCAGGAGGAGATGTTTTTTCAACAGGCGCAGGCGCTGCAAAAAGGTCGGGAAGATCCGCAACAGTGGATTTATACATGGAGCCTTGTCCCAGAAGGAGCCACTCGGCATTCAGTTTCGGGAAACGTGCCAGCAATTTTTGCAGAAAATCAAAGCTTGGATAGTTACGCCCGGATAATATGTGTGATATTCCAGAGCGTTGCAAGCCCATTTCGTCGGCCAGCAGGGAAGGGGTGAGGCCTTCGGATGTAATGATCTTTAATAATCGGTCTTTCATACTAAGAGGATAAAAATGTAACAACCCGGATTTAAATTAAGCTACAAAAATACACATTTGTGAATTAACGGCAAATCACAAGTGTAGTCTACAGAATTTACAAATGTAACATTATATAATTCGGACAAATAATCATATCTACATATCATTAATTGAATAACAGGCTTACGCCCGAAAAGTACTAAATTTATGGAGTGCATTTTCCATACAGGACGTTGCCCTGTGCCATTGCCTGTCGCTTTTTCAATGCTTTTGATGATGAAACAGGACATCCATTAGATGTTATAAATAATTAAAGTAACAATTCATATAATTACTAATAAAATACTGATAATAATTATATTAAACTTATATAAATCGAGATTTCAAATGCTTTTTATACTATTGTAATCCACGAAGGCTTAATGATTTAAACAACTTCTATAAATAACATGCTTTTAATAACTGATTATTAATAAATTGTATTATATAAATAATATATCTTTTTAGATACGGGTTCTTAAAGAATTGTCATATGAATCATGTGTTTACTTTTGTAAATCCCATAAGTTTACTGTCGTTCGCATAAAGTTACATTTGTAAATCGCATCATGTTAAAAACAATGTAACTACTCAGGTACCTTAAAAAAGGAAAAGTATCAAATCGGAAAAAAGCATATTTTTGCGTCGTGAAACAATAATGAATAAATACATGACAAACAAATGCCGTTTTATTATTTTGCTTGCGCTGACGCTGATGGCGGCGTCATGCGGCAGCAGAAAAGAACCCGCAAATTGGGTGAAATACGAAAACAGTCCCGTCCTTGGCGGCGGCGATTTGGGTACGGTATTCGATATTTCCATACTGAAGGAAGGCGATGCATATAAAATGTACAGCAGCTGGCGTCCTCAAAAAAGCCTCGCTCTTTCGATCAGCGCTGACGGGAAACAGTGGACGCATCCCGAAATCGTCCTGTCGCCTTTGGAAGAGTCGGAGTGGGAGAAAGACTTGAACCGTCCTTCCATTCTGAAGAAAGACGGCGTTTATCACCTCTGGTACACGGGGCAGGCTGACGGACACTCGCGGATAGGCTACAAGTATGGACGGGAAAAACTTCACCCGCCGGAGCGCCGAACCGGTATTGAAGCCGGAACTGCCCTGGGAAAAAGTTGCCCTCATGTGTCCGCACGTGAACTGGGACGAAGAAGAAGGGATATTCAAGATGTGGTACTCCGGCGGCGAACAGTACGAGCCGAACGCCATTGGTTACGCTACCAGTCGCGACGGTCTGTACTGGGAAAAATACGGCGGCAATCCTGTCTTTGCCGCCGAGCCTGCCCGCGAATGGGAACAGCATAAAGTAACCGCTTGCCAGGTTATCAAGCGCAAAAAGGATTACCTGATGTTCTACATCGGTTTCCACGACGAACATCTGGCGCAAATCGGAATGGCAAAATCGCCCGACGGCGTTGATAACTGGACGCGCTACGAAGGCAATCCGATTATTTTCCCGACGCCCGGCGGCTGGGACGCAAGCGCCTGCTACAAACCCTTTGCCATACAGGAAAAAGACCGCTGGATGCTCTGGTATAACGGACGAAACGGCAGTCTGGAGCAGATAGGTCTGGCAATATTTAATGACAGGAATTTGAATTTTTAAATAAGGAATAGAAAATAGAAACATGACAACAGGACTTTTTTCAATTCTATGGATGTGTGTTTTTTTATCGCCTCTTTACGGGCAGAACAGGCAGACTGGAGAAGGAATCATTCCGGCGTCGCGCATCGAAGAATATGTAAGCCGGTTTAACGAAACGGATAACGAACTCTATGCACAACTGATTCCGAACAGCGGGGCGGCGAAATTTCTTTCGGCGAACATCCCCCGCTTCGAATGTCCCGACAGGGAACTGGAGGAGATATATTATTTCCGCTGGTGGACTTATCGCAAGCACATCCGGCAAACGCCCGACGGATATATCATCTCGGAATTTTTGCCGCCGGTCGGCTGGGCAGGAAAATACAACGGGATCAGCTGTGCCGCCATGCATCATTACAACGAGGGACGCTGGCTGCGCAATGCCGGCGATTATCTGGACAGCTACGCGCGGTACTGGCTTCGGGGCGGAGGAAGTTTGCGGGCTTACAGCTTTCCCGTCGCCCATGCCCTGTACAGTTATTATCTGGCGAGGAGCAGCGATTCGCTGCTCCTGGAGTTTTTCCCAGATTTGATTGCCAATTATGAGGCATGGGAGAAAGAACGCCGCGATCCGAACGGACTGTTCTGGCAACACGACGGCAACGACGGCATGGAAGTATCTGCTGCAAGCGCAATACTCAAGAGGGACGACCACTATCGCGCGACTATCCAGAGCTACATGTTTGCCGATGCGCACGCCATTTCGCTTATCGCCCGCCGTGCCGGGAAACCGGAACTCGCCGAACATTTTCATCAGGAAGCGGAACGTATCCGGAATCTGCTGCACGGCAAACTCTGGGACGCGGAAGCCGGATTCTACAAAGTAGCGCCGCGCGTGGACGATCCCGGACAGACGCTTTCGTTAGTCGGCGTGCGCGAACTGCACGGTTATACGCCATGGTATATCGAAGCGCTGCAGCCGCCGTCCAACTATTCGATAGCCTGGGAACAGCTGTCCGATACGCTGGGTTTCGACGCTCCGTTTGGACCGACGACTACGGAACAGCGTTCTCCTTATTTCCGGATATCCTGCGAAGGACACGAGTGTCAATGGAACGGACCTTCCTGGCCCTTTTCCACGTCTGTTGTCCTGACGGCTCTTGCCAACTGGCTGAACCGCGAAGAGGCAGAGCGCACAAAGTCCGATTATTTCAACTGCCTGAAACGCTACGCCCATTCGCACCATCTGACCCGTGAAGACGGATCTGCAGTCCCCTGGATTGACGAAAACCTGAACCCGCATACCGGCGACTGGATTGCACGCACCCGCCTGAAAACATGGGAAAACGGAACCTGGTCGGACGGCAAGGGAGGCAGGGAACGCGGAAAGGATTACAATCATTCCACTTTCTGCGACCTGATCATCACCGGACTGATTGGCGTCCGTCCGCAGGAAGGCGATTCCCTTACGGTCAATCCGCTGATTCCTCCCGATGCATGGGCTTATTTCTGCCTGGAAAATGTTCCATATAAAGGACGCCTTCTCACAGTCCTGTACGACAGGGACGGGACAAAATATCAGCAGGGCGCGGGTATGCGCATCTATATCGACGAAGAACTGAAAGCCCGGTCCCCCGACGTCAAAAAACAAACGGTATGCATCAAATGACCGGATAGCGGACTTTCGGCAAAGCTGTAATATATCGAACACAATTCACCGGTAGCCGTCATGCCATGTCTCTACATGCGGATATGTGATTACCGGATTGATCTCATGCCGGATAAAAACGGAAAACTATTTTTATTTTTATCATCTCACAAAGGGTTTGGTTTAATAAATTTTAATATTTTTGTTGTTTTTATATTCGGATTGCAACAATATGTTCTTGTTTTGAGTATGAGAACCGATCAAAATGTAACACTAAAGTTTTAGTGAGTTTGAAGATTAAGATATGTTCATTAATGGTATCCGCCATAAATTAGGCGCCGAAGCAGATGCCCGCAGGTCAGCCTCTTTTTCGAGGTATTTGATGCATTATATGCAGATGTTTGCGTTTCTGGGTACAATTATTCCGATCCTTATCGGGGTCGACTATTTTTTAGTCCCGGAAACAACGGAGGAAATTGTGACCAGCAAATTCTATCAGGTAATGGATAATCTAAATCAGATCGAGTATCACCTTTTTACAAACTCATGTCGTTTTATTTCTGACATTGTTTTCTACGAAAATACCGAAATAGGCGATTCGGTTACGCTCCATCGCACACCTATATTTAAAACAACTACAAATGTATCGCACGCTGTAGCACAAATTGTTTACATTTGTAAACCAACCTGCATCTATGGATGGATGATCTTAATAGTCGGCTTGACATTTGTCATTTCACTGATCATGATGATCAAAACATGGGGCTGGATCAAAAAACGCAATCACGTCAAATACGATTCTGTAGTTAACCTGGGGATAATCAATGCATTTCTGTGCGTGATTACCATCATCGCCACCCTCTTTCACATTCCATATTGAAGAGTACTCCAAGTTTGTCAACTTGAAGCGCTTTGACAACACATCCGAAAACAATGGCCTGTCCCATTTCTGACCCCTCGTCCGAACATGAATCAGTGTTGCGCTGATGGTTCAATATGCCGGATGCCAATGGGTATCAACGGTTCTAACAGAGTCAACTCTTCATGGCTTCCGCGGGTTTGCAGTATTAATTCTTTCAGTTCGCCTTGCTTCAATGAACCGCCTTTGCTGAAATGCCTGGTGTAGTACGATGTATGAAGATTGTTGAGCGTAACTCCATTCACAGTAGATGCATGTACAAACCAGCCATTTTGCAAATAAATGCCTACATGTGAATTGATTCGTCCACGGTTGTTGAAAAACACCAAGTCGCCTTCCTTTAGTTCCGAAACAGGCCTGGGTTGAATAACTTTCGACATTCCTGATGCACTTCTCGGAAGTTCTTCTCCACAAAGAGGACGGAAAATGCTACGGACAAACCCCGAACAGTCGGTTCCCTTCCTGTCACTGCGGCCATAATGGTAAGGCGTACCCATCCACTCATTTATAGTGGCATACAGTTCAGGGATGTAGAGCAGCGAATCGTTCACATTCATATATTCCGCAAAGTACTTAACAACCGCATCATCTACATGCGGCGCCTGGGCAAAAACCGATGCCAAGCCAATCATCATCACAACGATGCACATTTTTATTCGCATGGCTGCAAAGTTATAAAAAAAATTCTCAACACAAATGAATCGGCGAATTTGGGAGTTGTCAAGGGGGTGCCATTCAAATTGTCGCATTGAGCATACGTATCAGCCTGTCGGGCTCCACCGTCGATGGAAACCCTTTTCAAAAATGTTTTGCCTTTCCACCGTCGATGGAAACCCCTTTCAAAAATGTTTTGTCTTTCCACCGTCGATGGAAACCCTTTTCAAAAATGTTTTGCCTTTCCACCGTCGATGGAAACCCCTTTCAAAAATGTTTTGCCTTTCCACCGTCGATGGAAACCCCTTTCAAAAATGTTTTGCCTTTCCATCATCGATGGAAATCCTTTTCAAAAATGTTTTGCCTCTCCGCCGGAGACAGCAGTGGGTGCAATTCAAACTGTCGCATTGAGGATAAAATTGATTTTGCCCGCAAGGGCCTGAAGGGCCTTGGTGCAGGTGCGTTTGCTGCGACAATTATTTGAATTGCACCCGTTGTCAAGAAATAAATATTACCCTTATTTTTGATTTTAATCCCTGTACAGCAATGTCTTCACCCCGATACTGAAATAGAAATCGTTTTGAGTTTTTCCTTCGCGTCTGAAAAGACGGTTGGACATCACCACTTCGGCTTGCAGGTTCCATTTTTCTACAAGTGTCCGGGCGATTTTCAACTCCTGGTATGCGGTAGTGGCGCGTACTCCCTGCAAAGTCTTGTTGCCGTATTCTTTCATTCTGGTCAGGTTACTTTTGTAAATGTCACCGCCAAAGTTTGTTCCGACTGAATCAGTCCCCTGCACGGCATAAGTCAGCATGGCATGGGCCGACCATTTGGGAGCAAACGCCCAGCGGGCAATCACCAGGCCTTCGCGTAAATTGGCGCCCATAGGATGGGCAAGCGGATCCGCTAAGTGGCCGTAGTTTTGTAACGTGTAATAATGCGTACCATTATAGGGGCGCACCTGGTTGAATTCAGCCTGTAACATCGCGGGGCGCTGTTCGCCAAGAAAGCATCTCGCTCCTGCCTGAAACGCATATTTATTAGCCCACCAGCCGTTAGCTGCCTTCAACTCATCAAACTTGAACTCGTCCAGCACCAATTGCCCGTACAGGTATAGCTCGCGCCACACCTTGACTTTTGCGCCGAAACCGATAAGGATATTATCGGGCGAACCAAGGGAATAGTCCACGGGACGCAGCACAACAACCGGGTTCATATAGTTCATATCAAAAGTTCGTTTACTGACTGAGTCAACAGCGTCCCACACAACGGTTTCGAACAGATTCACATTGATGCCCGGCGTTATATTCCAACTCAAGGTATGCATGGATGTAAATTTCTTATGGCGCGCGCTGAAATGTTCGGATAACTGGTAGTCGCTCATGCGCGTGGTCATAAACATGTACTTGATATGCCATACTTTGAAGATCGTTTGCAGGAACGGATAACTGTCGGCATTGTCCGACAGGTACATCGAACGGTAACCGTCGCCCCAGAACTGGCGGTCCTTACCTGCACGTACAGTGATGTACTTGACGGGCGTCCATGAAATACTGAAATTGAGCGATTGGAAAAGATAAAAATCGTTATGATGCGTCAGGTAGCGGTCATAATGGGGTATCAACCCGGTAGTGTCGATATATGCCTGCTCACAGCCGGGAAATTGTCTCCCATTCAAGGCATAATTGAAGTCGACTGAGAGACTTTTACCCAATGATATGCCGGCATGCACGCCTGCACCATAGCGCTGCCTGAATGAAGCCCCTGCTGCAAGCTGTACATTCGCCAACGGATGTATGAAATAATGAAAACTTCTGGATTGATCGATCGATCCAGAATCTCCTTCCTGTATTTCAGCCATATACCAAGGCTGTATGATCGTGTGCATCGAGGGGTTTTTATATGCCTGCCGCATATAGCGCCATTTCAGTTCCGGATTCAATCCTGCCGGCGATTGGGCCTCAATGATGATATTGGTAGCGAATAAAACCAATAAAACCAATAAAACCGAAAATACGCGAAATTTCACGAAATTTCGCGAACACTTATGGAAAAGACTTGCCATGAGTCACGGTTGATTATTTGATTAAAACACCCACTGCCCTTTTCTTGGACGCCTCTTCTTTTTCTTCAACCTTATGATGTTTACGTTTTTGTTTTACCTCATCCGGAATCGGATGTCCTGCTTTTCTCACCAGGTATTCGAGGTAAAAGGATAAAACAGTCGCAATACTCAGGACAACCGCCATCAACCATACAATACCTATGTTTTGCAACAATAGGGCCAATGCTATAAAACACGCATTGGTAAAGGAAATGATCAATGTTGCCTGTCCGTGATTGTATCCTATTTTCAGCAAACAGTGATGCAGATGGTTTTTATCTGCGGCAAAAGGCGACCGTCCGCGCGACATCCGGATCAGGAATACGCGTATAGTATCATACAATGGTACAATTAATACGGTAAATGAAACTGCCGGCGCCGATTTGATGGAAAACGCCGAAGTAAAACCAATATTTTTTTCATTGAACAAAATAACCTGAACAGCCATCATCAACCCAACGATCAATGATCCCGTGTCCCCCATGAATATCTTGTATTTTCTGCCAAATACATTGAACCTGAAAAAGCCCAGCAACGTTCCGAACATGGCCGCGGAAAGGAGGCTGTATTCAATATTTCCCGAAAAGAAGAACCACAGGCCAAAAAATGCCGTGGTCAACATTCCTATCGATGCAGCAAGCCCGTCGATACCGTCAATCAAATTGAAACTATTGATGATGACAATAATAACAAATAACGTAAGTATCCAGCCGACTACAGTCAAATCAATATGATTTATACCCAAAAATCCATGTAAACTACTGAAACTCAAATCTCCGGGAATAATCAATACCAGCGCTGCCGCAATTTGCCCCATCAGTTTCTTCATCGGGGCGATTACCAGTATATCGTCCTTGATTCCAATAAAAAATGTGATGATGCACGCTACAAGGATGTATTGCAGCGAGGGGACAAGGCTACAGTCAATAAAAGAACCTGCCGAAACAGTAAGTCCTGCAAATATGGCGACGCCGCCCAGTGTCGGGATCTGCCGGACGTGGCTTTTCCGACGGCTGGGTTCGTCAAAAAAATTCTTTTCCCGCGCCACACCAACGATGGACGGGATCGACAAATAAGTAACCAGGAAAGACACTACAAGCGTCAAAAATAATACGATTTCAGGAGGAAGATTTGTCATGCATCTGGGACTGTGAGAAATGGCGGGGGAAAAACCGGGGGTTCTTCAACTAAGCTTTGGAATAGAAGCGAACCCAATCGATTTCAAGTTTTACCGGTCTTGTTAACTTGGCATCATCCTCGACGCCCGATCCAAATGCAATATACATGGGCTCGGAAGGGATTCCCCGTTGCGAAGTCTTAAACACCACGCCGTTGATAGACCATTGTAATTGTTTAGGAGTCCATTCCAGCGTAAAGATGCAGTATTTTCCCGCAAAAGCGCCGGTAATTTTCGTGTTGTCCTTTTTAATGCCTTTAGGGTCGGCCATATTTCCCCAAAAATTTCCCAAATAGAACTTTTTTCCCGTGTATTTGAATATATTGATTTGGGGTAACATGCGTTCGCCGGCAAGCCAGAAAGCATGATAACCATTCCCTTTGGGAACCTTGATTTTGGCTTCTACTTTCCCATAGATATGACGGAATGATTTACTTGTGTTAATAACTCCCGATGTATATGGAAATTCGCGGAAAACAAATCCTGACAGGGGATTCCAACTGAAACCCTTTGCAGCTTCTCTCTGGGTAAGGATGGATAATTTTGAACCGGACAAGCCGATGTTTTTACCATTGGTGTTGCACTGCTGGTCGCCGGGAAGCGAATAGCTGTCTTTCAAAAGTTTGTCGCCCCAGTAATAACGCGTCAACCACTTGCTATCCAGCTGATCGCCCGTAAAATGGTCTTCGAATTCTAATTTCCAAGACTTAACAGGAATGAACTTGGCTTCCTGACTTTTGGATTTTAAATATCCGACTAATCCCGGAGACTTTTTCAGGAGTTCGAACTCACTTTTGACCTCCTCTATTTTGGCCCGGTCAATATCCGGGTTGTTTTCCATTTCTTCAAACTCCGGCGAATTCAGATATTTGTTTAAATATTCAAACCGCGCCAGTTCTTCCGATTGGGAATATGCTACGTATGCGTCGTATTCCTTTAAAAGCGCATCGTGCTGCCTGTCAATCTTTTCCGCATTGGGGAAAAAACCCAATTTCAGTTTGATTCCTAATAAGCTCATGTTTTGAGTTAATTTTGAAAAATGCAAAATTAGCTATAAAACCGAATATTTAAAGTTTTTAGCTTTTATTTTTTGATTTTTGTTAAAAATATCGACTTTTTTCTACTCCTAACCTCTCTCCCACCCGTTTGATGGCTTCATCTATTAAATTGGTATACAGCTCCTTAATTGATATCTGTCCCATAACGTCTATTTGCTTTGGTACAATGCTGCTGGCTGCGCTCATCCCGGGCACTGTATTTACTTCAAGAAAATAAAGACTGCCATCGCGTACAATGTAGTCAATCCGTACGATCCCTCTACAGTTCAAACACTTGTATATGGCTGTGGATAATGTTTCACAATCAGCGCGTAACGATTCACTAATACGCGCCGGGGTAATCTCGTCCGACATCCCGGTTTCATATTTGGCTTCTACGTCAAAAAATTCCTTTTTACTAACGATTTCAGTAATAGGGAAAACTGTGATTTTCCCGTCCAATTTCACTAATCCGCATGTAATTTCAGTTCCTTCAATAAATTCCTCAACAAGAACTTCATCAGTGTCTTCGGCAAAAGCTGCTTCTAATGCCGGCGCTAATTCATGACTCGATTTGACCTTGGTAACACCAAAACTCGAACCACCGTTATTAGGCTTGATGAAACAGGGCAAACCCAGTATTGCACAAAGCTCTGAGGCATCAACTTTTTCTCCTTTACGGATCAATTTGCCTTTCGGGAAAAGAATGCCTAAAGAATTCAGGTAAGTTTTACACGCATGCTTATTGAATGTAAGCGCCGAAGCCAATACGCCACAGGTGGTATACGGCACATGCACCAATTCGAAATAAGCCTGTAATCGCCCGTCTTCGCCCGGCGTCCCATGTATCATCGGAACAACGCAATCGAAATGTATACGGCGTCCGTTAACGGTTATGGAAAAATCGCCCTTGTCCACATCTATGGTCGCGCCATGATCAGCATATGTCCATGATGCGCCTTTTATGGTGATGGGATATACCTCATATAAAGCAACATCCAAATGCTGTAGCACATGGCCGGCGCTTTGTTCGGATATAACCGCTTCCGCCGAATCGCCTCCAAGGAGTAAAGCTATATTCTTCTTCATGCATATTTCTTTTATGCTGCAAAAATACAAAAAAATGATACAATATACAAGGACGGTCACCCATATTCCGATATCCTTTGTTCACATGCCTGCGGGGATTACATAACCCGTACAGGATCGACGGATGCGGAAACGGATCATGTTCTTTGCGGGCTTACAGGTAAAATTTCTACCTTTGCCTGATGAAAACATATAAGTTTAGATATTGGATTTTAGCCGCCCGTCCAAAGACATTACCTGCGTCTTTAACTCCTGTTATTGTGGGTTGTACGCTGGCTTATTTTTATCATTCGTTTAAGCTAATCCCGGCAGTTATCTGCTTCGTGTTCGCTTTACTGGCGCAAATCATTTCGAACTACCTGAATGATTATTTTGACTTCAGGAAAGGCGCCGACCGTGCTGACCGTCTGGGCCCGGAGCGGGCTGTAGCCAAAGGCTGGATCAAGCCGGAAGAAATGCTGCGGATGGCTGTTGTCTTTGGTATTCTCTCCCTCATCATCGGACTGGCATTGATCTATTATGCCGGATGGAAGCTTATCTTCGTAGGAATTGCCGTTGGATTGGGCGCCTATGCCTATTCTTCAGGCCCTTACCCATTAGCCTACCACGGGCTGGGCGACGTTTGCGTGGTTGTTTTTTACGGGATCGTTCCTGTTGGTTTTACCTGTTATGTACAAACGTTGGAGTGGAATACAGCAGTAACAGTTAGCGGACTCGCATTGGGGCTGGTTTCAACCAATATACTCGTGGCCAACAATTATCGCGATCGGGAACAGGATAAAATTTCGGATAAAAATACCAGCGTTGTTATTTTCGGCGAGATATTCGGGCGGTGGTTCTATCTCTGCAACGGATTAGCAGTTATTGCGCTGTGTTTCGTTTTTATTTCCTTGGATATGATGTGGGCTGCTTTTTTGCCATGCCTTTACCTGCTTCCTCATATCCTCGCATGGCGTGAAATGTGCCGTATCCGGCAAGGGAAGGAGTTGAACGGGATTTTAGCCATGAGTGCAGGAAATACGGTCATTTTCGGGTTGTTGCTATCAGCGGGGATATTACTTTGCGCCTGATCCTTCAGGAAGTTCCGGCCCATCAGCCGCTTCGCAGCCGGACAGGTTGATACACGCTATTATTAATGTATCCTGAAAAAAATCATATTTGCAAGTTTTAATTATATATAACTTGGAGTCGTTTTTTATCACAAAAATCAAGCAAATGAAATCTTTAATTTTTCGAATCATACCGGGTATTGCCCTACTGTTGCTGACATATTCCTGTGTTTCGCAACCGTCTCAACCATCGCAACAGGCAGTTGCCATACCTGTGGGGGGTAATACCTACATCACATCAAAAGACGATATTTCAGCCGGAAAGATCGGTAAGGACGGCATTGAGAAATGGACGAACCCATCGACGGTTTACAGTACATTCTTCCGGATATCGAAACCGGGCAAGATGTCGCTGTTTCTCAAATATAACGTTTCAGATGATAGCGAAATAAAAGTAACATGCAATAAATCACACTTTAATGTTAAGCTGTCTAAAGGTGAAGATCAGGTAAAATTTATGGGTCGTTTTGCCCAGGCTGATACCGGTTATGTACGGGTCGACCTGCAAGGAGTGAGACGCGCCGGCGATGAATTTGCCCAAGCTGTAGCGTTGCTTGTAGATGGCGAAGTAACCACCGGAACGATAAATTATGTGAGCGATTTTTCGTTCTATTGGGGACGGCGCGGCCCATCCGTTCATTTGAACTATCCTTTTCCCCGGAAGGAAAATATAGAATGGTTTTATAATGAAGTGACGGTTCCCGTGGGCGAAGATCCGGTAGGAAGCTATTATATGGCGAATGGCTTTGGCGAGGGATATTTCGGCATCCAGGTGAATTTGCCCACCGAGCGGCGGGTATTGTTTTCGGTATGGAGCCCGTTCCATACCGATCATCCCCGGGACATACCGGAAGATCAGCGTGTCAAGATGCTGAAGAAAGGCGAGGATGTACATACCGGAGAGTTCGGCAACGAAGGCGCAGGCGGACAAAGCTATCTGATATTTCCATGGATAACCGGCAATACGTATAAGTTCCTGACGCGCGTACGTCCCAACGGGAAGGGCGCTACCGAGTACACGGCTTATTTCTTTGCGCCTGAACTCGACAAATGGCGTCTGGTAGCGCAATTCCTCCGTCCGACAACCGATACCTGGTACAGGCATGCACATTCATTCCTCGAAAGTTTCCATCCCGAATCGGGTTACATCAGCCGAAAAGGTCTGTACGGGAACCAATGGGCGCGTACCGCCGACGGTCGCTGGATAGAACTTACTGCAGCGCGTTTCACAGCCGACGAAACTGCCCGTAAAAAAGCCCGTATGGATTACAGGGGCGGTGTGGATGACGGAAAGTTTTTCCTGCAAAATTGCGGCTTCCTGAGCGATTACACGATCATGGGCAGTACATTTTCGCGCCCGGCTACAGGAATTGAACCTGTAATCGACTGGAAACAGTTGGAATAGAAACCGTTAATACCGTACAGGCGGCAAGTTCCACAAATTTCGGCAGATAAAACCGTTAATTACTGCTTTTAAGCGCTTCCACCGGGTTTTCGCGGCTTGTTCTGTACACTTTTCCTCCGACACACAGGACGATCACCATAATCAGCGCAAGCAGTATAGCCACATAAATCCAGGGGCTTATCTCCGTCTGAACAACATAGCTTTCGAGCCAGCGTTTCATGATGACATATCCCGCAGGAAAGGCAATCAGCGCCCCGACGGCAAGCAAAGCCAGGTATTCCCTGAAAAATATATCCAGAATATCCTTGATCGCTGCACCGTTTATCTTGCGGACGGCAATTTCCATGCGGCGTTCCTCGCAGGTGAGCGAGACAATCGAAACGAATCCGAAAACGCATACAGTCACGCATATCAGCGATATCAGGGTAAGGATTTTGAGCAGAGTGTTTTCCGATTTCAAATACACGTCATAGTCGTCTTCCGTATTGCGGACTTCTATCCAGCTTTCAGGATATTCCGTCCTGAATATTTCTTCGATTTTATCGCGGCATGTTTTCCATGTACCTTCGCGGAAACTGAACAGCATCCAGGGATTCGGTTCACCAGCTTTAGCTAACCAATTGTTTATGACGTCGGGACGCACGTAAAAATGTGGCAGGACGGAGATTGTAGGCGCAGCATTGTATGCGTTTTTTATTACGCCCTTCACCCTGTATCTGTCAAACGATTTCCCGACCGCTTTATGCCATCCGAAGGCTTTTGCCGCCGATTCGTTTATCATAACGGCAGTTTCGTCGTCGCTGTCGTTCAGCATCTCTCCCTCAAGCGTTTCGAGTTCATAGTATTTGGAGTACTGTTCCGACATGCCGATCATTTTCATATCAACATGTTTTGCGCCTTCAGGCTTGTCGTCCCAGTTATCAAAACTGTTTCCAAACGGCTCTATTGGCGGTACCAGGGGCAAGTGATCTGTGACGATTTCCGTTATTTCGGGTATCTGCTGCAGTTTATCGCGCACTATGTCCGCATCAATACCGTAAGACAAGGCAGAGCCCCGGTTTTTGAACGTAAAACCCAAATCGGTATTGTGCAGGTAATACATCTGTTTTAACATGACTGCGGTACAGAACGCAAACCCTATACTGACAATCAGTTGCACTGCAATCGAAACTTTCCGGAACATTTTCCTGTTACTGCTGCGAATGCCTGCATTCAGGCTTTTACGGCGGAATACGGCAAGCGTCACAAGAAACGTCAGCAGCGATATCAGGGCAATTCCGGCGATATACGCCAGCAGTTCAAGATATATTGACGCGAAACCCAGCCTGACGCCTGACATTCCGATAAACGGAGGCAGCACTGTCCTTATTAAAAACATTCCCAGCAAAAACGCGGCAAACATCGACATCAAAAACTCTACCGACAGAAGCATCAACAGCGAACTGTTCGAGGCTCCGCAAACGATTCGCAGGGCAAACTCCCGCTGACGTATCCTGAAACTGCTGATGAACAGGGTCAGATGATTGAACAGCGTACAGACGATAAGCAGCAGTCCTGCAAGGGAAAAAATGACAATATGCTGGAATTTCACATATCTTTCCACATTCGGGTCTCTGTAGCGTACTTCGGTGAGGGGAGTCAGAGTGATTTTCTCATACCTTAGTTCATCTGTCCTGACAGTATGTTCGTAGAGTTTTTCCCGGAACGCATCCACGTCAATGCCGGGTAACAGTTCGACAAGAATATCGTTGGGACTTCCCGGAAGAGTGAGAACAGGCGCCAAAAAGTCGAACGGGAAATTGCTGTGCCTGGGAAATCCCGACACAACTGCACAAATACTGCGTCCATCGTCAAGCGTTTTTCCCAGGGGACTTTCGTTTCCGAACATCTGACGCGCTTTTTCTCCGGTAATAGCTATTTTGTTATTTTCGAGAATCAGGAAATCCATATTTCCTTCGATGATTTTAATGTCGAATGTTTTGAAAAACGAGGAATCAATTCGAATAGTTTCTGCCGGATATGCAAGCTTGTCGAACCACACTTTTCCTCTCGGTATGCGACGGATAGAGACTGTATTTGCTATCTCGGGAAACGTAGCGCCAAGATATTCAGCCAAAGGATAGTTAACGTATCTCGAATATCCGCCAGATTCATGATCACTCGGCGCATTGATACAGTATATCCGGTCGGCGTTTTTATGAAAGCTGTCGTAGGTCATTTCGTAGCGTATCCAGAGACTTGCAAGGGCAAAACAGGCAAATCCCGACGCCAGCCCGACAATACTGATCAGCG
>JAISCQ010000174.1 GCA_031265445.1 Bacteroidales bacterium
GCGCCAGCCAACTTTTAGTTTTCAGTTCTTAACTTTTAACTCTGAAAGTCCTGCCTTGCAGGCAGTGTTATCTGCGTACGGGTTCCGCGGGTCGCTGACCCGCGGTTATGAAGATCCGGATTTTCAAGCCGGGCTTTCGTAAGGCGGCGAAGCGTAAACAGGCCTGTTATGCAGTGTGGGCGTACCTCATTATTTTTACATAATTCATTACATATTTTTAAAAAAATATTTTTACCATATAATTTATGGTTTGCTTATTATCAGAATATCACCCATACACATTTCTACAGGTATATTTAATTCTATCCAATAATTTCTATCGTCAGTTTCACAATCATTCATTATTCTATAAAATGGCCATCCTGTATTCATATCAGGTAATTCAACTATTTCATATTTTTCAACATTTTTTAATTTTAATTCATTTACCTTCCTTAGCCAGTTTATGCTATTATTTATTTCCTTTAATTCAACCAGTAATTTTTCATTTTTATTCCCGGTTTTTAATTCGCTTTTTATTTCCTCTTTTCTTTGTTCCAAATAATTTATTGCTGCATTCATAATTTATATTGCATTATATCAAATATATATTGATCATTATCACATTTATTGAAATTATCATTTATCGCATTTCCGTCTTTTATAAATTCAAACAGGTATCCGTAATTTTTACTCTCCCGTTCTCCTTTGTTTATTTTTTCCAACCCGATTAAGTTAAAATAATATTTCCCCGATTCCAGTTCAACCCTAAAGGCATAATTATACTGTTCCATTATTTCCTCCGGCCCCGTGGGAACTGATTCCGATTTTTCCGTTATATTTTGTTCTATCAATTCCACGCTATTCTCCATAAATGCAAAACTTGCAATACAAAGCTTATTGTTTTTACCGATTTCCATATAAAATCTGTTATACTGAAACATTTTTCTGTATCCACCGGGTATTTCATCATTGGCTGCATTGACTTTTACGAATATATTATACTGGAATTTAGGCAATAAATAAAAAGGCGCGGGAATACCGTCTTTTATTATTTGAAAGAATTTCTCCCTGTTATTATTAAAAAATGTAATATATTTTCTCGCTCTCCATTTATTGATTCTTATATATTCATTAAACAAATCAGGTGAAAAAAGCATTATCCCATAACCGTCAGCATCTAATTCTCCAATTAATACCGTGCCGTCTGCCGCTGCGGGAACACCGTCCGCGTGTCTTTTGTCCGTATTACGTATCATCTTCCTGAAATTTTTACGGGGCGAAGATAGTGTTTTTTTCATTATCCGCTCATTTTCTCCGGGCGGCAGGCGACTTTCCTTAGCGGCCTGACAGTTCGCGCCGCAGCTCTTCCGGCAGCAGTCCGGCAGCAGTCCGTTGATTTTCACTGCGCCGTCGACAACCGTCCACTCCCAGACGTCGCGGGCTTTCGGAAACAGCGAACTGTTGCTCGCCATCTCCCTGATCGTCGCTACAAGCCGCTGCTCCTCCCACGTTACGATGTATATAGCCGGAAAACGGGCTTTTATCTGAAGCGATAATTCGTTTTGAAACTTTGCCGAGTTTGACATTGTCTATTATTCTTTTCTGTTTTCAATACAAAATGTTATCATAATTCCCTGCGCGCAAAGGTAACAATTATTTCATTAGAAAACGATTATTTATTGCATCAACCGTCCGGTTTATTCGGATTATCTTGAAAATGTTTTCATTTTATAATTTTATCGGCTTTGCTCAAATGGTCAACGAAAGTATTCCACTCAATTTTACGCTTTTGAGCATTTTTTTCACGGATCTTTCTAATTTCATCGGAATATATATCTAAAGGATAGCCATCGTTTAAATAATATCTGGAATCTTCTTCTACTGAACGGTAGAATACCAAATCATCAATCCTGAAGCTGGAAAACCCGCACACCAAATAAATTGCAGACTTAAATAACCGTTCTCCATTTAAAAATAAATTCATTGATGTGGAATAACCGTCAAAACTACAGGATGAAAGTCTTTTAGCTGCAACATCTGTAAATATTATTTCTCTCGTAGCCAAATTGAAAGATATAATATCATCTTCGGCAAACAGTAATTCCTTTGCAGGAATAACCTCTGCGTACAAACCGATTGCCGGCCTTTCTTTTGACTCTTCTTCTTTACCGGCCTGGCCACACGAAACAGTAAATAATGCTAATCCTTCAAGAATCAAAAATATTAATGTCTTCATTGAATTTAAAATTTATTTGATACTGCATGAACATCTCTTATATTGACTTGGATATATTGATTCGCTGTCAATCATCCGTGGGTCAAGCTTTTCCCAGCAGGTACCGTGCATTTTCCATTGCCGCTTCGGTCAGTTTTTCGCCGCTGAGCATTTTGGCAATTTCCGTGACACGTTCATTAGCCGTTAATTCGCGGACTTTAGTCTGTGTCGTCGCGCCATGGTCTTCCTTGTATACTTTGTAGTGATGTTTGCCCTTAGCGGCTACCTGTGGTAAATGGGTGATATTGGTGATCTGGGCAAATTTTGCCATCTGCTCGAGAATATTCCCCATCTTTCCGGCAATTTCGCCCGATACGCCCGTATCTATTTCGTCGAAAATCAACGTCGGCAAGGCGATTTTTTCCGCAATAGCCGCCTTGATGGTGAGCATCAGCCGCGATATTTCGCCGCCCGATGCCACCTTGCCCAATTCCTGGAGGTTTTGCTGCCGGTTGGCTGAAAACAGGAAACGGACGGTATCCGAGCCTGTGGAGGTCAACGGTACGGCCGGCGACAATTCCACCTTAAAGATGGCATTGGGGATACCCAACTGTACAAGCAGCGCAAGAATATGTTCCTCGATGGCAGGGATTGCCTGTTGCCGTTTGCCGGAAATAGCTACAGCCATGCTTTCGAGTTGCTCGAGGTTTTGGGCAATGGCTGCCTGCACCTGCTCAATGCGGGTGTCAAAATCGTTAATCTCGCGAATTTTGGCATCCAGATCATCGCGGATGGCCGTCAATTCCTTAACGGAGGATACGTGATGCTTCTGTTGCAACGAGTATAACAGGTCGAGCCGAGCGCTCGCTTCTCCCAGACGGTCGGGGTTAAACTCCATCGATTCGGCAATGCGGCCGGTTTCCACGGCAACATCGCGCAGTTCAATCAGCGACGATTCGATACGCTGCCTGAAGTTTTTCGCCGGATGATATATGTTTTGAAGTTTCGATAGTGTGGAAAGAGCCGATTTCAGCATCTGCCCCACCGACAGATCATCGGCATCCAGCAGGACGTTTACCTGAGCCAATCCTGTTTTGATCTCTTCGGCATGCGTGAGCGCATCCAGTTCCTCTTCCAGCGCGTTCTGTTCGCCATCCTGCAGCCTGGCGGCTTCCAGCTCGCCGTATCTGAAACGGTGGTAATCCAGTTCGGTGCGCTGCTGCCCGGAAGCTTGCTGCAGTTCTTCCAATTCCGCCTGCAACTTGCGGCAGCGGGCATAAGCGTGTGCATACGCTGCCACCCCCCCGGTCTGCTGCGCATAGGTATCCAGTATCTCCAGCTGGAAAGCGGGCGATTGCAGGTAGATATTCTGGTGCTGCGAATGAATGTCGATCAGCTGAGCGCCCAGTTCTTTCAGTACCGAAAGATTGACTGGCGAGTCGTTGACAAAAGCGCGCGATTTACCGTCGGCTGCTATCTCGCGCCTGATCACTGTTTCGGGTTCATAATCCAGTTCGTGCGTCACAAAATAATCCTTCCAGGCAGCCGCATGCAGGTCGAACATGCCCTCTACAATACATTTTTTCGATGTATCGAGCAAAGTGCTGCTATCGGCGCGTTGACCGGTGAGCAGGCCAAGAGCGCCCAGCAGGATGGATTTCCCGGCTCCGGTTTCGCCCGTGATGATGGACAGGCCCTTGTGGAAGTCGATCTCCAGTTCCTGAATCAGGACATAATTACGTATGGAAAGATGTGTAAACAATTAAAAATGATGAATGAAGTGATGAATCTAACTTGCATCGAGGTCGTCATGGAGAATGCCGGAAATCCGCGCCTGTCCGTTTTATTGATCGCCGAATTCCATCAGGTAGGCTTTCACAAAATCTTCGAGGTCGCCGTCCATCACGCCCTGTACGTCGGATGTCTGATAACCGGTACGATGGTCTTTCACGCGGCGATCGTCAAATACGTAGCTCCTGATCTGTGATCCCCATTCGATTTTCTTTTTCTGACCTTCGATCTCAGCCTGTTTTTCACGCTTTTTCTGCAACTCCATTTCGTAAAGCTGCGACTTGAGAATCCGCATAGCGTTTTCCTTATTACCCAACTGCGAACGGCTTTCGGTATTTTCGACGGCTATCTCCCTGATCTCTCCGGTTTTCTCGTCTTTGTACCTGTACCGCAAACGTACGCCCGTTTCTACCTTGTTGACGTTCTGACCGCCGGCGCCGCTCGACCGGAAGGTTTCCCAGGTCACGTCGGTCGGGCTTACGTCTATTTCGATGGTATCATCCACTAAGGGTGCAACGTATACGGATGCAAACGAGGTCATGCGCTTGCCCTGCGCATTATACGGCGATACGCGTACCAGCCGGTGCACGCCTGTTTCGCTTTTCAGGAAACCGTAGGCATCATGACCGTCTACCTCGAGGGTTACGGTTTTGATACCGGCTTCATCACCTTTCTGGAAGTCCATCTCGCGCAGTTTAAACCCGCTGCGTTCGCAGTAACGGATGTACATGCGCATGAGCATTTCGGCCCAGTCCTGGCTTTCGGTGCCGCCTGCGCCCGAATTGATTTTCAGGACGGCGCCCATGTGGTCTTCCCCGGCGCGGAGCATATTCTTGAATTCCAGCTTTTCGATGCTCTGCACCGTAACGCCGTACTGCGCCTGTACTTCATTTTCGGACGCTTCTCCTTCGCGGGAAAAATCATACAGGACAGTCAGGTCGTCTACCTGCTGCTTCACGTTGCGGTATGCGGTTATCCATTCCTTGAGCGCCGATACTTTGCGTAACTGCTGTTCCGCTTCCCTGGGATTGTCCCAAAAACCGGGGGCTTGTGTTTTTTCCTCTTCTTCCTCTATTTCAACTTCTTTACGGTCGACGTCAAAGATACCTCCTCAGCGCATCTTCGCGCTCCTGCAGTTCTTTTACCTGCTCTGTTGTGATCATATATTGTTTTTTTGATTTTTGATGAATGATACGCAGATGAAACGGAATCATCCGTTCAATCCACATTCCATTTGCGGCAGCAAAGGTAATCATTTTCACGGAATCATCCGTGAAAATCTGTTCCATCCTCCTCATCCGCACTATTCCGGCTTCTCCGTATCCATTACTATGGTCACAGGCCCGTCATTCACCAGCGCGACTTTCATATCGGCGCCGAAGATACCGGTGGAAACAGGCTTTTCGAGAAGTTCGCCCAACCTGCGTACGAAAGTGTTGTACAATGGTTCGCTGACGGATGGGGATGCAGCCCGTATGAACGACGGACGGTTGCCTTTGCGTGTGGAAGCGTGCAGCGTAAACTGGCTTACAGCCAATATTTCGCCATCCACATCGCGTATGGACAAGTTCATTTTGCCTTCCGTATCCGAAAAGATTCGCATGTTCACCATCTTGGCGCACAACCGGTCGATAGATTTTTCCGTATCCGTCTCTTCGAATCCCGCCAAAACCATCAATCCGGGGCCTATTTCCGAATGGGTTTTTCCGTCGATGGTTACCGATGCTTCGCTAACCCGCTGTATAACTGCACGCATTGTATCCGGATTTAAAATTCAGGATTCATCTACCCTTTATTGATGAGGCTTGCCAAATACCCGGCTCCAAAGCCATTGTCGATATTCACCACGGAAATGCCTGCTGCGCACGAGTTAAGCATGGTCAGCAATGCCGACAATCCGTTGAAATTGGCGCCATAGCCCACGCTGGTCGGTACGGCAATCACCGGTTTGTCCACCAGTCCGCCGATAACGCCGGGCAAAGCTCCTTCCATGCCGGCAACGGCAACGATTACCCGTCCGCCGCGGATCAGTTCGATGCGGCTGTAAAGCCTGTGGATGCCGGCTACTCCTACATCATAGATGCGTTCGACCCTGTTTCCGAAAAGCTCGGCGGTAACAGCGGTTTCCTCGGCAACAGGGATATCCGCCGTACCTGCCGTGACAACGGAAATATAGGTAGAGGTGACCGGGACAACATTCCTGCGGATAGCAATGGTACGTGCCGCCCGGTTGTATTCAGCTTCGGGATACAGGTCTTTGACCCGTTGCCACAACGCTTCCTGTACGCGGGTTGCCAGTACATTACTGCCACGATCGCACATCAGACGGATGATTTCTTCGGACTGTTCAATGGTTTTACCGGCGCAAAAAATCACTTCGGGATAGCCCGTACGCAATTGCCGGTGGTGGTCGATTTTGGCGAATCCCATGTCGGTAAACGGCAAGTCTTTCAGTTGTTCGAAAGCCGAGTCAACGTCCTGTTCGCCTTGACGGACGGATTCGAGAATCTGGCGGATATAATCGGGAGTCATGGAGTGAAGAGCGCTTTTGTCGTTATTTTATTAACTGCCGGGCGTGGTTTTTTGTATCTACTTTTTCGACCATGTCCTCAATAATACCCTTTTCATCGATCACGAAAGTGGTACGGATGATACCCATACAGGAACGGCCGTATATCTTTTTCTCGCCCCATACGCCATAAGCCGCGGCAATAACTTTGCCGGTATCGGCAATAAGGGTGAACGGCAGAGCATATCTGGCAATAAATCCGGTATGCGATTTTTCACTGTCGGGGCTTACACCAACAATTTCGTATCCGCGACTGCGGAAATCACCGTACGAGTCGCGAAGACTGCATGCCTCGGCCGTGCACCCGCCGGTATTGTCTTTCGGATAGAAATATAATACCAGCTTTTTACCCAGGTAATCCTGCAGGCTCACCTCGTTTCCATTTTGATCTTTTCCTTTGAACCCAGGGGCCTGATCGCCTATTTTCAGTTTTGACATTTTCAAAAGTTTAGATGATTTCACGACAAAAATAATACAAATAACCCGTGTAAAAAAGTTTAAAAGCATATTGTGGGAAGATCACGGGAAGATACATATCATCAGATCGGTTATGTATCAGGGCTTACAGGCAAATACGCTATCTTTTCGGTACTGATTTTTATCTCATGCGCTTGGAAAGCCTGAGTTTTTCATGTACTTTTGCAGCCCGGTTTTCCCGAAGATATATCGGGACGCGACCTTGAATAAAGATGTATGATGTATCAATAGTTTCAATGTAATTATAAATAATGACCAACAATCAAAAATTAAGACAATGGGTACAGGATTGGGCCGACTGGTGCCAGCCCGAAAGTGTATATTGGTGTGACGGTTCGGAAACCGAAAACAAACGCCTTTGGGACGGAATGGTAGCCGGCGGAATGGCCGTGAAGCTGAACGAAGCCAAACGCCCCAATTCGTACTATTTCCAGTCGGACCCAAGTGATGTGGCCCGTGTGGAAGACCGCACCTTCATCTGCTCAAAGACGAAGGAGGAAGCAGGCCCCACCAACAATTGGGCTGATCCTGCAGAAATGAAGAAATCCATGCGCGAACTCTACAAAGGTTGCATGAAAGGCCGTATCATGTACGTGATTCCCTTCAGTATGGGGCCGCTCGGTTCCAACATCGCCCATATCGGCGTTGAAATCACTGACTCTCCTTATGTAGTGGTAAACATGCGCATCATGACCCGTATGGGTCAAAAGGTACTTGATGTACTGGGCGACGGCGATTTTGTACCCTGCGTACACTCAGTAGGCGCTCCCCTTGCTCCCGGACAGAAAGACGTTAAATGGCCCTGCGCTCCCATCGAAAAGAAGTATATCACCCACTTCCCCGAAACTCACGAAATCTGGTCGTATGGTTCGGGTTACGGCGGAAATGCTCTGCTGGGCAAGAAATGTTTTGCCTTGCGCATTGCTTCGGTAATGGCTAAAGAACAGGGCTGGCTGGCCGAACACATGCTGATCCTCGGTTTAACCGATCCCAAAGGCGAAAAGAAATATATCACCGCCGCTTTTCCCAGCGCCTGCGGAAAGACCAACCTGGCAATGCTGATCCCCACCATCCCCGGATGGAAGGTAGAATGTGTAGGCGACGACATCTCATGGATGAAATTCGGCAAGGATGGTCAACTGTACGCCATCAACCCGGAAGCCGGTTTCTTCGGCGTAGCTCCTTTCACCTCGATGGACACCAACCCCAATGCGATGTTGAGCTGCAAGGCCAACACTATTTTCACCAACGTGGGCTTAACGCCCGACGGCGACATCTGGTGGGAAGGTATCGGCACCGAATGTCCGGCAGGAACCATCAACTGGAAGAATAAAGTACATGATCCCGCATCAGGCGAACCTTGCGCTCATCCGAACGCTCGTTTCACCGCGCCGGCATTCCAGTGTCCTGCTATCGACAAGGATTGGGAAAACCCGGCAGGCGTGCCCATCTCGGCATTCCTCTTCGGCGGCCGCCGTCCGAACACGGTACCCCTTGTACACGAAGCCACGAGTTGGAACCACGGCGTATTCATGGGTTCGATCGTATCGTCCGAAACCACTGCCGCCGCTCTTGGCCAGGCGGGTATCGTTCGTCGCGACCCGTTTGCCATGCTTCCCTTTTGCGGATATAACATGGGCGACTATTTCGGTCACTGGGTAAAAATCGGGCAGCACGCAGGCGCCAAACTGCCGAAGATTTTCTATGTAAACTGGTTCCGCAAGGACGAAAACAGCAAGTTCCTGTGGCCGGGCTACGGCGACAACAGCCGCGTGCTTGCATATATCTTCGACCGCTGCAACGGCAAGGGCGAAACCATAGACACAGCCATAGGCAAAGTTCCCGCCCCGGAATCGATCAACATCGAAGGGCTGGCCGGTATGGACCAGGCGAAGATGGCGAAAGTACTCGAAGTGACGAACGACGAATGGAAGAAGGAAGTTACCCTGATCGACGAACATTTTGCCCGCTTCGGCAGCCATCTCCCGAAAGAACTGGCCGCCGAATCAGCCGAACTCAAGAAACGGCTCGAAATGTAATTCCAAACTGTACGTATTCAAAAAAAGGCAATCTGAAAAGATTGCTTTTTTTGTTTCATATCATCCGGCTATCGACAGTTTTTTATCGAAAGCCCAGTTTGTGTTGATTGCGTTTTAAAATTGTTTATCTTTGGTGCTTCTTTTTAACCCATGTACCATGATTTGGAAAACGATCGCATACGTAACACTTATTTTCGGACTTGGCTCCTGCGGGGGCGGAAGTGACACAAAGCGGGCCGCTGCCGACGAGGAATCGCAGCAACGCACGCAGGACCTGCCCCAGGTAAATGTCATTACCGTACGCCGCGGCGTTTTCATGCGCGAGCTGCAAAGCAACGGACGGCTGTCTGCTTTGAATAAGGCCGATCTCCGGTTCCGCACCGCCGAATTGCTTACCTCCATTTCGGCTCGGAACGGACAGCGTGTATCCGCCGGACAGGAAATTGCACGCATCGACCAGTTTGAGTTAAGAAACCGCGTTATCACTGCCGAAGAAGCCGTACAGACCGCATTGATGAACCTGAATAACTTCCTGATCGGCCGCCATTACGAACTGAAAGATACGGCAACAGTGCCGCCTGCCATTTTGCAGGCCGGTATTGCCGAATCGCAACTGCTCACTGCGCGCGTCAACCTTGCCCAGGCGCGCTACAACCTGCAACATTCCGTGCTGAAAGCGCCTATTTCAGGCATTGTAGCCAACATCACCGCTAAGGAATACAACATGGCGCCAACCTCCGAACCGTTTTGCGCCATCATCGGCGACGACCGCTTCGAGGTGGAATTTCCGGTGCTGGAAAGTGAAATAGAGTTATTGAAAGCCGGGCACGAAGTACAGGTCGAACCGCTTGCATATCCGGGAACCAGGGTCAAAGGCCGCTTGAGCGGAATGAACCCCGTAGTGGACAAAAACGGCATGGTACAAGCCAAAGCGGTTGTTGACAATACCCGGGACAAGCTCTACGAAGGAATGAACGTCCGGGTACTGGTACAGGAAGTTGTCCCCGGGAAATTAGTAGTACCCAAATCGGCCGTAGTGCTGCGGAGCGATCGTCAGGTGCTGTTTGTACATGCCAACGGCCGTTCGCAATGGCGCTACGTGACAACCGGCCTGGAAAACAGCCGGGAATACACCGTCGAGGAACAACTGGAAGAGGGCGAAGAAGTGATCATCAGCGGGAACTTTAACCTGGCGCATGATGTGGTGGTAGAGATCGTGAAGGGTGATGAGGAAGAATAAAGACCAAAATGATCCCCGGTAATGATGAAGTCGTCAACATCACATGTTACAAACGCGAACCGGATCAAATTCATGTTTGCAACACGTGTTACAGACGCGAATATTTTTTATCCCCCGATAATAAAATATGCCGCAATTGGAACAGTAGATATTTGTGTAATTCGTCCAAATTCGTATGAATTTGTGGACAAGATTCGTAGCTAAATGATAAAATTCCTTGTTGACCGTCCTATCGCAGTCCTGATGACCTTTGTGGCATTGCTGGCCATCGGCTGGGTGTCGTACACCTTCCTGCCGGTATCGCTGATGCCCGACGTAGCTATCCCGGAGATCATGGTACACTACAGCTACCCGCACAGTTCGGCGCGCGAGCTGGAAAATGCCGTTACAGCGCCTTTGCGGAGGCAACTCTTGCAGGTAGGGCGCCTGGAGGACATCCGCAGCGAAACGCGCGACGGCACGGGAATGTTGCACCTGCGGTTTCAATACGGCATCAACACGCATTACGCATTTATCGAAGTCAACGAAAAGATCGACGCTGCCATGCACAACCTGCCGCGCGACATGGATCGTCCGCGGGTGCTGAAAGCCAGCGCTACCGATATTCCCGTGTTTTACCTCAACGTGTCGCTGCGTACCGACAGCGCCGGGAACCTGTCGGAACAGGTGAGTGAAACCGACTTTCTCGAGTTGAGCAGCTTTGTATCCTCCGTCATACGTCACCGTATCGAGCAACTGCCCGAAGTAGCCATGGCCGACATGAGCGGCACTACCGAGCCGCGACTGATGATCGAGCCTGACCTTGCCCGCATGCAAAGCCTTGGCCTCGCCACTTCCGATATCGAAAATGCGCTGAACAGCCAAAACCTGTCGGCAGGAAGCCTCTGGGTGCGCGAAGGCGCCTTCCGTTACAACATACGCCTGACCTCGGTGCTGCGTACCGCCGAAGATGTGGGCAACGTTACCATCCGTAGCGGCAACCGCATCATCCCGCTGCATGAGATTGCCAGCGTGCGCATGGAGCCGCAACCCAAGCAGGGGATGTTTGTGAGCAACGGGCAGCCGGCTGTGGCTTTGGCGGTCATCAAGCAAAGCGAAGCCCGCATGAGCGACATGACCGAACACCTGAAATCGCTCGTCACGCGGTTCGAAACCGATTATCCCAACCTGCTGTTCGACATTGCACAGGATCAGACCGCCCTGCTCGATTTTTCCATCAGCAACCTGAGGCAGGATCTCACCTGGGGCATCCTGCTGGTGTGTATCATACTGTTTCTCTTCCAGAGCGAGTGGCGTTCGCCCCTGCTGGTCGCCCTGAGCATTCCCGTGTCGGTGGTGCTGTGCCTGATCTTTTTTTACCTTTTCGGGCTGTCATTCAATGTTATTTCCCTGTCGGGATTAATCCTGGCAGTGGGTATGATGGTGGACAATTCCATCATCGTAACGGATAATATCGGGCAATACCGCGCCCGTGGCGTGCCTTTGCGGGATGCCTGCACAGGAGGCACCGTCGAGATCATACGTCCGCTGATCAGTTCGGCGCTCACCACCGTATGTATCTTCGTACCGCTGATCTTTATGAGCGGCATTGCGGGCGCCCTGTTCTACGACGAAGCCATGGCCGTAGCGATCGGGCTGGGCACATCGCTCATCGCATCCATCACCCTGCTTCCGGTACTGTACCGGGTATTTTTCCGGCGAAGGCAACAAGCGGGATTAAACAGGCGGGAACCATGGATGGTGCGCGTCATCAACCGGTTCTACGAAAGCGGGATGCACCTCACGTTCCGGTACCCTGCGGTACTTGCCGCGGTATCCATCCTGTTGTGCGCCGGACTGTATTTCTTTTTCAACTCCCTGAATGTAACGCGCCTGCCTGAACTCACGCAAACCGAGTGCATGATATACATCGACTGGAACGAACAGATCCATCCCGACGAAAACAACAGCCGTATCAGCCGCATGCTGGAAGCTGTTCCTGTAAAAGCCAGACAGGAAAACCGTTTCGTGGGCCAACAGCAGTTCCTGATCAACCAGAACACGGATATGGGATTTTCGGAAGCGCAAACCTACCTTGCCTATTCCGGCGAAGAAGAATTACGACGCGCCGAAAAGCAATTGGCCGGGTACCTGCAGCAGCGCCATCCCCAGGCGGCTTTCCGTATTTATCCGCCGCACAATCTGTTCGACCGTATTTTCGAGAGTACCAACGCCCCGCTGGTTGCCGCCCTGTCGCCCATGCGCAAAACCGTCGGCTTTACGCCCGCGGAGATCAATTCGCTGGTCGCCGAAATCGACGATACCCTCGGTACGCCGCACGCCCACTCGGTGGCTTTCCGCGAACACCTCCGCGTGGAAGTCAATCATGAACGGTTGCTGCTTTATAACGTGAACTACAGTACACTGATACAGGAACTGAAAACCGCCTGCCACGAAAACGACATCGGACTGCTGCGTTCCTACCAGCAATTCGTCCCGCTGGTGATCGGAGGAGAAGCGCAAAAGGTGAGCGACATCATCGACCGCCTGAAAATACGCAACAGCAACGGCATGGAGATTCCCCTGCGCGCACTGGTATACCTGCATCGCGAATTTGACCTGAAAACCATTACTGCCGGGAAGGATGGCGAATACGTGCCGCTCAGCTTCAATATCTCCGACAAGGAATATCCGCCTGTTGCCGCCGAAGTTCAAAAAGTAGTCAACCGCCACTCCAATGCGGAAGTGCGTTTTTTCGGCTCCATCTTCGAAAACAGGCAGATGCTCCGCGAACTGATGCTGGTACTGATCGTATCGATATTGATGCTGTATTTTATCCTTGCGGCACAGTTCGAATCGCTGGTACAGCCGTTGATCCTGCTGATCGAACTCCCGATAGACATTGCTGCGGCTCTGCTCCTGCTGTGGGCTACCGGAAATACGCTCAACCTGATGTCGGCCATCGGCCTGGTGGTCATGTGCGGGATCATCATCAACGACTCCATCCTGAAGATCGACTGCATCAACCAGTTGCGCCGCGAAGGCATGGGGCTGGACGATGCCATCCATACCGCAGGCCGTCGCCGTTTAAAGGCTATTGTGCTTACCAGCCTTACCACTACCTTAGCCGTGGTGCCGCTGCTGTTCACCAGCGACATCGGCGCCGAGCTGCAACAACCGTTCGCGTGGACGATTATCGGAGGGATGAGCATCGGTATGGTGGTGAGCCTGTTCCTGATACCTTTGGCGTATCGAACGATCTATATAAGGGAAGAAAGGAGAAATATTAAAACGAGGCACTAAACGCAGGCGCGGTTTCCACAACGAAGGTGGCCACCCTGCTTCGCAACGCCATGAAGCAGATTCACGACAAAAGGTATTACGAAAAGTACTTAGGCAGCGGCAAAAAGATCGTCCTGCTCGGACTGGCGTTCTCCGGTAAGGATGTCGGCTGCAGGATGGAAGCTATGGTTAAAGACAGCCTCCGATACAGTCCGGAAACAGCGACAGCATAAAGTTCCAATGAAATTCGGTTGATATAATAAATATACGTTACCTTTGCGCGGTCATTAAAGAAATAATTTTACGATTATGGCACGTTATCTTGATCCGAAAAATGATTTACCCTTCAAGCGTATCTTCGGCGAACATCCCGATCT
>JAISCQ010000220.1 GCA_031265445.1 Bacteroidales bacterium
ACATATATTTATTGCATCAACCGAATTTCATTTGAACCTGAGTGTAAAAAAATCATCGAAAGAAACAGCATATCATCTTATTACAACCATATTTTTCGTAAAAACAAGTTCATTAGAAATGTATATTTATTACATCAACCGAATTTCATTTGAACTTGATGCAAAAAAATCATCGAAAGTAACAGTATATCATTTTATTACAACCATATTTTCCGTAAAAACAAGTTCATTGGAAATCTTCTCCCGAAAGGTATTCGATCATTTCTTTACCATGCTCCGAGCACCTCCATCGACGCTCCGAGCACCTCCATCGACGCTCGGAGAACCTCCATCGACGCTCGGAGCACCTCAATCGACGCTCCGAGCACCTCCATCGACGCTCGGAGAACCTCCATCGACGCTCCGAGAACCTCCATCGACGCTCCGAGCACCTCCATCGACGCTCCGAGAACCTCCATCGACGCTCGGAGAACCTCCATCGACGCTCCGAGCACCTCCATCGACGCTCCGAGAACCTCCATCGACGCTCCGAGAACCTCCATCGACGCTCGGAGAACCTCCATCGACGCTCGGAGAACCTCGATCCTCGCTCCGAGAACCTCGATCCCCGCTTTTACTGACAACATCCTCGCTAAAAGCGACAAAATGGCAGTTCGGAGAGGCCGGCGGAACCATTTCAATCCGGATAGAGATTTTAATTATTCCAAATGGTCGCATCCATGCTGTAGACGCAACCCAATCGGCCTTTTAGATGTTCTATTATCCGCGATAAGCGACAATGATCAGCTTCCCCAAATGATGAATCCCACCCCAACGAGCATTCCGGCCAGCAATATAGCCTTCCGGGCGGTATTTTTTTCGTGGAAAAGAATGGCTCCGGCCAGGAATGGTACGGCAACACTGCACCGGCGTAATGCCGATACGATAGATACCAGCGATTCCGGATACGATAAGGCATAAAAATAGGCATAATCGGCAATGGTGAGGCACACGCCGATGAGCGGGATGGTAAAACGCCACTTCAACGGTTGCTGCCTGCGTAGCGGGTACCACTTGAAAATCACAAACGGCAGTATAACCGGTACCAGGTATGACGAAAACCACGCCTGCACCACGATGCGGTCGATACGCGCCAGCAGGTATTTATCGTATAGCCCGCTGACTGCTCCCAGTAAAGTGCCGGCATAGATATACCACATCCATTTGTTGCTGCGGAACGAGAAACCTTCGCGACGCCCGGCCTGCGAAAAAAACCAGAAGAAGGTAAGACTGACGGTAAGCCCCGTCCATTGCAAAGCGTTGAGCCGCTCACCGAAAACCAGCAATGCGCCGACAAGTGTCCACAACGGACCGGTGGAGCGGATGGGCGAAACAATGGTTAACGGCAGGTGCTTCACTGCGTAGTAGGAAAGTATCCACGATGCGCCGACAATGATCGATTTGAGCAGAATCAACCCGTGTGTGAACCAGTCAGCGGGCCGTACATACCAGAAATGAGATGCAGCGCAGGCGGGATCAGTGTTTGAGATAATAACGGCAGGCAGGAACATCAATGCCCCTGTGGATGTTGATATGAGCAGTACCGCCGGTACGGGATTACCCCGTAGCGATACCTTTTTCAGAATGTCGTATGCGCCCACCAGCACAGCCGAAAGAAGAGCAGGAAAAACCCACATAGTTTGCTAATTGCCGTTTTTACTTTGATGCATCATATTCATTTTCTGCTTAGCGCCAATCATCAACTTGGCGAAATAATCAGCTGATCACCCCCGATCCCGTTAATTCGTCGCCGTTGTACCATGCGGCAAACTGACCCGGCGCAATGCTGCGCTGAGGCTGGTCGAAAAGGATGTACATGCCCTCAGGCATACGGTAAAGCGTGGCGTTCTGCAACGGTTGCCGGTAACGTATACGCACCGGCATCCGACATTCGTCGCCCGGATGCATCTCCAGGTCGGGGCGTACCCAATGGATCTCCTTTGCAGGTATAAACAGGGCGGAATGGTACAGGCCCGGATGACTGTCGCCCTGTCCGGCGTATACTACATTGTTTTCCACATCAATGCCGATCACGAACAACGGCTCCGTCATGCCGCCCACGTTCAAGCCTTTGCGCTGCCCGACGGTAAAAAAATGCGCCCCGCGATGTTTCCCCACAATCCGTCCGTCCGCAGGCATATATGGATACGGTGTTGCAAGTATCTTTAACTTTTCATGCAGGTTATCTTCGGGGATCATGCGGTTGAAGCCTTCGAACCCGGCAGGAATTTCCACGGTGACGCCATCCTTTGCTTTAAGCTTCTGCTGCAGGAAAACCGGTAAATCGACCTTTCCCACGAAACAGATTCCCTGCGAATCCTTCCGGCGGGCCGTAGCCAAACCTGTTTCCCCGGCAATGCGTCGTACTTCGGATTTCATCAGGTGACCGATGGGGAATAGCGCCGTTGCCAATTGCTGTTGCGATAACTGGCACAGGAAATAACTCTGATCTTTACCGGGGTCGACGCCTGCCAACAATCGGTGCATTTCCCTGCCGTCGACCGTGACGGTTTCCTTCCGGCAATAATGTCCCGTGGCGACATAGCTGGCTCCACGGTCGAGAGCTGCCCGGACAAACATATCGAACTTGATTTCGCGGTTACACAGCACATCGGGGTTGGGCGTACGGCCGCAACGGTATTCCTCAAACATATTATCGACTACCCGCCGGCGGTACGAGTCGCTTAAATCGACCACTTCGAACGGTATATCGAGCTTGCGGGCCACCAGCCGGGCAAAAATGACGTCGTCTTCCCATGGGCAATCGCCTGAAAGCGTTCCTGTGGTTTCGCGCCAGTTGATCATGAACAGTCCCAGCAAATCGTAGCCTTGCTGTTTCAAAAGCCAGGCCGCCACGCTCGAATCGACGCCTCCCGATAATCCTGCCGCTATCTTTCCTTTGATCAAATCTCTTAAAAAAATAAAAATGCGAAGTTATGAAAAATTAACGGCACATGTTTTGCTGACCGAACCGAAAGGCATTTTTCATGAACTGTACCATTAACGAAATAGCGCGTATCACCGGCGGACAATTAACCGGGCCGGGCGATACGATGGTGAAGTATGTGCTGACCGACAGCCGGTCGCTGTTATATCCTGCCGCCACTGTATTCTTTGCCATTCCCGGCGAACGGAACGACGGCCACAATTATATCGGGGAGCTGTACCGCCAGGGCGTGCATTGTTTTGTAGCAGACCGGCTGTCCGATAGCGACCGGGCATTTTCCGGTGCAAGCTTTGTGATTGTTTCCGATGTTCTTCGCGCATTACAGCAGCTGGCAGCCCGGCATCGCGGCAGGTTCATGACGCCGGTGATCGGCATCACGGGAAGTAACGGGAAAACCGTTGTGAAAGAATGGATTTTTCAGGCCATTCAGAACGAAAAGAACATCGTGCGCAGTCCCCGCAGCTATAATTCGCAGATTGGCGTGCCCTTGTCGGTGTGCCTGCTTGATGAGGAACACGACCTGGCTATTTTTGAAGCGGGCATCTCGCAACCGGGTGAAATGGAACGCCTGCAAACGGTCATCATGCCCGACATCGGAATCTTTACCCATCTGGGTGAGGCGCACCGGGAAAATTTCCATTCGAAGTATGAAAAGGCGCAGGAGAAGATGATCCTTTTCCGGCGCTGTCGCACGGTACTTTATTGCCGCGATTGTGCCGAAGTGGCGGATATTCTTGAAACCGACCCCGAATACAGGGCCGTGTCGCGATTCTCATGGTCGGAACAAGCGGAAGCGGATGTACAGGTACACAGTAAACGCAAGGAGAATGGGGCTACTTCCGTTGCTGTTCGGCACGGAAGCCTAAATTTTGATCTGGTAATTCCCTTTACGGATGATGCCTCCGTGGAAAATGCCCTGCATGTGGTTTGCCTGATGCTGTTCATGGGCTACCGTCCCGAAATCATCAGCGGACGTATCGCACAATTGGAGCCTGTAGCCATGCGGTTGGACATCAAAAAGGGCGCCAACCGCTGTAACATCATTAACGACAGCTATAATGCCGATACCGGTTCGCTGGCTATTGCGCTTGATTTGCTGGTACGGCAACCATATCCTGTAAAAACGCTCATTTTGTCGGACATCCTGCAATCGGGCAAATCGCAGGAAAACCTGTACCGCGAAGTTGCCGGACTGCTCGCCGAAAGGAATATCAACCGGCTGGCAGGTATCGGCCCCGAGATTTCGGCCAATGCCGAGTTGTTTGCCTGCGAAAAATATTTCTTCGCCACCACCGAGGCTTTTTTAGCCGGGCTGGAGCGCCATATCCGGTTCGCTGACGAGTCGATACTGGTAAAAGGTTCGCGAAATTTCGAGTTTGAACGCATCGTGCAGGCCCTGGAGGAAAAAGTGCATAAAACCGTGCTCGAAATCAATCTGAATGCGGTGGTACATAACTATAATTATTTCAAATCACTGTTACGCCCGCAAACCAAAATGGCGGTGATGGTAAAAGCCTTTGCTTATGGTAGCGGAAGCGTGGAAATAGCCCATGTATTGCAGTTTCATCGTGCCGACTGTGTAGCTGTGGCTTTCGCCGACGAAGGCAAGGAATTGCGCGAGAGCGGTATCACGTTGCCCATTATGGTGATGAACCCCGAGGATGATGGTTTCGATACCCTGATCCGTTACCGCCTCGAACCCGAGATATACAATTTCCGCATGCTGAAACAATGCGCCAGGGCAGCATCCGATCAGGGAATTTACGGGTATCCCGTCCATATCAAACTGGACACGGGTATGCACCGCCTTGGTTTCCTCGAAGACGAGGTTGACCGTCTTGCAGAACAATTGCGCAGGCAGTCCTCGGTGCGCGTCAAATCGGTGTTTTCGCATTTAGCCGGCAGTGACGACCCGTCGCTGGACGATTTTGTACGGCAGCAGGTTACGCTTTTTCGCCGGATGAGCGACAGGATCGAGAACCTGATTCAATATCCTTTCCTGCGGCATATCCTCAACTCAGCCGGTATTGAACGTTTCCCCGAAGCACAGTTCGACATGGTACGGCTGGGCATCGGTCTGCATGGCATCAGTGCTGTCGATCCCTCAAAAGTTCGGCAGGTGGCGACATTGCGCAGTATCATTCTTCAAATCAAAAACATTCCGGCGGGCGACAGCGTGGGTTACAACCGGAATTTTTTCGCCGTCAGGCCCATGCGCATCGGCATCGTGCCCATCGGGTACGCCGACGGGCTGCACCGCATGCTGGGCAACGGCGCAGGAAGCTTCGCAGTGAACGGAAAGCGTGCACCGCTGGTAGGCAACATGAGCATGGATATGTGCGCCATCGACCTGACGGATGTTGATGCTGTCGAGGGCGATCCGGTGATGATCTTCGGCGAGGAGTATCCGCTTGCGGAGATCGCACGGCAGATGCAGACTGTTCCCTACGAGGTGCTGACACGCGTAGCGCCTCGCGTGAAACGGATTTACTATCAGGAGTAGTGTTCGAAACGTTTTTGTTTATATTGACCCTGTCAGGTCGTTTACCGGACAATCTGTCAGGCTGCGCAGCTGCTGACAGGGCGACCTGTATATATTCAGCGGCAAATTGCAAATTGAATCAAAAATATGACGGTATACCCCTGGGGGCACGCACGGCGATTTAATTCCTACCCGGAATATTTCAGGAAGCATTATGGCGAACGGGTTCAGAAATTAACCGTCGACGCCGGTTTTACCTGTCCTAACCGCGACGGAACGGTGGGGCGCGGCGGTTGTGCTTATTGCAACAACAATGCCTTCAACCCGTCGTACTGTACTCCGCAGAAAAGCGTCCGGCAACAGTTGCTCGAAGGAATCGATTTCCATAAAGTCCGTTATCGCAAAGCAAATCGTTATCTGGCGTATTTCCAGGCGTATTCCAACACATACGCACCGCTGGAGAGGTTACGCTCCCTGTACGGCGAGGCATTGGCCGTACCCGAGGTGATGGGCATCGTGATCGGTACGCGCCCCGATTGTGTGGACGGCGAAAAGCTCGATTATCTGGCCGAACTAAGCAGGACGCATTATGTGGTGGTGGAATATGGCATGGAAAGTTGCTACAACCATACTTTGGAACGGATCAACCGGGGACATACGGTTGAGCAGTGCATACAGGCTATTGAAGCGACAGCCGCACGGGGAATCAGGGTCGGGACGCATTTGATATTCGGGCTGCCGGGCGAAACACGTCAGGAGATGCTGGATGAGGCCGACGTCATCAACCGGCTACCCATAGATACCGTGAAGCTGCACCAATTGCAGATAGCGGCGGGTACAGCATTTGCCGTGCAATATGCCGAGCGCCCGGAGAGTTTCCGGTTGTTCGGATGTGATGAATATATTGATTTTGTGGTTCAATTCCTGGAACGGTTGCATCCGCGTATTGTAATGGAGCGGTTTGCCGGTGAAATGCCGCCACGCTATATGGCAGGTCCGGGATGGGGACTGATCCGTAATGTAGAACTCTGGCGAATGCTCGAACAACGCTTAGCGGATCGCAACAGCTGGCAGGGACGACTTTTCGGCCGGATCGTTTCGTAGAGACGTGGCATGCCACGTCTCTACTATATCACAAATTTAGCCCGCGCATGGTATAATTGGGCGTTTCGCTCAGTAGAGACGTGGCATGCCACGTCTCTACCATATCACAATTTTAGCCCGCGCATGGTATAATTGAGCGTTTCGCTCAGTAGAGACGTGGCATGCCACGTCTCTACCCTATCACAATTTTAGCCCGCGCAGGGTCTAATTGGGCGGTTCGCTCCGTAGAGACGTGACATGCCACGTCTCTACCAAATA
>JAISCQ010000022.1 GCA_031265445.1 Bacteroidales bacterium
GCGAGGATTGAGGTTCTCCGGGAAGGTCGATTGTCGGTAAAAGCGAGGACGTCCCCGCTCTGAGCGAGGATGGAGGCTGCGTTGTAGAGACGCGATGCATCGCGTCTTTGCCGACAGGCTCCCGGAGCACGGTAAAGAAAAATCCCCTCCCAAAACCGGACGGTTGCATGGAGGGGATTTTTCGTTTCTTCCGCTACTCATTGGGTTTCCCTGGCGCCGGGAATGTTTTGTGCAGTGGCGGCAATATCCTGCCTTTGCGCCATGAAAGTCTTGCTCATAGAGGCGCAAAGCATTATCGAATATCTTTCGGGAGAAGATTTCTAATGAACTTGTCTTTACGAAAAATATGGTTGTAATAAGATGATATGCTGTTGCTTTCGATGATTTTTTTGCATAAAGTTCAAATGAAATTCGGTTGATGCAATAAATATGCGTTATCTTTGCAGCAGTAATTTTAATTCAAAAATTTGAAGATGATGGAAACACTCACTATCGGCGATATGAAGCGAAACTATCCCGATGAATGGATTTTGCTGGGCAGCCCGGAAATAGACGAGCAAAATCAGGCGATTATTGCAGGTGTTGTGCTATATCACAGCCCCGATAAAAAAGAAACAGTCTATCTTGGTAAACCCGGGGCGGCGGGATATGAAAAAACAGCGCTGTTTTTCAATCGCGTTACCCTGCGCCGCAAACGGAACGTTATAGCAAGTCTTTTTTATCCGGTAGACAAATGAAGTACCGGTTTGAAAGAGACCCCGAAGGCGGAATTATGACGGACTGTTAGGACTGGACTTCTTTGAAGACACTGCTTTTTACATTGATATGACGGACAATACGATTGAAATAATTCATTCCAAAGAAAAATAGAAGACGGATTTACAGTTGCTGAAAAAGAGTGAACTGAAAAAGAGAAGCAGGAACACTTATCTCGACAAACAGCTAATGGTTTTTGAATACGGATTTGCAAAGTGGTTGAATTCGAAAACAGCGGATTAATGAACAGGGATTATATAAATTATAGAGAAATAAATCTGAATCGCATATCTTCGGTTATTGCAAAATTATTTCCGATAACAGGTATTGTTGTTTTTGTATGGATCGTACAAGGCTGTAGAAAAGAAGAATCGTCCGAAAAAAGTATGGACGGTTTTTGTTTCGAAGCGTCCAAAAATCCTGCCCTGGACTTTGATGTTCGCGCCGTCATTCGCCATGACAGTATTTTGGCTCAACTTCCTGCCCGAACGAACATGAGCGCATTAGTGGCTACATTTAGCTACACGGGAACCGGGGTCTCGGTGAATCACCTGACGCAAACCAGCGGCGTTCATGCCAACAATTTTTCATATCCCGTACAATATGTTGTCAAAGCTGAGGATCATTCGACAAGGACATATACCGTAAAACTTCAAACAGCTTCGGAACTCAAGGAGTTTATGATCAAAAAAAGTTTGAATCCGGGATTAACCGAAGACATCTTTTTCTCCATTAACCATCATACAGGAACTGTGGAAGGCACTCATCTCAAATGGATTGATTCTCCCAGTGCATCCAGGCTGGTGGCAAGTTTCGAAGCCGGCGACAGCGAGATTCGCGCAGATGGTGTGGTTTTATCAAGCGGCGTTACGGTAATTGATTTCAGGAAGCCGGTAAAAATCAGCGCCTCGGGAAAGGCGTATACCGCAAGCATCCTTTGCCCGCAAATCAATGCCGGTTTGCCCGTGTTGCGAATTAATGCCGATGGCCCCATCACCAGTAAGGAGACTTATGTAACCGCCAAACTTGAAATTCTTGGGAACGGCATCACTGAAGGGCTGTGGGACTTCAACAGGGAAAAGATCGAAATTCGCCTGCGCGGAAATTCAACCGTGGGTTTGCCCAAGAAACCTTACCGGATTAAGTTTCCCGAAAAATGCAGTCCGTTGGGATTGAAGCATGCCAGGGAAAAAAGTTGGGTATTGCTGGCCAACGATTGCGATAAGTCGCTCATTCGTAATGCTGTGGCATTCCAGATGAGCCGGCTGCTGGCTGCTGGCGCTGTGCGATTCACCCCTTGTACGCAATTTGTGGATGTATATCTCAATGGCGCGTACGACGGAAATTATCACCTTACCGACCAGGTGGAAGTAGCCCCGGGCAGGGTAGATGTAAAATCCTTGAAGGCAGGCGATGCCGGTAATGCTTCGAAAATCAGCGGCGGATATTTATTGGAATTGGACGGATTTGCTCATTCCGAACCTTTGCATTTCGCATCGCCCAGGCAAATGCCGGTTACCGTTCAATATCCGAAAAATGCCGATTATGCTCCCGAACAGGCAACTTACATCGCCAACTATTTTGCAGCAACAGAAAATGCTTTGTTTTCCGTAAATTTTAAGGATCCCGCAACCGGCTGGCGGAAGTATATCAATCAGGCATCGTGGGTGGACTATTACATCATCAGCGAATTGACCGGCAACTCCGATGCATGGTGGAGTACATATATGTCCAAAGAGCGGAATGTCGATTATTTCGTGGCAGGACCGGTATGGGATTTCGATATCGCCTTCAACAACGACAATCGCATCGGTAATGCCACTGCACGCTTGATGGCCGAAGCCGCACACGATCCCAAAACATGGATCAACCGGTTCATGCAGGACGAAACTTTCAAAGCTGCTGTGAAGGTGCGATGGAATGCTAAAAAAGGAGAATTGCTCGGTTTAGAAACCTATATGGATGAGCTGGCTGTGCTGTTGGATATGTCGCAAAAAGCCAACTTTAAACGCTGGAACATCACCCAGCAGGTTTTGGGACATGCCAATCCGGCTCCAACCTCCTACGAAGCAGCGATCAGTCAGTTGAAGAGTTATTTTCAGGCACGGTATCATTTTCTGGATACGGAGTTTAACAAATGGTGACTGACAGAGCGATCTTATTAAGATATTCCTGTATCAAAAAGAACATATGTTTACATTGTTACCTTTCAGCACAGGTAATGGTTTGGTAACGGGTTCATACTAAACCAAATTAAGCCTGTAAAAATGCTTACAGGCTTAAAATCTTTTCAGGTATCGCCTTGCGGCTAACCTCATGCGGAGAGAGAGGGATTCGAACCCCCGGTACCTTACAGTACAACAGTTTTCAAGACTGCCGGTTTAAACCGCTCACCCATCTCTCCTTTTGGCGGGTGCAAAGATAGTTGTTTTTCCGAAATCCCAGCCTTAGTCAAAATAATTGTCGGTTATCCTACATGCAATAAGGCCTGTCGTTGCAGGATATTTTTTACAGTATCTGTTATTCCTTTGGCATCGTAGCCACATTCGCGGTAAAGTTCCTGCATGGAACCATGTGCGACAAACCGGTCGGGGATTCCCAGTCTTTTGATATGGACAAGATAAGTGTGGTCACTGGCAAATTCCATCACAGCGCTTCCCAGGCCACCAAGTATAGCGCCGTCTTCTACGGTAATAATCTGTTTATATCTCCGGCAGATATAATGCAATAATTCTTCGTCAATGGGTTTCAGGAAACGCATATCGTAATGCGCTGCCTGGATGCCTTCGCTTTTGAGCTTTTGGCAGGCTTCAACAACCATGTTCCCTGCCGTACCGATGCTGACAATGGCAATATCACTCCCTTCGCATATCTCCCGGCCTTTCCCGACCGGTATCATTTGGAACGGCTTTTCCCACTCGACAGTTACGCCACGGCCTTTGGGATAACGTATGGCAAACGGACTGCAGTTCTTGGTTTGCGCGGTATACATCAGGTTACGCAGTTCTACCTCATCCATTGGGGCAGAAACGATCATGTTGGGGATACATCGCAAGTATGCCAGGTCGTAAGCGCCATGATGCGTTGCACCATCTTCGCCTACCAGTCCGGCGCGGTCGATACACAGTATTACCGGTAGTTTTTGCAGGGCTACATCGTGAATTACCTGGTCGTAACCACGTTGCAGGAAGGATGAATATATGTTGCAGAACGGTACCATTCCTTGCACAGTCAATCCTGCTGCGAAAGTTACCGCATGCTGCTCGGCAATCCCCACATCGAAAAAACGGTTGGGGAAACGTTTCATCAGGTGGTGCATGGAACAACCGGTAGACATGGCCGGAGTGATACCCACAATGCGATCGTTCACCTCGGCTAACTGCGTCAGCGTGTGTCCGAAAACTTCCTGGAATAACGGCGGTTGCGACTGAGTTGAGATACGGATAAATTCACCTGTTTCCTTGTTGAATAACCCCGGTGCATGCCAGCGAGTTTGGTCCTGTTCGGCAAATGCATAACCTTTGCCCTTAGTGGTGAGCAAATGCAACAGCTTAGGCCCTTCAATCCGTTTCATATCCTGAAGTACCTGCGTCAGGTAATTGATGTCGTGACCATCCACCGGGCCGAAATAACGGAAGCCAAGCGCCTGGAAGAGATTGCCCTGCTTCATCAGCATCGCCTTGATACCCCGTTCGATCTGTTGCACCAGCCGTCGCGACCGGGTATGCTTGCCCATCACATCCCACACCTCTTTCTTGATCCTGTTATAAGTATACGAAGTCGTGATGTCGATGAGGTATTCTTTCAATGCACCCACGTTCGGGTCTATTGCCATTTTGTTGTCGTTCAGGATCACCAGCATGTTGGTTCGTGCTGCCCCGGCGTGATTGAGCGCTTCGAAAGCCATGCCGCCTGTGAGCGAACCGTCACCGATGACAGCTACCACTTGCCGCTCTTCGTTTTGCAGTTTTGAGGCAGTTGCAATGCCCAATGCCGCTGATACGGAAGTTGAGGAATGTCCTGCGCCGAAAGCATCATATTCGCTTTCGGCGAGGTTTGGGTACCCGCTTAATCCGCCATATTTGCGGTTGGTGTGAAAAATAGCCTTACGTCCGGTGAGGATTTTGTGGGCATAGGCCTGGTGTCCTACATCCCAGATAATCTTATCGTTGGGGGTGTCAAATACATGATACAGCGCAATGGTCAACTCCACCACACCCAGATTGGCACCCAGGTGTCCGGGATTGTGGCTGGTAGCGTCAATGATAAATTGCCGGAGTTGTGCCGCCAATTCCACCATCTCTTCCGTTGTCAGATTTTTCAAGTCGGACGGGAAGTTTACTTGATCCAGCAGGTTACCTGTATTTTCTATCGCTGCATTTTCCATTTTCCATCAGATGATGCCACAAAGATATAGTATTCACTGTAATATCAACAACGTTTGTGTGACAATAGTTTACCTTGGCATCAGATTGGCTTCGTTGAACTTAGGGTTGCAGGCGCAACGAAGTTTATTCCCGATTTTCAACTGTCTAACACACTTGTATCATTGGAATACCCAGCAATCCTGCAAGTTTTTCGAGTGTAGCTGCCCAATACCCGATACCTGTGGCGCAATGGTGCGATGGTCCGGCCTTCGACCATTCGTTGATGAAGTTACGCGCCCCGCATGCAAAACGATAGCGACTGTTGGTATTGCCGATTTCGAGTACCGGCCCGGGAACCGATTCGCCTTCGGCGACCAGCAGGAAAATCCCATCAACACCTTCGCAAACCGAAAGAAGAGTGACCGGGCCGTGCTTGACACTCATCTGGATGGAAAGGCCTTTGCCCGGTTTTCCGTGATATACCGGCACAGGTACCAGCCCCACGCGTCCTTCGGCAATGGCCAGGTGTGCCGGGCCGTCGTGCCCGAGCATGACAATATCGTCATTGAAATCCATGGCGTAGAATTCGGAGAACGAGCCTCCGGCGCCAAGCAGCGACATGATTTTCATTGCCTGTACGTTCTTCACCTCGCATTCGCCGGCAATTGGGATATTGTTTCCCGTAAGCAGCGTATTACCGGCAATCACCGATGTAACAATGTTTTCGTATTCGTTGCCGGGGTAGCCTTCATAATAATAGGCCATAGAACCCAACTGGTGGGCAACTGTCAGCTTGTCCAGCGCAACGGCCGTTTGTGCGGCGCGTTCCAATTCTGCCTGTTCACATTGGGGCGAAACATCAAACCGGTCGTTAAGCTCTTTTAGTTTGGCCGACAATTCATTATTGGTAACGGCATCGCGCAAAGCTTTCAGTTCGCACATTTCCAGCAATTCGATATGTGTCCCGAAAACAGCCGACTGCATGGCGGTGTCGGTGTATACATCGAGCATACCGCAGTAGTAGTGGCCGAGAATACCCATACGATTGTTGCTCATGCCTGCTTTCACGCGGGCAGCATCAATCCATTCCCGTACTTCCTGCCATACGTCATCTTCCTGCAGATAACCCGAAATGATTTCGTAACGGATACCAGCCCGGTTGAATACCGATGCAAATTCTGGAACGGAGCAGGCCTGGCAGTGCGCCAGCCATTCGCCGGTCATCTTACCGCGGTCGCCCAGCGCATTCAGCGATGCGTAGTCGATGGCCGCTACAGGCTGTACGTTAAGGATCACCACCGGTACGCGAAGTCTTTGCACTACCGGCAATACGGTTGATGACAATGCGTACGTGGATATGAACAGGAACGTTATTTCAACCCCTTCTTTCCGCATCAGGTCGGCAGCTTCGGCAGCTTTTTCGGGACAGTCGACCATGCCGGCATTTGTCACATCTGCGCCGAGCGATACCATGCGCGCGGCTATTTCATTCTGGTAACCGGTCAAACGTTCGTATAACCCTTCAAATTGCGGCCAATAGGTATGTAAACCTACACCAAACAAGCCTGCTTTTACTTTCTTATTCATCCGATTCAAAATTTAAAATTTAAAGTTGAAAATAATCCATGCTATGCACCTGTGTTACTTTCTTTTACGTCTATTATGGAGATACCCGGCTTATTTATATGAGGTTCCACGGTACCATATTTCGTCAATATCTTTTCGGCATTGGGTACACATCTCTTCGAGAGGGTTCTAATTCCCCAATTCTGAAATAAATTTCACCCGCATCAGCCGGATATCTTCTTCCGAGAAATCGTCTTCGCCCAATGCCTTCAAGGCATCTTCAATAGATTCGGTTTCAGCATCCTCCTTAAAATAGGCATAGATGTTGTCGCGATGTTCTTCGTCGAGCACCTGGCTGATGTAATAATCGAGGTTCAGCTTGGTTCCCGAGTTGACGATGGCTTCTATTTCGGTGAGCAGTTCCGGAATATCAAGATTTTTGGCTTCGCAGATGTCTTCGAGAGCGATTTGCCGGTCGATGGCTTGGATGATGTATACTTTCAGCCCCGATTTGTTGATCACCGACTTCACCACCATATCTTGCGGCCGGATGATTTCTTTTTCTTCCACGTACGCCTTGATGATGTCGATAAATTCCTTACCGTAGCGTTGGGCCTTACCGGCGCCAACACCCGAAATGTTCTGCATTTCGTTCATTGTGATGGGGTACTGGATACACATGTCTTCGAGTGATGTGTCCTGGAAAATGACAAACGGCGGGAGATTTTTTTGTTTCGAAATCTTTTTGCGCAAGTCTTTCAATATCTCGAACAACTCGTCGTCGACCGTGCTGCTTTTGCCGGCCAGGTTCACTTCGGCTTCGTCGTCTTCTTCGCCGTATTCGTGGTCCTGCGAGAGCAGGATTGAATACGGATTTTCGAGAAATTCGAGTCCTTTGGGCGTTAGTTTCAGGAGTCCGTAATTTTCTATTTCCTTCTGTATCAAACCGGCAACCAAAGCTTGGCGGATAACCATGTTCCAGAAACGGGCATCTTTTTCTTCGCCTGTACCGAACATTTCCAGCCTGTGGTGCTTATAGCTCTTGATGGCGCTGTCAGCGTTTCCTGTGAGGAAGTTGGTTACATGTTCGCCTTTGAACTTTTCCTGCAATTCGATGATAGCGCCCAGCAGGGTCACCAGGTACTGGTCGCCTTCGAACTGCGTCTTCGGGTGACGGCAGTTGTCGCAATTTTCGCAATTTTCTTCAGTATAGGTCTCTCCGAAATAATGCAGCAACAGTTTGCGGCGACACAGCGCCGATTCGGCGTAAGCCACCGTTTCGAGCAATAACTGCTTGCCGATTTCCTGTTCGGCTACCGGCTTGCCCTGCATGAATTTTTCGAGTTTCTGTATGTCCTTATAACTATAGAACGCGATACAGTTGCCTTCGCCGCCGTCGCGTCCGGCACGTCCTGTTTCCTGATAGTATCCTTCCAGGCTTTTGGGTATATCATAATGTATGACGTAACGTACATCGGGTTTATCGATACCCATCCCAAACGCGATGGTAGCCACAATTACATCCGCTTCCTCCATCAGGAACTTGTCCTGGTTGCCCGAACGGGTGGCGGCATCCATACCTGCGTGGTACGGCAATGCCTTGATACCGTTGATCAGCAACTGTTCGGCCAATTCTTCCACTTTCTTGCGGCTCAGGCAATAAATGATTCCCGATTTGCCCGAGTTATTTTTGATGTATTTGATAATTTCCTTTTCTGCATTCACTTTCGGACGCACCTCGTAATACAGGTTGGGGCGGTTGAACGATGCCTTGAATACCTGTGCGTCCAGCATGCCGAGGTTTTTCTGGATGTCGTGCTGTACCTTGGGAGTAGCAGTGGCGGTGAGCGCCATGATGGGTGCGTCGCCTATCTCGGTGATTATTGGACGAATACGGCGATATTCGGGACGAAAATCGTGGCCCCATTCCGAGATACAATGCGCTTCGTCAATCGCGTAGAAAGAAATTTTCAATTGCCTGAGAAACTGTACGTTTTCGTCCTTGGTCAAAGATTCGGGCGCTACATATAATAACTTGGTCTTTCCGCTAAGAATGTCTTCTTTTACTTTGACTATCTGCATCTTAGTAAGCGACGAATTCATAAAATGCGCTACACCGTCTTCCGACATGAAGTTGCGCATGGTGTCCACCTGGTTCTTCATCAAGGCGATGAGCGGCGAAATGATGATCGCCGTTCCGCCTAACAGCAATGCCGGCAACTGGTAGCAGAGCGATTTGCCGCCACCGGTAGGCATCAATACGAAAATGTTTTTCCCTTCGAAGACATTCTGGATGATGGTTTCCTGATTACCCTTGAAAGTCGAAAATCCAAAATATTTTTTCAGGTTCTCTGTTAATGATTTGTGTGTTTCTTTTGCCATTTACTCCCTTATTCTTAAAGGTGTTACTTATAATATTTAATCTTGAATACTTTTCAAATATGATGCCTTTTATGCGGCGTTACCTGCATTTTTGCTATTCGTGCATAAAACCGCATGGTGCATTACTATATTTCGATAAAAAATGAATACTTTTGCAAGCTAAAATTACAAAAAAAATCAATGTCAGCAAAAAATATTTGACGAATGTATCGTCTTCGCAAATATAATTTGGTCGTCATTTGTTTTTTTGGGGTCGCAAATTTAAAACATTTTGATGATTCACCACATGTTTTTTTGATAGACGCCCACATTTTTTTATCAAAGGTAATTTTATAGAGGATTAATGTATCATAACCGTCTTATAATTTTATAGAAACATGGCAGAGAAATCGAAAAATACCGGCGAAATGTCGTTTTTGGAACACCTGGAAGAACTTCGCTGGCATATTGTCCGTTCGGCTATTGCAATAGTGGCTTTTGCAATAGCGGCTTTTATTTTCAGCCGGTTTATTTTCGACCAGATATTATTGGCGCCCAAAAATTCCGAATTTTTCTCCAATCGCATGCTGTGCCGGTTGGCCGAAATACTTCATACTCCTGCTTTATGCATCAATTCCAAGACTTTTGAAGTGATCAATATCAGAATGGCAGGGCAATTCTCGGCCAATATTATGATTTCACTGTACACAGGGCTCATCATAGCTTTTCCCTTTATCATACTGGAAATGTGGAAGTTCATATCGCCCGCCCTCTACGTGAATGAACGCAAACATGCCCGCGGTTCTGTGGTAGCCATTTCAATTTTGTTCTTCATAGGCGCGCTATTCGGATATTATGTGATTGTACCGCTGTCGGTTCATTTTCTCGGCGGCTGGCAAGTCAGCGAACAGGTAATTTCCCGGATCGATTTGAATTCGTATGTTTCTACCGTAACATTTATCCCGTTTTCTACCGGGATTATTTTCGAACTGCCTATCCTGATGATTTTCCTGACTAAAGTGGGGATCATTACGCCGTCGTTTATGATCCAATACCGGAAACATGCAATTATTGTACTGATGATTGTGGCGGCGATTATCACGCCGCCCGACGTTTTCAGCATGGTATTGGTGGTGCTTCCCCTGGTGCTGCTGTACGAAGTGAGCATCCTCCTGACCAGGCGAACCGCGAAAAAATACCGGCAAACCATTGCAGAAGAGGACGCAGCCAAGTAATTGAATATTGACAATTGAATATCGACGATATGAAAAAGTGGGAGTATAAAATAGTGTATATCAATGCTACACAGCGACAACAGTCGGGTTTGCCCGACGATATTAACGAACGGTTCGACCAGTGGGGCAACGATGGTTGGGAGCTGGTAAAGGTGGAGCCTAAATTAACCTGTGGTTTTTGGGGATTTGGCAGTTTTACCGAAGGATTTGTCGTTTTCTTTAAAAAAGAGAAGTTGTAAGGATGAAGATTTCTTTGGAATTGGTTCCCCGCACCGAGCAATATATTTGCGAACAGGTAGCTTTCGTGGAACAGGCCGTCCCTGATATTTCGGTCATCAATTTTCCTGACTTGCTGCGTTTCGATATCCGCTCGTGGGATGCCTGCCGGATGATTGCACATTCGCCATTGGACAGGATTGCCCACTTGCGGGCGATTGATTTCGACATACACCGACCTTTCCCGTTGACGGATTTCCTGAAAGAAAATAATATCAGGAACGTGCTGGTGATTGAGGGCGATAAGCCGCAGGATATGAAACATGTGATATATCCGACTTCGAGCATCGATTTTATTCGCAAGTTGAGAAGGGAAGCCGGGGACATCAATATTTATGCGGGATTTGACCCATACCGAAATAATATACGTTACGAACTCGAATATTTGTGGCAAAAAGTCGAAGCCGGGGTTGTAGGGTTCTTTTCCCAACCTTTTTTCGATTTACGCCTGCTCGAAATCTATGCCGAATATCTGGAGGGGCAGGATGTATATTGGGGTATCAGCCCTGTCGTCGGCGAACGGTCGAAGCTCTACTGGGAAACTCGTAACAGGGCCATTTTTCCAAAGTCGTTTGCGCCGAACATCGAGTGGAATGTACGTTTCGGGCAAGAGGTGATAAATTTCTGCCGTAAAAACAGCTTCAACCTTTACCTGATGCCCATTAAGACAGATTTGACGGATTATTTGAAAAAACTGTTTGGAAAGGTTTGAAAGGTACAGGCAACAAAAAAAAATATTATTTGTAAATATCTATATAATAGGTATATATACCTGTATAATTTCAAAAACAAACAAATTTTATTCCTAAAATAATAGTTTGGCACGGTAATTGTATTAAATCTATCAGAAGGTTAAAAAACATAAAAATAGTTTCATAGTAGCAGTAGTTTTTTCTCATAAGTTAATAGTTGTAAATAAGGAAAGAGCCGTTCGTGAGAACCGCTCTTTTTTTCGTTGATGTAATCCACCGAGATGAGATGATCCAACTTTGTGCCTTGATCCTTTTTTCAGAATCCGTCATCACAATAAAAAAGAGTGGCATCTTCACGACGGCACTCTTCCTAACACAGAAACTAACTACTTAAACTAAAACTATATATAAACTATGATTTTATCATGGCGTCATCACATTTGATCAAACAGTTCAAATATGGATGAACGAATCAATTTCAGTTTGATGGTACAAAGATATAAATTATTTTCAATCAGGGCACATTTTTTTCAAAAAAAATAAAATTAAAAATTCTCTGAACGCTTTTTTGTACGGGAATAGAAAGAAATTTATCGTAGATTTATTCACCAAACGTCAATAAATCCTGTTGGACTATTTTTGTAGTATCCGCATAACACAATAATATCAATCAATACAAAAATGCAGGTCATCGCTATTGTTTCTCCGGCAAGTATTTCCAATAGCGACGGGGTAATAGGCGCAACATCAAACGAGTATTTTTTCGTTCGGGAATATTGATAGCTTTGTAGTAAGCTTTCCATAATGACCGATAGAGGTCTTCTTCTTCGGATTTCAGATTGTGGGGAATATTGCCGGTTATTGCATCGAATTGCTTATCAGTGAGCGTTATCTCATGGATTTCAGGTTTTTTGTAAAATATACCCTTATCACGCCGCCGGTCGTAAATCACCCAGGGCTGGTTGCCAAAACGCCTTGCAAAATGAGGCGCCAGCAATGATACAATGTCGTGGTCGGGTTCAATCGCTGCAAAGAACAATCCGTCGGATGTTTCCTGGAAGCGGACAAATCCGTGAAATCGGCGAATTTCGTGCGAAACTTTTCGCGACATCCGGTACAGTTCAAACGAATGGTCGTCCAGCATATTTTTATAATAGGCGCCGGTTGTGTCGGCAAACAGTTTTTCGAGATAACCATATAGCGTCATTTCCACACCGGTCAATTCGGACGCAAAAGCGAGATAAAACATCCGTGTTACCTGCGTATTGGAGCGCGTTACAACGCTGTTCCACACACGTTCGCTTTTGACGGCAACTGTTATTGTATGTATCGGCGTTTCAAAGAAACCGGGCTGCCAAAGGCGTTCGCTTACAATCTGCACGGGCTTTCGCTTCAAAGCGTAAATGTCGAAAATCACCGTCAGGAAACCATCGAATGTGCCGTCGTATACATATATGGCATCGCTTTTGACAGGTTGGGGTTCACTGGTCATGATTCAATCTTTATGTCCTGCAAAGAAGCCGGGGGCACAAAGACGCTCCGTGCTCTTTGTGTCTTTGTGGGATATTTCAAAACAGGGTTAACTGTATGTATTGCTGTTGCTGTTCCGGCGGGAGCTGCAATTTACGGCGTATCAACGAAGGCTGCAGGCTGGTTAACTGCGCGGGAAGTTCTCTGGTGGTGATGAAGTATTTGGCTCGATTCAATGCCACGCGCATGCGTTTGAGGTGCGCCAGGGTAATGTGCCCGAAACGGCGACTGTATACGATCAGTTTTGCCGATTGCACGCCAATGCCCGGCACGCGCAGTATCATTTCGTAATCGGCGGTATTGAGGTCGATGGGGAAAAGATACGGATGACGCAAGGCATAAGCCAACTTGGGGTCGATGTCGGTATCTAATTGCGGATGTTGGTCGTTAACGATTTCGTCACACTTGAATTCGTAAAACCGCATCAGCCAATCGGCTTGATATAGCCGATGTTCACGCAGCAACGGCGCTTTTCGGAGCGCCGGCAGACGCTGGTCGTAAGCATTTACAGGTATGAAACCCGAATAATATACCCTTTTCAAGTTTTGCTCATTGTAAAAACCCGATGCAAGGGTCAAAATCTGCCTGTCGTTATCGGGACTGGCGCCAACGATCAATTGTGTGCTTTGTCCGGCAGGTACGAACAACGGCGCCTTTTTGATTTTCTTCCGCGCATCCCTGTATTCCTCGATGGATACTTTCAGCTGGTTCATGGGTTGCAGCACGCCCGTGAAATTCTTTTCGGGAGCCAGCAGAGCCAGGTTGTTTTCCGATGGTATTTCGATGTTGACGCTCATACGGTCGGCATACAGACCTGCTTCGTGTACCAATTCACGACTTGCCCCGGGAATGGCCTTCAAATGGATGTATCCGCCGAAACGGTTCTCTGTACGTAGCGCCTTGGCAACGCGCAACAAGGCTTCCATGGTATAGTCGGGGTTGCGGATCACGCCCGAACTGAGAAATAATCCCTCAATGTAGTTACGGCGATAAAAGTTCATGGTAAGGTCAACCAGTTCGGTCACCTTCATTGTCGCACGGGGTATATCATTGCTGCGGCGATTGATGCAATAGGCGCAGTCATAGATGCAGACATTGGTAAGCAGCACTTTCAATAACGACACGCACCGTCCGTCTTCCGTGAAAGTATGGCAGCAGCCCAGCGGCGCGGCATCGCCCAGTCCGCCGCTGGCCCTGGCGCGGCCGCTTCCGCTCGACGAACACGATACGTCGTATTTGGCCGAATCGGCCAATATGCGGAGTTTGTGCATTATCTTTTCGTCCATGGAAATTTCTACTGCATGTACTGAATGTCCGGTGCTTTCACCATTTTTGGGTGGGGCTTTTTGTCCAGATCACCAGCTTCATCCCTGCCGACAGGTTTTTATCGGACAGGCGGTTCCACCGGCAAATATCATCTACCGTACATCCGTAGCGCATGGCTATCTTATGCAGAAAATCGCCTTTTTGTACGGAATATTGTACGGAAGTCATGTCCTGTTGCTGTTCCGGTAAGATATCTGTAACGTTTTTCCGAGTAGCAATGATTTGATTTTCTGCTTTCAGGAAGGCGATCGCCTTGTCGCGTGGCAATACCAGTGTCATCGGTTGTCCCATGTATGGGATTTCGCTCAAGCGATAGCAGGGATTAAGCTGACGGATAGCGTTTTCGTCCATGCCGATCTTTTGACAGATGCTTGAAAAACTGATTTTTTGATGCACCTGCAATGTATCAAGGTCGACAAACAAAGGATTGCGCGGCGCCGGCGTGAGTAAATGTTTCCCGGCATTATTGAATACGTAGTTCACTGCAATGAAAGCCGGGACATAGTTACGCATGGCTTCGGTGATGTATGGATATAAATCCCAAAACTCTTTTTCCCCGCCGCTCCGGGCAATGGCTTTTTCCAGTTCGCCGGGTCCACCGTTGTATGCGGCCAGCGCCAGATTCCAATCGCCAAACGTACGGTAAAGATATTTCAGGTAACGGCAGGCGGCATCCGTCGATTTGTATACATCGCAACGTTCATCGATATACGAGGTGACCCGCAGGTCGAACATTTGCGCGGTAGGGTAGAGAAACTGCCACAATCCGATGGCATTGGACGGTGAACGCGCTAACGGATCAAGCCCCGACTCTACTACAGCCAGGTATTTTAATTCCAACGGCAGATCGTAGCGCTGCAGAAAATCCTCGAAGACGGGAAAGTACGCTTCGGAAAGCCCCATGAACCGTTCTATCTGTGTACGGCGTTCAATCGTAAAGATGTCGATATAGCGGCGTACATATTGGTTATACGACAAATCGAGCGGCGTGGCCTTGTTAAGTTCGGCAATATGGTACTCGTATACCAGGTCGGGAAATTGAGGAAACGAGGCAACGGCATTTTCTTTTGGCGGATCGCCTGCCCTGATCGTGAAACCCTGAGCAATACAAACCCATAAAACCATCATTATAAAATACTTCATTGACATCTTTCGAGCGCTTTTCAGAATTCAAACCTACATGATTTTTTTTGAAAAAAAGACATTTTTTTTGAAAAGTTTATAACGATGGAATACAGAAACGTTTATAACATTTATATTTGATGCACTGCGTTATAAACGCTCCATATAACGGACGTCAACGTATATGACAAAACTCATAGGCTTGCATTTTCCGAAAAGGTTAATTTGGCATTTTATTTAAAATATTTAAAATCATAAAACTATGTATGGAAAAATGCAGCCATATTTAGCCCGGGAGCTTGAGAGCATCCGGGTTGCGGGTTTATACAAGAACGAACGTATCATTGTAACGCCGCAAGGTGTGGACATTCGCCTGGACAGCGGTAAGGAAGTATTGAATTTCTGTGCAAACAATTACCTTGGCCTGTCATCGCATCCGGCCATCGTCAAGGCGGCGCACGAATCGCTGGACAGCCGCGGGTTCGGGATGTCATCCGTGCGGTTTATCTGCGGTACACAGGATATTCACAAGGAACTGGAAGCGCGCATCGCTCAATTCTTCGATACGGAAGACACCATTCTCTATGCCGCCTGTTTCGACGCCAACGGCGGGGTGTTCGAACCGCTGCTTGCCGAAGAGGATGCGATTATCTCCGATTCGCTCAACCATGCTTCCATTATCGACGGCGTACGCCTCTGCAAGGCTGTCCGTTACCGCTATGCCAACGCCGACATGGCCGATCTGGAAGCCCGGCTGAAGGAAGCGCAGAAACACCGTTTCCGCCTGGTGGTTACCGATGCCGTATTCTCTATGGACGGCAACGTAGCCCCGATGGATCAAATTTGCCAGTTAGCCGAAAAATATGATGCGATGGTGATGATCGACGAATGCCACTCGGCAGGGGTTGTCGGAGCAACCGGACGCGGGGTCACCGAATTGTTCAATGTGCGCGGCAGGGTAGACATCATCACCGGTACGCTGGGTAAGGCGCTGGGCGGCGGCATCGGCGGGTTCATAACGGGTCGCAAGGAAATCATACAAATACTGCGGCAACGTTCGCGTCCTTACCTGTTTTCGAATTCCATCCCGCCCTCGGTGGCAGGCGCGGGCATTGCTGCTTTCGATCTGCTCGAAGCGTCGACCGAACTGCACGACAACCTGGTGGAAAACACCGGGTATTTCATGACCGGTATGCAGCAATTGGGTTTTGACATCAAACCGAGTCAATCGGCCATTGTAGCGGTGATGCTGTATGATGCTTCTCTTTCGCAACAATTTGCGGAACGATTATTGCAGGAAGGCATCTATGTGGTCGGATTTTATTATCCGGTAGTGCCCAAAGAACAGGCGCGTATCCGGGTGCAACTTTCGGCGGCGCATACCCGGGCGCATCTTGACAGGGCTTTGGCTGCTTTTGCCAAGATCGGCAGGGATTTGAAAGTAATCAAGTAATCCAATGACTGCCTCGCAGGTTTTTAAAACCTGCGAGGTTTAACAATCAACCAATGTCCGCATTTCGTACAATCAGTTTTATTATATGTGTTTTGTTGATTGCGCTGTGTTCGTGCAACAGTTCGAAACACGCATCCCAAAAGCGTCGCAAACAGGCACCGTGCGATTGTCCCAAATTCAATTACGCACCGCAACCCGATAATGGCTACAAAACCTGTGTGTTCGACGTTTCAAAGATGATGAATGTTACAAATGTGATGGACGCATAAAAATGTCCGCATTTTTATTCGATGAGATTGTATTTGGCCCGGTTCAGAGCCGGAGGCTGGGCGTGTCTTTGGGCATCAACCTGTTGCCTGTGGCTTGCAAATACTGCAATTTTGATTGTATTTATTGTGAATGTGGCTGGAATGCAGATCATCAAATAAAGAAAAATGCGCTGCCCACACGGCAGGAAATCTATGCTGCATTGGAACGCAAGCTAACCGGCATGCAGCAATCCGACAAATTGCCCGATGCCATCACTTTTGCAGGGAACGGCGAACCAACCATTCATCCCGATTTTTCCGGAATTATTGATGATACGGTGACATTACGGAATCGTTATGCGCCGTACTCCAAAATATCCGTATTATCCAATGCTACCATGCTGCACAGGCAAAAGGTGGCTGATGCACTGAAAAAGGCGGACATGCCGATCCTGAAACTCGATTCGGCTTTCGATACTACCATCCAACTACTGAACCAGCCTGCGAAAAAAATATCCGTCACCGGACTGATCGAACAGTTCTCATCGTTCGGCAAGCAATGCATCGTTCAAACCATGTTTGTACAGGGAGTATATCGTGGACAAACCGTCGATAACACCACGCCTGTGGAGTTGGATGCCTGGGAACAAGCCATCCTTACCATCTGTCCGGGACAGGTAATGATCTATACCATTGCCCGCGATACGCCCACTGATACGCTTCGTAAAGTATCCGGTGAGAAACTTCGGGAAATTGCCGCACGGATTAAAAAACACGGGATACCGGCGCAGGTTTCCGAATAACGCCAACTTGTTTTCGGGACTGAAACAATCCGCTGTGGCACGAGCAAACAGGGAAATTTATGCCCTTTTGGAACGTATAAAGATTTCGGAAGAGCAGTCGAAAGATCTGTTACGCTTGCGAAGAAGGAATCGGGACAATTCATTTTCTTTGAAAAAAAAAATCAAAAAAATCTCTCTCCGGAAAAATATTTTTTGTTTTTGTTCAAAAAGCATTTATATTTGCCCCCGGTTTTTGTAAAAAATTTGATTCAAAAGTATCCTTCATCATGTCGAAATCTTTCGAAAATTTCTTGCAGGCAATGTCCGGTGTAACGTTCGGTAAATCACCGAATGGCACGGCTTTTGCAGAGAGAGAGAGAGAGAGAGAGAGAGAGAGAGAGAGAGAGAGAGAGAGAGAGAGA
>JAISCQ010000049.1 GCA_031265445.1 Bacteroidales bacterium
TTTTTTTTTTGTTTTTTTTTTTTTTTTTTGTGTTTTTTTTTTTGAGTGAGAGTGAGATTGAGAGAGAGAGAGAGAGAGAGAGAGAGAGAGAGAGAGAGAGAGAGAGAGGCCTATATACGAAGAAAAATTTAAATCACAACAGGGAGCGTACTCCAAATTTATACTGTATACTTCTTACTGCATCTTTGAACGCTCCGCGTTTTTTGTACGGAAAGCGTCCTGCTCCTTGCAGCGTCTGCATTTCGACGGGGATCAGCCACCCGGTCATCATGCACGGCAATACCGCGCTGTTGAGTCGAATTTGCAATTCGGCTCGGAACGCAGGCAATTTGCAATTGCCTCTCAACCGCGGAACTGTAAACCGTTTTTACCGCGTCACCGCGCAGATAATTCATAATAATTCATAATAATTCATCAATCATGTTAAAAATAATCAATAAAATGACTTGTCATCAAACCGTTTTCTTCTCTTTAAAAAGGAACCTTCGATTTTTTTCGCTGGTTATCGCCGTTTTTTCATTGCCGGCAGCCGCACAATGGCAACCGGCAGGCGACAAAATCAAAACCAAGTGGGCGTCGGAAATAAATGTGGCCCGTGTTCTTCCGGAATATCCCCGTCCGATCATGGAACGGCAGGAATGGGCGAATCTTAACGGATTGTGGGATTATGCCATTCTTCCGGCAGGCGACGATTTTCAAAAGCCGGACGGGAAAATATTAGTGCCGTTTGCGGTGGAATCAAGCCTTTCGGGAGTAGGAAAAAAAGTCGGCAAAGAGCATGTGTTGTGGTACAGCCGCAGTTTCTCCATTCCGGCAGCGTGGAAAAACAAAAGGGTACTGCTGCATTTCGGCGCGGTGGACTGGAAAACCGATATTTGGGTGAACGAAATCAAGGTAGGCGAGCATACGGGCGGCTATACCCCTTTCTCCATCGATATTACCTCCGCCCTCCAAAAAGACGGCAACCGGCTGACGGTCAAAGTATGGGATCCGTCCGACGACGGCTTTCAACCGAGGGGCAAGCAAGTGAACAACCCGCACGGCATCTGGTACACTCCCGTCACCGGTATCTGGCAAACCGTGTGGCTGGAACCCGTTGCCGAACAGTACATCGTTTGCCTGAAAACCACTCCCGACATCGACAGTCGCATTCTGCGGGTAGAAGCCAAGACGAATTTGCCGGACGGCGCCGGATTAGTGGAAGTAACCGTATCGGACAACGGTAAACCGGTGGCTTCCGGAAAGGCCATCACCGGACAAGCCGTTGACATCCGCATTGACGGCATGAAATTGTGGTCGCCCGACGATCCCTTCCTCTATGACCTCCAGGTAAAATTGAACTGTAACGGAAAAACATCGGACGAAGTGAAAAGTTACGCCGCCATGCGGAAGTTTTCTACTGCCCGCGACGCCAACGGCATCGTCCGCCTTCAACTGAACAACCGGAACCTGTTTCAGTTCGGCCCGCTCGATCAGGGCTGGTGGCCCGACGGTCTCTATACCGCTCCCTGCGACGAAGCGCTGGCGTATGACGTCATCAAGACCAAAGATTTCGGATACAACATGATCCGCAAGCACGTGAAGGTTGAACCGGCTCGCTGGTATACCCATTGCGACCGGGCGGGCATCATCGTGTGGCAGGATATGCCCAGCGGCGACCGGTCGCCTCAATGGCAGAGCAAAAAATATTTCGATGGCGCCGAAATAACCCGCAGCGCCGCCTCGGAAAAAAATTACCGCAAGGAATGGAAGGAGATCATTGACGCGCTGTACTCGTATCCCTGCATCGGCGTATGGGTGCCGTTCAACGAAGCGTGGGGACAGTTCAAAACACAGGATATCGCAGCATGGACAAAGGAATACGATCCGTCGCGCCCGGTCAACCCCGCCAGCGGCGGAAACCACTATCCCTGCGGAGACATTCTCGACCTGCACAATTACCCCGCTCCCGCCCTGTACCTCTATGATGCGCAAAGGGCGACCGTACTCGGAGAATACGGCGGCATCGGGCTTGTCATCAAGGAACATCTCTGGGAACCCAACCGCAACTGGGGATATGTGCAGTTCAACAGTCCAAAGGAAGTGACGGACGAGTACATCAAATATGCCGAACAGTTGAAAACACTCATCAAGGCAGGATTCTCCGCCGCCGTATATACGCAAACCACCGATGTTGAAATAGAAGTAAACGGCTTGATGACATACGACCGGAAGATCATCAAGCATGAAGAGAATCGGTTAAAACAGGTGAACCGGGAAATCTGCAATTCACTGGATGCAAAATGAAAATGAAGAAAGCATATCACGTCTTGCCGCTGACAACCCTTGCCGTATCGGCAAGTTCATGCGAAAACATCCTTTGAAGTGAAACACAGCGACAACACCGATTTCGAACAATTGTTCCGGCAGTATTATTCCACGCTTTGTGGAATTGCAAGGGGCTATGTCCGAGATATCGTTATTGCGGAGGAGCTTGTCGGCGATGTTTTTGTCAGGTACTGGAACAACAGGCCGCATACAATAATCCGGACATCATTGAAAGATTACCTGTTCACATCCGTCAAAAACGCCTGCATCGACTACATGCGGACAGAACGGAAACGCCGGCGTAAACTTTCATACATTGACGATGACCACAATATCGTGTGTGCCACGCTGGCTGATTTGGGAGAAAACCCGCTCGACTACCTGATTTCTGTCGAAACGGAACAGCGAATTATCAATGCTATTGACGAGCTTCCCGAACGTTACCGGCAGACATTCGTCCTGTGCCGGCTGGACGAAATGAGCTATGATGAGGCCGCTCAAGCTATGGGAATCTCCAGGAATACGATCAAGTCGAATTTACGGGAAGCGCTGGCGCTTTTATATAAAAAGTTAGGTAATATAAAGCTCATCCTATTCATATTGTATCGTTCATTGTCATCAAATATCCCATTACCGCTCGGTAAATAAGTAAAAAAGAGGACGATACAACCGATTTTCAAGTTATGCCTTAGCGGGATTCTCCCCGCTAAGGCATATTTCGCACCGTTGAGCGGTCATTTGTAATGCCGCTCGGAGCATCAGGCAACATGCAATTGTTGCTTGAAGAGAATAAATAAGCGAAATAAATACCATGCAATGATTGATCCGGATGGGTACACACAGGTTTAGGGTGAACACATGGGCGAACACACAGGTTCGCCCATGTGTTGTGATATTATTGACAACGGTAATTACGGCATTGTAGGGGCTAACCTGTGTGTTCGCCCACGAACCTGTGTGTTCGCCCTATTGTTCATCCCATTGTGCGTCCTATTGTTCACCCCATTATAGGTCGGTACGTTGCCTCCGACCTGTCAGGGTCGACAGACCTGACAGGGTCAATACGGTCGAAAAACCTCATTTCTACCTGATTTTCCAAACAAAACAACCTCAGTTGTATGAATCATAATGTCCCCATGCCGATATCACACAAACCGTATCGTTATCTATCGAATAAACTAACCTGTGTTTATGGTTGATTCTCCGTGACAGGCGTCCCGAAAAATCATGCTTCAATTTTTCGGGTTTTCCTGTTCCCGTTTCGGGGGTTTCCATAAGTTCGACAAGCAAGGAATTTATTTTATGGATGATCGATTTATTTCCGCTTTTTTTATGGCGTTCAATATCTTCAATTGCTTGCGGTTCAATGACTAATGCGAAGGTCATAACTTGTCGAGAAAAGATTTTAATTCCTCTTTCGTTCCGATCCTGACACCCGCTCCTTGATTTGCCTTTTCAATGGCTGATTTTACATGTTCGACATTTCTTGTGTCTGCATAGAATAAATCACCGCTCGGACTATAATCAAACGGATTACAACGGAATTTTTCGGGAATGGAAAAAAATTCCTCGAACCAGGTTTTATTTACATCGGTCACTTTTTGGGCCACCGTCAGAGTGATTAAATTGCGGCCTCTTTTGATAACAACTCGCTCCTTTTCCGCTAAATCAAGATACTTTTTTTGATTTTCTCTAAATTCGCTTGTCGATATTATTCTTGTTGACATATCTTTATATTTTGTTTTGTACAAATGTTTGTACAAAAATTGTGCCGGATAATATCGGGAAACGAATACTTTTTTTACTTTTTTTGCAGGCTGAATGCCGATCCGTTCCCATGCGGGAACAGGCGAACACATGGGCGAACACACAGGTTTTTAGGGGCGAACACACGGGTTTTTAGGGGCGAACACACAGGTTCGCCCCTACGTTGTGATATTATTGATATTATTGACAACGGTAATCACGGCAACGGCAACGGCAACGGTAATCACGGCAACGACAATCACGGTAACGACAATGTAGGGGCGCACCTGCGTGTGCGCCCTATTGTTCTCGAAACCGCTCATTTCCATTTATTTGTTACGTTTATGGTTTATATTCAATTATTTCTGACCTATTTACGCATTGGCCTTTTCGGTTTCGGCGGGGGGTATGCCATGCTTTCGCTGATACAGACCGAGGTGGTGACGAAACACCAGTGGCTCGGTCCGGGCGAGTTTACCGACATCGTTGCGATCTCGCAGATGACGCCCGGGCCGATCGGCATTAACAGCGCTACTTACATTGGCTACGTGGTGACGGGAAGTATCTGGGGATCGGCAGTCGCTACCTTTGCCGTGTGTTTGCCGTCGTTTGCCATCATGCTTCTGGCTTGCAAGTTTTTCGTCATGTTCAGGAATAATTTCTACATCGAAGCGGCATTGTCGTGGCTACGGCCCGCCATCGCAGGGCTGATTGCAGCGGCCGCACTGATGCTGGCCAACAGGGAAAATTTTGTCGATTCCGCCGGCATCATCATTTTTGCCGTATCGTTTCTGCTGACGTGGAAGTGGAAACTGCATCCGATCCTCTTGATCCTGATAGCCGGAGCTGCGGGATGGATCATCTACTGAAAGAAAGCGCGATGATGAAAACCACTGTCAGCCGTTTTTATGAAAAAATATGGAAATTTATTTCACGTGATGTAAAAAATATGAAAAAACCGTGTAAGTTTGTAAAAACATTTTTCTCGAACAGGCAAACAGCAAAACGACAGGTATGACAAAACCCTTTGTGGAGGTTTTACAGTGCTGTAGACATCATAATATTGTATGGATCATATTTTTATAAACAGGGAATTGAGTTGGTTGTCATTCAACGCGCGCGTGCTCCAGGAAGCATCCGACCCTGCTGTTCCACTGGTAGAGCGGATGAAATTTCTGGGAATCTATTCGAACAACATGGACGAATTTTTCAAGGTTCGTGTAGCGACCATTAAGCGGATGATCGACTTGAAGCTGGATTCGAAAAAAATGCTGGGCGAAAAACCCAAAAAACTGCTGCATCAGGTGCAGGCCAAAGTGATTGAAATGCAGGCCAAGTCGCAGCAAACCTATCTCGATCTTTTGGGCGAACTGGAGCGGGAAAAGATATATATTGTCGACGAGACCCAACTGTCGCCCCAACAGCAGGAATTTGTCGTATCCTACTTCAACGACAGGGTGTTGTCGGCCATCTCGCCCATCATGTTCAGCAATATCGATAAATTCCCATACCTTGAGGACCGGGCTATTTATCTCGCAGCCAGGCTCGCACACGCCAACGGCGATTTCGAATATGCCATCGTGGACATCCCTACCGCCGTATTGCCACGATTTATCGAGCTGCCCAATATTGGCGACAAAAAATATATTATCCTTCTCGACGATATTATCCGCTTCAATATCAAGGATGTATTTGCTATTTTCAAGTACGAGAAATACGAAACCTACACGATCAAGCTCACGCGCGACGCCGAGCTGGACATGGACAACGACTTGACCAAGAGTTTCCTCGAGAAGATTTCGAAAAGCGTGACGCGACGCCGCACCGGACAACCCGTGCGTTTTGTATTCGACAAGGACATCCCCAAAGACTTGCTGAAATACCTGGCGAAGCACCTCGAATTAACCGACGACGATAGCCTGATCCCCGGCGGACGGTACCACAACTTTAAGGATTTCATGAGTTTCCCGAATGTCGGTGGCCGGGATTTGGAATACGCCTATACGCCCCCGGTATCGCATCCGCAGATACGGACAGGGAAAAGCATCCTGAAAGTGGTTGACAGCCACGATATTCTACTGCATTTTCCTTACCAGAAATTCACCGATTATATCAACCTGTTGCGCGAAGCGGCAATCGATCCCGACGTGGAACGCATCAAAATCACGCTTTACCGTGTGGCGAGAAATTCGAGGGTGATCGGTGCATTGATGAACGCCGTACAAAACGGGAAAGAAGTAACGGTGATCATCGAATTACAGGCGCGTTTCGATGAAAACGCCAACATATACTGGGCGCGCCGGCTGGAAGAGATCGGCGCAAAGGTGCTCTTTGGCATCCCGCGGCTGAAGGTACACAACAAGCTCACGCTGATTTCCCGGCGCGTGGGTAACCGTATCCGTCATTATTCGGTGATAGGAACGGGTAATTTTCATGAAGGCAACGCCGGCGCCTATACCGATGTATCGCTGCTCACTGCCGACCAGCGCATCGGCCGGGAAGTGGATAAGCTGTTCGACTATTTCGAAAATCCGTTCAAATACCCGGTTTTCAATCATTTGCTGGTTTCTCCGCAATTTATGAGACGCAAGGTATATGCATTGATTGATGAAGAAATACGGAATGCAAAAGCCGGTCGCGAGGCTCGAATCATCTTGAAGATCAACAATCTGGTGGATCCCGACATGATACGCAAGCTATATCAGGCCAGCCAGGCAGGTGTTTCCATCCGTATGGCGGTACGTGGCATCTGTTCGTTAATCCCCGGTATTTCGGGGCTAAGCGAAAATATAGAAGCGGTAAGCATTGTGGGACGCTATTTGGAACATTCGCGGATCTTCATTTTTTGCAATGGCGGCGCCGAACGCTACTATATCTCCTCGGCCGACTGGATGACACGCAACCTCAATGCCCGAATCGAAGTGGCTGCGCCCATCTATGACCCCAACCTGCAAAGGGAATTGAAATACATTCTCGAAACCCAGCTGCATGATAATGTCAAGGCCCGGATCATCGACGCCGTACAGGATAACCGGTACAAACGCGACCATAACCCTCCCCTGAAATCGCAGGAAGCGCTGTATCAGCATTACAGGGATTTCCTGGAAACAGGCGCATACCCCGAAAATTGACAGTAATATAACCTGTTTGTGATGATGCGCATATCATATGGAAACCGGCGGCAAATGATCCTGTCCATGTTCAAATACATGAAGGATAAGGCAGTATGGATCATCTGCCTGTTCCCTTTGTTGACTTCGCTGATCGCGCCGGAGGCCGGCTTCCCGGAAACGCCGGTCTTCCTCGACGGAGAAGCGCTGACGTTCAGGATTCATTATGGATTCATCACCGGCGGCGAGGTCAAAATCACTGCCGATAAAACATGGCTCAATGGCCGGGAGGTTTTCCACACCGTACTGGTCGGGAAAACTACCGGTCTGATCGACAAACTGTACCGGGTGAACGACGTGTACGAAAGTTTCTTCGATCCTGCAACCAACCTTCCCGGCAAAGCCATCCGGAACATCCGCGAAAGCAGTTACCGGTATTATGACGAAGTGGAATTCAACCAGGAAGAAATGTACGTGGTGAGCCGGCGCAATGGCAGGGTTTCCGTCCCGAAAAACACGCTTGACATGGCTTCGGTGCTGTATTACGTGCGCCGGCTCGACCTGTCCGGACTGAACGAAAACGACATCATTTCGCTCGATACTTATTTCGGCGACTCCCTGTTTCCGTTTTACATCGTTTATAAAGGCAGGGAAACCATTTCGATCGGTTCGGGCAGATACAAATGTTTCAAATTTGTACCGATTGTAGAGCCCGGGCGCGTTTTCGAGAAAAATGACGATATGACCATCTGGTTTTCCGACGACGAAAACAAAATCCCGGTGAGCATCAGATTCAACATTCTGGTTGGCTCATTCAGATGCGACCTGACCGGGTTTGAAAACCTTAAATATCCGTTAACGGCCAAAATCAAATAACCCGGGAGCAGGGTTTCGAGCTTTGCGGGAGTATACAATTCATATAATTCATCATTCATGAAGATCACGTTTATTTTATGGGGACTTATATTGTTCCGGTTCAGCCTTTTTGCCCAGGTTTCTTTCGGTAAACCCGAAAAGATCAACGATGGATGGCAATTCCACCTGGGGGATGTACCCAACGCACAGGCTGTCGATTTCGATGCCGGAAAATGGCGCACGCTCGATTTACCGCACGACTGGAGCGTAGAAGGCACGCTCAGTCCATCACTTGCCAGCTGCACCGGTTATCTTCCCGGCGGTATCGGCTGGTACCGTAAAACCGTCGACATCCCGCAGGGGAAACCGGGCGATCGGGTATATCTTTATTTCGAGGGAGTCTACAACCGCAGCGAAGTCTTTATTAACGGACATTCCGCCGGCAAGCGCCCCAGCGGATACGTTTCGTTCATGCATGACGCCACGCCGTATGTAGAAGCCGGAAAACCGGCGGTCATCGCCGTGCGTGCAGACCACAGCCGTTCGGCCGACTCGCGCTGGTACACCGGTTCGGGTATCTACCGCAATGTGTGGCTGGTAACCGCAAACCCGGTACATATCGCGCCATGGGGCGTGTTCTGCCGCACCGCGTCCATCGATCATGGAAAAGCGGTATTAACCGTGGAAACCGACCTCGAAAACGGTTCGGATGCAAAGGTCGACCTGACGGTCGTCCAGCAGTTACTGGATGTCAACGGTAAAGAAGTTGCCGCATCATCGAAAAAGATCAGCCTTTCGGCGAAAGCCACCGGAAAATCCATATCGGATCTGCGCGTCGGCAAGCCTTTGCTGTGGAGCACCCGAACGCCGAACCTGTACCGGTTAAAAACCACGGTCGTGCAAAACGGCAAAACGATTGACGAAACCGTGACCACGGCGGGCATCCGCACCTTCACGTTCGATCCCGACAGGGGTTTTGCGCTCAATGGCGAATGGATGAAGGTAAAAGGCGTGTGCATACACCACGACGCAGGCGTACTCGGCTCGGCGGTACCGCGCGAAGTGTGGAAGCGCCGCCTGCTGAACCTGAAAGAAACAGGATGCAATGCCGTTCGCATGTCGCATAACCCGCAGGCGCCCGATGTATATGACCTTTGCGACGAATTGGGGATCCTGGTGATGGATGAAGCATTCGACGAATGGGAATTTCCGAAACGCAAATGGCTCGAAGGCTGGAACAGGGGAACGCCCGGATTCGAAGGCGCTTACGATTTCTTCGAGGAATGGAGCAGCCGCGACCTGGCCGATATGGTCCGCCGCGACCGCAATCATGCTTCCGTATTCGCGTGGAGTATCGGTAACGAAGTGGATTATCCCAATGACCCGTATTCGCATCCGGTTCTGGATGGAACGACGATCAGCCAGCCGATGTTTGGCGGCTACAGACCCGAACAGCCCAATGCCGAAAGGCTGGGAAAAGTAGCCGGACGGTTAGCGGCCACGGTGCGGGAAAATGACCCGAGCCGCCCGGTCACCGCAGGATTGGCCGGAGTGGTGATGTCCAATGCAGCCGGATACCCGGACGCCCTTGATATTGCCGGCTACAACTATACGGAAGACCGTTACGGTACCGATCACAAAACTTATCCCGAGCGCGTGATCTATGGAAGCGAAAACGGACAGGGACTGCCGGCATGGAAAGCCGTCCGCGATAACGAACACATCTTCGGGCAATTCCTGTGGACAGGCATCGACTATCTCGGCGAGTCGGGAGCGTGGCCCTCGCGCGGGTTTTATACCGGCTTAATGGATTTCGGCGGATTCATCAAGCCGCGCGGTTATTTCCGCCAGTCGCTCTGGGCCGAAAAGCCGATGGCTTACCTCGGCACTTACCCGGCGCCCGATCGCGACCGTGATCGCTGGGGCCCCTCCATCGACGCCTGGTCGATATGGAATTATGACGAAGGGCAGACTGTTCGCGTGGTATGCTACACCAATGCAGCGAAAGCCCGGTTGCTGCTCAACGGAAAGGAAGCGGGCGCCACCAAAGATTACGACGACCATACGGGCGTCATCTGGTGGGATATTCCCTATGCCCGGGGCGCGCTGGAGGTAGTAGGGATGGACGCTGCAGGAAACAGAACCTGCGGGTACACGGTCCGTTCGTCGGGACGGCCTGATGCATTGACCGCTGTCGTAGATACTGCCGGCGCGAAAGATAGCGGGCTGCTGCAGATCATCGTCCGGGTAGTGGATGAAAACGGTATCCCGGTGATGCTCTCGGACGACGAGGTAACCTGCACCATCGACGGGCCGGCCAGATTGCTGGGACTGGAAGCAAGCAATAATTCGGACATGGGCAATTACCGCGACAATGTGCAGCGTGTTCTCCATGGACGGTTACTTGCATACATCCGGCTAACCGGCGAAACGGAGCCTGTAACGGTGAAGTTTACAGCGCCGTGGCTGAAAGGCGTAACGCTGCCTGTCCCGGAGAGGTCTCCAAACTTTCCGGAGAAGTAAATATGAAAGGTCGCAAAAACTTACGGGCTTGAATCCATGCCTCGCGGGATTGAGTCCATGCCTCGCGGGATTGAGTCCACATATTGCGGGATTGAGTCCGTGATCTGCGGGATTAAGTCCGTGGCCTGCGGGATTGAGTCCACGTCTTGCGGGATTGAATCCGTGATCTGCGGGATTAAGTCCGTGGCCTGCGGGATTGAGTCCACGTCTTGCGGGATTGAATCCGTGACCTGCGGGATTGAGTCCGTCGCCTGCGGATTTGAGTCCGCTGCCTGCGGGCCTGATCCCGCAACCTGTGTACTCAAGCCCGTATCGTGCGTATTTGAAGAGATAAGGGGTAAAGAACCTGTTTACCGCAAAAATAGATATAAAAAGTGTAATAACCAATAGGGCTTTAAAAGTCTGATAAAAAACGTAATATAAACCGGAAGCTTCGTTTCAATCCTTCTCCCGACGGGGGATGGCGTGATGTTCCGTACTGAAGGCGGTTAGAGCGGGGCTTCTCAATCAATAACATGTCATGAAGAAAGTAAACCTGTTTTTTATAACGATGATGCTGTGCGCTGCTGTACAGGCGCAAAACAAACTGACGGTGAATGTCGACCTGGGCGAGCATACCATCAGCAGACACATTTACGGGCATTTTGCCGAACACCTGGGGCATTGCATCTATGGCGGTTTCCGCGTAGGCGAAGATTCGCCGATTCCTAATACCCGCGGTATCCGCAACGACGTGGTGAAAGCGCTGAGGGATATCGGTATCCCGAACCTGCGCTGGCCGGGCGGCTGTTTTGCCGACGAGTACCACTGGATGGACGGTATCGGCCCGCGCAGCGAGCGTCCCAAAATGGTGAACACGCACTGGGGCGGCGTTGTGGAAGATAACAGTTTCGGCACCCACGAATTTCTTGACCTGTGCGAGCAGTTGGGCTGCGAACCCTACATCTGCGGCAATCTGGGAAGCGGAACGGTGGAGGAAATGTCGAAATGGGTAGAATACATCACTTTCGACGGCGAAAGCCCGATGGCCAGTCTCCGTAAGAAGAACGGCCGTGAAAAACCCTGGAAAGTGACCTTCTGGGGTGTCGGCAATGAGAACTGGGGCTGTGGCGGCAACATGACCGCCGATTTCTATGCCGATCAGTATCGCCGTTATGCCGTTTACTGCCGTAACTACGGGGAAAACCGCCTGTACAGGATTGCCGGCGGCGCCAATGATTTCGACTATAACTGGACGGAAACCCTGATGAAAAATGCAGGCGCCCGCATGCAGGGATTGTCGCTGCACTATTATACGGTTCCTAGAACATGGAACGACAAGGGGTCGGCTACGCAGTTCGACGAGGCCGAATATTTCACCACCATCGAAAAAACCTGCCGCATGGAGGAATTGATTTCCCGACACTCGACCATTATGGATCGGTACGATCCGCAAAAACGTATCGGGCTGGTGCCGGACGAGTGGGGTACATGGTACAACGTGGAACCCGGAACCAACCCCGGTTTCCTGTTTCAGCAGAACACCATGCGCGATGCGATTGTGGCAGGCATTAACCTGAATATTTTCAACGCGCATTGCGACCGCGTGAAGATCGCCAACATCGCTCAGGCTGTTAACGTACTGCAATCCGTGATCCTTACAGACAGGGAAAAAATGGTGCTTACGCCTACCTACTGGGTATTCTGGCTCTACAGGGTGCATCAGGATGCAACGATGCTCCCGGTCGCTCTCTCATGCAACAGGTATGAACTGAATGGCCGCGGGATGGATGCCGTGAGCGTATCCGCCTCGAAAGACGCTGCCGGCAGGATACACATCACGCTGGTAAATATTGATCCGAACAGGGCGCAAACAGTGGAAGGCGAACTGCGCGGCGTGGTCGCCGAAAATGTAACGGGGAAAATACTTACTTCCGCAAAGCTGAACGGCTGTAATACTTTTGAAAGTCCGAATACCATAGCAGTGCAGGATTTCAGGGATGCCAGACTGTCGAAAGGAAGCCTGTCGGTGCAGTTGCCGGCCAGGTCGGTAGTGATGCTGGAAATCGAATAATCAGTAAAACAAGGAAATATGAACAGGATCCGGCAGATCACATTTTTCGCGATTTTATCAGTTCCATTTATTTTATTGGAGACATCATCGGCGCAACCATCACGGGCGGAAGCGGCCAAACTTTTCCAGCCACCTGCAGAACAGGCGCAAAGCGATTTTTCGAAAATCGACGGGTATGTTCTTGGCCTGAAAACCAAAAGGAAAATGACCGAAACGGAACTGGTAGCGCTCATCACGCAGCAGTCGCAAACCGGGATGGAGAAAGCCCGCGCGATCTTCATCTGGATTGCCGACAATATCGCCTACGACACCGATTACAGAATCACATCGAAGGAAGAGGCGCTCAAACAGGGTAAAGGCGTCTGCGAAGCATATTCGGAAATGTTCAAATCATTCGGCGAGTTGGCGGGATTGGAGGTAATGACGATCCGGGGCGATTCGAAGCAATATTTTTACAGGCAGCCGTCAGACCTTGACAAAGGCGGCCATGCCTGGAATGCCGTAAAGATGGACGACGGCCGGTGGATGATTGTAGATGTTGCCTGGGGCGCAGGACATGTGCGTAACCGGATATTTACCCGTAAATTGTCAGGACACTGGTTCGACCCCAAACCCGAAATATTCATTTTTACCCATTTCCCAAAAGATGATCAGTGGCAATTGCTGAGTAACCCTGTTACACGCGGCGAATTTCTCCGTATGCCGCCGCTGTCGCCCGAACTGGTTTCGTGGGGATTTAATCCCGACGCCACCTTTTCGTATTTCACCAACACTATGGACGCATCGTTCCCTGAAGTATTTTCGATCGATATGACCTGGAAAATCGGCATGATGCCGGTATGCAGCGAGTTAAAAGCAGGACAGTCCTACGATTTCGAGCTTGTGCTGCCCCAAAACGAAGAGGCGGCTATTATATGCAATAACAGGGATTGGGTGCGCTTCAGGCAGGACGGCAACAGGTTCAGTGTTACCTTTACCCCCGAAAGTAAAGGACAGGCGGTTTTGGCAGTGAAACAGCCCGGCGGGAAATTCGGCGGGGTCTTTAAATACGAAGTAAAGAAATAGTTTCCGGTAATTTGTCGTAATTTGTCCTACTTTTGTGCCCTTTAATACATATCAATGGATAAAATATTCTTGAAACCCAAGCGTGAAGAGTCGCTTCGCCGTTTCCATCCGTGGATTTTTTCGGGAGCCGTCCAAAAAATGGAAGGCTCTCCTGTCGATGGCGATGTTGTAGAGGTATATTCTGCCGATGGCGTTTTTTTGGCAACGGGACATTACCAGCCGGCCGGGTCGATCACTGTTCGGGTACTGTCCTTTACCCAACAGCCTGTCGACAGCGCTTTCTGGAAAGATAAACTGCAAAAGGCATATATTCTGCGCCAAAACCTGGGTCTGTCCGGAAACCCGGAAACTACGGCTTATCGCCTGGTTCATGGCGAAGGCGACGGTTTTCCGGGATTGATCGTCGATATTTACGGGCGTACGGCGGTGATACAGGCGCATACCACAGGAATGTACCGTCAGCGCGAACTGTTTGCCACATGCTTAGTGGAAATATACGGCAACCAGTTAACCGCAGTATATGACAAGAGCGGAACCACCCTGTTTGTACGAAGCGAAACCACAAACGGTTATCTTTACGGGCAAAAGCCCGGTGATCCGATTTTTACCGAACACGGACATCGCTTCACAGCTGACTGGGAAAACGGCCAGAAGACAGGATTCTTCATTGACCAGCGCGAAAACCGCTACCTGGTGGAACAGTATGCCAAAGACCGGACTGTACTGAATATGTTCGGCTACACAGGAGCATTTTCGGTTTATGCATTGAGTGGCGGCGCCAGGGAAGCGCATACGGTAGATGTCTCGCAAAAGGCAATTGACGTGGCCAACCGTCATGTATCGCTTAACTTTCCCGATGTTGCCGGCCACCAGGGTATTGTGAGTGACTGTTTCGATTTCCTGAACGGGATGCAGCCCATATACGACCTGATGATTGTAGACCCGCCGGCCTTTGCCAAGAATCAGCACGCACTCAAAAATGCTTTACAGGCCTACAGGCGGCTGAACGCAAAAGCGCTCGCTGCCATCCGTCCCGCCGGCATCTATTTCACCTTTTCGTGCTCGCAAGTGGTGACCGGAGAGCAATTTCGCTCGGCAATATTTTCGGCTGCGGCAATGGCCGGACGACAGGTACGTATCATCCACCAACTGACCCAACCGGCCGATCACCCAATAAACATCTACCACCCCGAAGGCGAATATCTGAAAGGACTGGCGCTTTTCGTGGAATAACCAAAAATATTTTTAAAAAAGTGTCATTTTTTTCATCCGGATGTTGCAGATATCAAAATTGATATTACCTTTGCACCGCCTTTTTCTAAAAAGGTCTTCGATATCAAATGGTCCGTTCATCTAAGGGTTAGGATTCAAGATTTTCATTCTTGCCATAGGGGTTCGAATCCCCTACGGACTACCAGAGCCGCAATTTAAAAAGATTGTGGTTTTTTTATTTTATGAATATCAGTTACTTTAAGGAAATTTTGAATAAGTGTTTTTGGAAAAGATGTAGAAAAAATCGGCAGTTGTAGAAACAATTTAGAAACCAAAAGCCATGGCGGTAATAAGAGCATATATTAAAAGACAGTTACATTAACAGGAAGGGAGAGGCGCCCATATATTTGTCATTCTATATTGCCAGAGAAAAGATAGTAATACCTTGTAATCTAAGCATCAACATTCATCCTTGAGAATGACAACAACGCTTTTTCCTGAAAATCTGGAGGAAAAACGGCTGTTAAAATCATTGTACACCGCGACAAATTCCGGATAGAATCATTGATTCTGTTTAGAATCGAACCCGATTCCGAATAGATCTTATTTATTTCATGTCGCAAGATTAAATTTTTGCATACATTTGTAGATGAAAAAAATCACATTTAACATGTCGCATCAATCAGTATTATCGT
>JAISCQ010000061.1 GCA_031265445.1 Bacteroidales bacterium
GATTTCTACCAATATTTAATCCCTGACGGGATTTTTGATTCCGGCAATGTTATATGCTTTTTGCATTAAACCCTTTAATGGGGGACTGACGGGCTATTCTTATCCCGAACTCAGGTGACAAAGGTGTTTTGTCCGAACGGTTAAAGGTGGTTTAACCGAACGGTTAAAGGTGGTTTAACCGAACGGTTAAAGGTGGTTTAACCGAACGGTTAAAAATGATTTAACCCTAACCATTTTGCAAAAAGCGTCTCTGCAATGCTGTAAACAGTATCTCTGCAATGGCTGTGAGTTTATTCGCTGTCAAGTATATTAAGATAAAAAAGAATAGTAAGTAAAGTAATTATAAATAAATGAATTGTTAATTATTAATTGTTATAAAACATGTCAATAGATGTAAAAAGCAAGTTATGCGGTTCACGCGAATCGCGTATAGGGTCGATAACCGGATATTCCGGTTCGTTGACCGACATCGGGCAGCAACTGCAGTGCAGCGGCTGTCCCGGAGAGAGAAAGCGGTGTTTCAGTCAGGCCGCCGCATGTGCATCGGGATGCGCCCTTGCCCAGGCGTCCGAAATCAACGATGTGGCGATTGTCCATCACGGGCCATCGGGATGCGCCTCCATTGCGCAGATCAAGCCCTCCTTCGACCTGCTGGCAAACGCCATCGGGCGCGACCGCGGCAATTTCGCCTACACCTGCACCGACATGACGGAAGCGGACACCGTGTTCGGAGCCGTCGACAACCTGCGGGAGGTGATTATCGAGACCTGGAGGCGCTATCATCCCAAAGCGATCTTTGTCGGCGCATCCTGCGTGAGCGGCGTCATCGGCGAAGATCTGGAAGGGATTATCGACGAGGTAAAGGACGAAGTCGGTGGCATCCCGATTGCGCCCATACACTGCGAGGGATTCAAGTCGCAGATCTGGGCTTCGGGCTTCGACGCGACCTATCACGCGATACTGAAATACATTGTAAAGCCGCCGCAAAAGAAGACGAACAGGGTCAACATCATCGGCTTCACCGCGGGCATGGCATGGAATACCCGCGACGATATCATCCGCATGCTTGACGTGCTCGGGCTGGAACCGACCTTTCTGCTGGCGGCGTCCACGGTCGGGGAACTCGAACACCTGTCCGAAGCCACGGCATCCATCACCACCTGCAGTACGCTGTCCTCGTATCTCGGCATCGGCCTGGAAACGGCTTACGGAGTGCCGTTTATCCGCTCGCTCCAGCCCCATGGCATCACCGGCTACGAAGACCTTGCACGCCAGCTCGCCAAAGTCGTGGACAAAGAGGCGGAAATGGAAGCCTTCCTGCAGAAGGAACGCGAAATCTATCTGCCGAAGATAGAGGAAATCGCCGGACAGCTTGCCGGCAAACGCGCAATGGTGGCAATGGGACCGAATCTCGGCGCCAACATCGCCCGCGTGCTGCAGGAGTTCGGCATGAAGATGGAGCACCTGACCGCCTGGCATTTCGACAGGCAGTACGACGACGGCAGCCATCCGCAGGCGCTGCAGTACCTGATAGACAATTCGCCGAACGACTTCACGTACTCCGTCAACCACCTGCAGAACTTCGAGTACATGAACATACTGAATACCGTCCGTCCCGACATCTTCATCTCCCGGCATCCCGACTCGGCAATCTGGTCGATGAAAATCGGTATCCCCAGCTACTGCGTTTACGACGAGTACAATGTGTTCGGATACAAGGGAACGCTGCGCTTCGGAAAGACGCTGCACGACCTGATCCTGAACCGGAGTTTTGCCGAAAACCTGTCGAGGCACGTGCGCCTGCCATATACCGAATGGTGGATGAAACAGCCGTCGGACGCTTTTCTAACAGACAATTAATTAAAAAACGGAGGATAATAATCATGGCAAGAATACTTGATGAACCCAGATACGTGTGTGCTCTGGGAAGCTCGCAGACGGTACAGGCAATACACAGAGCCGTGCCGGTGTTTCACTCGGGACCGGGCTGCGCCAGTCGCGTGGCGGGCAACGGTTCCGGCACGGGGTATCTGGCAACAAATACTTTCCCGTGCTCGAACATCGGCGAAACGGAAGTCGTTTTCGGGGGAGAGGGAAAGCTGCGCGACATAATCGCCAATTCGCTGAAAGTGATTGACGGCGACCTGTTCGTGGTGCTTTCGGGATGTACAACCGAGATTGTCGGCGACGATATCGAACGGATTGTCGGCGAGTTCCGCGATGCGGAAAAGCCCGTCATCGCCGTCAGCACCCCCGGATTCAAGGGAACAAACTACGAGGGACACGAATGGGTGATGGACGCAATCGTGAAGCAGTATCTGGCGCGCCTGCCGAAAAGGGAAAAGATAAAGGGACTGGTAAATATCTGGGGACCCGTCCCCTCGCACGACCCCTACTGGCTCGGCGACCTGCGCGAACTCGAAAACCTTGTGCGCGAACTTGGCCTGACGCCGAATATCATCTTCGGCGAACACCGCGGGATGGAAAACCTCGACCGCGTGCCGCAGGCGGAGTTCAACCTGCTGGTGTCGCCCTGGATAGGCCTCGGCAATGTCGAGCTGCTCGAAAAGACATTCGGCACGCCCTACCTGCACTACCCCGTCCTGCCGATAGGCGCCCGCGAGAGTTCGGCTTTCCTGCGGGCGGTAGCCGGATTCGCCGGCCTCGACATGGACGCGGTGGAGGCGCTCATCACCCGGCACGAAAGGGAATACTACTATTATATCGAACGCTCGGTAAGCATATTCTTCGAGAACCGCACGGCTTCCAAGATGTTCTCCACTGTAAGCACGGCGTCGCGGGCGCTCGCTCTTGCCCGGTTTCTGGTAAACGATTTCGGCCTGATGCCGAACAAGCAGTATATCACCGAAAACGTCCCGCCCGAACATCAGGAACGGATTGCCGGATATTTCCGCGACTTCAACTACGGCATCAAGGCGGAGGTGGTCTTCTCGACCGACGGATACCTGATACACCGCCAGATCGAAGAGGAATACTATGCCGGTCCGCCCCTGATTGCCGGAAGCATTTTCGAGAAACAGATTGCAAAGAAGCTGTCGGGCAATTTCGTGTGCGTCAGCGCTCCCTTCCAGCAGAAGGTGGTTCTGCACAGTTCGTATGCGGGATACCACGGCGGTCTGAAGTTTCTGGAAGACCTGTACACCGGAGTATATCAAACATATAACTGACATGCCATACAGAGTAGCAATAGCCAGCAGCGACGGGGAATCGGTCAACCGGCACTTCGGACAGGCAAGAAGTTTCCTCGTTTACGAAATCGACGCCGGAAACGCAAGCTTTGTCGAAGACCGCGAAATCGAACTGATCCCCGGCGAAGCGGCACACTCGGACGAAAATATGAATATATTCGCCAGGGCATTGAGCGACTGTTCTGCTATCTTTGTGCGACGGATAGGCGCACGCTCCGCACAGTACCTGCAGTCCCGAAATATCCGGACGTTCGAGGTGGATTTCTCCCTGAACCGCATCATCACAGCTCTGCTGAAAACCAGAGTGTTCGGGAATGAGAAAGCGACAATGAGGCCGGGTTAGGGATGAGGAAAATAGCGTGATCATTGGTAGCAAACTGTCAGTTGGCGTGCAGTCACATGTCCCCTAACCCAGCCTTGCAAAATTCGCAAACAGGGCGTGCAGTTATTTGGCGCTTGGAGATGTCCAAAAAGGTCATTTTGTTTGCAGAGATTGCGGGTCAAGCCCGCAATGACGGACATAACCGTCACATTCACAGCCGTCATTCTGACGAATTCAGAATTCCTGTCTCCGGCATTTCGTTTTCCGCAACATTGATTTCATCGCCGGTGTTATTGTACCATTCGTCTTCGGAGAGCGACTGTATCCGGCGCATTTCCGTTTTTTCGAAGAAATTCTTTACAAACTGTGTTTTCACCGTGTCAATTTTGGCCTTCTCGTAAACAGGAGTTTCATCCATTTCCATCTTTATCGCCCAGATGCCCGATTCTATGAGGGCATTTTTCAGTATGGGGATTTCGTCAAAATCGACAGTAGCGAAGAAACTCAGCTTGTCCATGCCTAAGTAAACCAGTTCGTCCTTGCCGAGATTTAATATGTTGTACAGTTTTTCGCCCTCCGGCACGAGTTGGCTTACAAGCGGCAGGAATGACAGGAGAAACACCTTGTCGCCATAGACAGTATATGGGAAATACCCGATGAGAAAGTCGCCCATGGAACATGCCATAAAAGTATGCCCCTTAGGTCCCTTTACTATCTCCCGGGTTGCCGCCATAGACAGGTTGATGGCGTAATTGCGCAGTAAAGGGTCAACATTATCAATGCGTTCCTTGAAACGGTGGATGACGTGCGACTGTATGTATATGCTGTATTCCTTTCTCGATTCGCTTCCGGAGTATAATTCACAGTGCCTTATAATGACCGCAGGGGGATAGGTGGAACGTATGCCGCTGGCAATGACGCGATATGCCTTGCGGCTTACGTCGTTGTGCGTAAAATATATGCTGTCGTTTTCGTAGGAGGTCAGTTCGACAACATACCTGACAGTGTTTAAGCCGGCTACTTCCTTGGACTTGAAAACATCGGCATGAAATTCAAATCCGTATGTGCGGAAGTTCATCTGCGAATAGAAACCCAGCTCGAACCATATATTTGAGTACAGATTTTCAAACAGCTGCTCGTTCAGCGTATTGAACTTCGTGACTGCATCCATCATTTCCCCGGCAAATGCCTCTTTCTGCTCGGCAGTGAATATTCCCCGCTTATATTCCAGTTGGAATGAGCATATAAATGATATCCCGTATGTAACAAAATCCATATAAGTCAGCTGGATTTCCTCGTCAATATAGCCTGTCCGCATGTACTCCATTATCGTTTCGCGTATTTTGGATATGTATTTACGCGGCACGCGGTTTCCCTCCATGGCGCGAAAAACGGGCGGATGCGTTTCAAAGTTGAGCATGGCATGTTTCTGCTTTTTCGAAAACATGCTGAAAAACGCCGGGTCAATCTTCAGCAAACTCATTGTTTTCTGTGCAACAGTGCATCCGTAGTCGAACTGTGACTTTGAAAGCCCTGCTTTCGGATTGGAATGGGGGATTTTTGACGTCTGTTTCTTTTTCCTGTTTTTTGCCATTTTTTCAAATAATTAGCTGTTATCTTATTTTTATAATTTTTATAATCGTTCTGCAAAAGTAGTGCGTTTTTTTTAACTGTACAATAATTTTGCGATGTGCCGTGCCTGAGCCAGTCTGTCCCGGAACAGTCTTCCCGCAAAAAAAGATGTTGCAGAAAAATTTCATGCATTTTTATCATGAAAAGGCATGGACTGAAGTTGCAGGATGCCGTTTCGTCGTGAAAAACATGAATCAAAACTGTCTGAACTGTGATTCGGATGAATATGGAATTATACTGTGCGCGGTAAAATCGAGATGTTTCGTGTCTTTTTGACGCCGCAGGCGTATGATGTCGATAACTCCGTGCAAACGAAACACAGCTCGGAGTAAGCCATCACACTTCAAAACTACAAAGTAGTTCAATCTGGCGCTCGGCGTAGTCTGGATACCAATGTCATCAAGTTAAGGGCTGAAAGCCCGATAATCAACAGTATAGGGCAACGCCCTATGGAATAAATACCCGACAAACGCTAAGCCCTGAAAGGGCGTAATCAAATGAAACAAACCTGATTCCGCCCCGTTGGGGCTTGACGATGAGGGCACATTTTCTACACAGGGCCTTGCCGGCAAGGTTTGCCTTGCCCTGTGCTATTGATACCGCTCTTTCAGAGCTTCTTATGGCTTAACTTGATGACATTGGTCTGGAGACTACGCCGAGCTTGTGTTTGATATTGCAAAAAGGCTTGTAACGAGAGACAGACGCTTTTGTTTTTAACGTTAAATAAACGCTACTCAACTAACTCTCATTTTGTCGTACACCCCAAAATATGTCCATAGCGCCTCAAAATAATTATTCCCGCTCCCCTTTATTTTCTTTATTGTTAAAAAACTTATTAATTTTGCACTTTGATAGAAGATACGCACAGGTGTATATTGTTAACTAAACAGCAACGAGATGAGAGTTTTTTGTACGATTACTTTAATGTTGATTTCCATGTTTGCGGCGGCGCAGATAGAGGAGAAGATTGAATGCGAGGAGATTGTTTCCGCAATAAAGAATGCCCAGGCGACGGAACTGTCTCCATATCTGGCAAATTCGGTCGAGTGTGACATATTCGGCAAGAGCAATGTGTATAGCAAAGCCCAGACAATACAGGTGATGAAAGATTTCTTTACCCAGAACAAGCCAAAGCAGTTCACTGTAAATCATCAGGGAGGGCAGGGCGAAACAAGGTTTTTCATAGGCACGTATAAAACCATTACCGGGAAAAAGTACCGCATAACCTGTCATGTAAAAAAGGAGACCGGCAAGGATGACATGCTTAGACAGATCAGGATTGAGGACAATACCGACAAATAGGGATCGGGCGAAGGACAGCCATCGCTGCGCGCCTGTTTTTTCAACATTTTTCGGGGAAATATCTTACTTTTGTCCATGTTTATTGTTTATGGAATTGAATTTTCAACGCGGTTGAAGATCTTTTTATTAATTAATATCTTGTTTTTATGGAAAAACAGTTTATCGAAACGGACGACGTTGTAATCCGTTTTTCAGGCGACTCCGGAGATGGAATGCAGTTAACCGGGACGCTTTTTGCCGATACGGCCGCTGTTTTGGGCAACGGCGTTTCCACCTTTCCCGATTTCCCTGCCGAAATCCGGGCGCCGCAGGGAAGTCTGGCGGGCGTTTCGGGATTTCAGGTTCATGTCGGGAGCGGCGAAGTGAGAACTCCCGGCGACTGCTGCGACGTTCTTGTCGCCATGAATCCCGCCGCCCTGAAATCCAATGCGCACTGGACGAAACCCACATCGAGCATCATTGTTGATTCCGACCTGTTTACCGAAAAAAACATCGAAAAGGCGGGAATCAAAGGCGCGGATATCTTTGAGTCCCTGAAACTGACCGACAGGCACACAATATACGCCCCGATAACGACGCTCACGAAAGAATGTCTTGCCGGCAGCGGGCTTGACAATAAATCCGTGCTGCGGAGCAGGAACATGTTCGCTCTTGGAATATGCTTCTACATGTTCAACCAGCCGCTGACCTGCGCCGAAAAGTACTTTGAGACCAGGTTCAGGAAAAAGCCGCAGTTTATCGAGCCCAACAAACTTGTGTTGAGGGGAGGATACAACTATGCCGCCAGCGTGCAGGCGATTCCGAACACATACAGGATCAGTGTCTCGAATCCCAGGAAGGGAGTTTATCGCAACATACACGGGAATCAGGCTACCGCATGGGGACTGATCGCCGCTTCCGAAAAATCGGGGCTGCCGCTGTTCTGCGGCTCGTATCCCATAACCCCCGCAACGGGAATCCTGGAGGAGCTTGCGATAAGAAAGGATCTGGGAGTGAAAACCCTTCAGGTTGAGGACGAAATCGCCGGCATCTGCACCGCGATAGGAGCGGCATTTGCCGGGAATCTTGCCGTTACAACCACTTCGGGACCCGGTCTGTCGCTGAAATCGGAGGCTCTGGGACTGGCTGTCATGGCGGAACTGCCGGTGGTGATTGTCGATGTCCAGCGGGGCGGTCCCTCCACCGGGATGCCCACGAAGGCGGAGCAGTCCGACCTGTCGCAGGCTCTCTGGGGACGGAACGGGGAATGTCCGCTGATCGTAATGTCGGCGCAGTCGCCCGCCGACTGTTTCGCAAAGGCATTTCTGGCGGCGAAACTCGCGCTGGAGCACATGACGCCGGTGATCCTGCTGTCCGACGGGTTCATTGCAAACGGTTCGGAACCCTGGCGGATTCCATCGGTCGCGGATTTCCCGGGCATCAAGCCGCCGACAGTTCCCGAAGGCACAGCCGGTTACATGCCGTATGCAAGGGATGCGGAACGGCTGGCGCGGTTCTGGGCGATTCCCGGAACGCCGGGTCTGGAACACCGCATCGGAGGGCTGGAGAAGGATTTCCTCAGAGGTTCACCGTCCACGGATCCTCTGAATCACCAGCTTATGGTGGACACGAGAGCCGCGAAAGTGGACAGGGTCGCCGATTTCATTCCCGAACAGGAAATCATCGGCGACAGCGGCGGAGGCGACCTGCTTGCAGTGGGCTGGGGAGGCACGTTCGGGCATCTCTATACCGCTGTAAGTCAGATGCGGGCGGAAGGTGGGAACGTCAGCCTGGCGCACTTCAACCATATCAGTCCGCTTCCGAAAAATACGGAAAGCATATTCGGGAAATTCAGGAACATTGTGGTCTGCGAACTCAATTCGGGACAGTTCGCCAATTATCTGAGGATGAAATATCCCCGCATGGTTTTCAATCAGTATAACAAGGTGCAGGGTCTGCCTTTCACGGTGAGCGAGCTTGTGGAAAAGTTTAATTCATTATTATCAAAATAGATAAAAAGACGTTATATGACAACAAAATACGCATCACAGGACTTTAAAAGCGATCAGGAAGTTAAATGGTGCCCGGGCTGCGGAGATCATGCCATACTGGCTGCCGTCCAGAAGGCTTTGCCGGAGGTGGCCGAAATACTGGGGTACGGAAAAGAGCGCTTCACCTTTGTTTCGGGCATAGGCTGCTCATCGCGCTTCCCGTACTATGTTAATACCTACGGGTTTCACGGCATCCACGGGAGGGCGGCGGCTATTGCCACCGGAATCAAGGTGGCAAATCCCGCGCTCAGCGTCTGGCAGATTACGGGCGACGGGGACGCCCTGGCAATCGGCGGAAACCATTTTATCCATGCGGTAAGAAGGAATATCGACCTGAACATCATACTGTTCGACAACCAGATATACGGCCTGACCAAGGGTCAGTATTCTCCAACCTCGCGGCTCGGAACGGTTACGAAAACATCTCCTTTCGGGACGGTGGAGCACCCGTTTGTACCGGGTGAAATCGTTCTTGGCGCGCGTGGCACGTTTTTTGCACGTACGCTCGACTCGGACGTAAGGCTGACTGCCGAATGTCTTGTCGCTTCGGCAAGGCACGACGGAACTTCCGTTACGACTGTCCTGCAGAACTGCGTGATATTCAACGATGGAATCCACAGGGAATATGCAGACAGGAACGTCAGAGACGAGCGGACGATTGTTCTGCGTCACGGAGAGCCGATGATATACGGCAAAAACAGGGACAGGGGCCTGATGATTGATCATGAAAATCTAAGGCTGAAGTCGGTGAAAATCGGCGAAAACGGCATCACGGAGAAGGATATTCTGGTTCACAATATGGAAAATCCCAACCCCGGAATACACATGATGCTGGTTAATATGAAGTTTCCCGATTTCCCCGTGGCGCTGGGGGTGATAAGGGCGGTGAAGGATTCGACATACGACGACAATGTGCGCGAACAGATAGAACGAAGCCGCCAGCATCCCGTCTGCTCATGCGTCGACGATCTGCTGAGAAGCGGATCTACATGGACAGTCGAATAGAGTTAAGAACTAAGAACTAAAAGTTAAGAGTTGGCTGGCGCGCTTAGGGATATCGAAAGCAAAGGGGTGTCCGCAACCCGAAGGGTTGAATATGAATAACCCCCAATGAAGCGAAGCGATTGGGGGCAGGAGAGAAGCGATTGGAGGTAGAAGCAGGCGAATAGAGTTAATAATGATAAGTAATAATGATAATTATAAATAAAAACAAGATGAATAATGATATGAAAAATGAGTATGAAAGACTGAGACAAAGGCATTTGACCGCCGCGGGAATGCTTTGTTTGCTGTGCCTGTTTTGTGCGTGCGGCAAGAGCCACAGCTACAGGGACGTAAATCCTCCGCTGAAAACAAGAACTGTTATTGTCTATATGCTTGGAGACAATTCGCTGGATCGCCCTTATGTCGAGGAAGATATAAACGAGATGGAACGCGGATGGAAAGACAGTTTCGACGGCGACCTGATTGTTTATGTCGATCAGAAACGCATAGCCCCGTATGTGTTGAAAATATCCGGCGACAGGACGTCGGATATTGTTTCCAGGGAGGTTATGAAATATTCCGAACAGAACTCAAGCTCGATGGAAGTTATGGAGAAGGTGATTTCGGATATAAAAGGAATGTATCCGGCAAAGTCGTACGGACTGATACTCTGGTCACATGCCAATGGCTGGCTTCCGGCTTCAGGCTCGAGCATGAGCAGGTCGTTCGGCGACGACGGCGGCGCAAGCATGAATATCTCGGAGCTTGCCACGCTGCCGGGGAAATACGACTTTTGGATCTTCGATGCATGTGACATGATGGGCATCGAAGCGGTGTACGAACTGCGGCACAATGCCGATTATATCGTCGGCTCGGTTACGGAAGTCATGGCGGGAGGTTTTCCATACCACGATATTCTGGAGTTCCTGTTCAGGGAAAATGTAGCCTTCGATTCCGTGTGCGGGAAATTTATGGAACTCTACAGGTCGTATTCCAGAAGCGACATGCAGACGGCGGCGCTGTCGGTGGTGAAAACCGGAAATCTGGACGGTGTCGCTTCCGTGTCAAGAAGTCTGATGCAGACACATAAGGGCAATATCGACAATCTCGACGTGTCGCAAATCCAGAAATACGATTCGAATGATGTGACGCTGTTCTTTGATTACCTCGACTTTATGGAGAATATCGCCGGAAATGACCCCGAACTGGAAACTCTGCGCGGCCTCCTGCAGGCTGCCGTCATATTCGAAGACCATACTCCCTCCATACTCAACGAGTTCGAAATAAAGAGAAGCTGCGGACTGAGCTGCTATATCCCGGGACAGAACATGAATCTCGACTATGCATACCGGTACACCTCATGGTATAAGGCGGTTTACAACTGATTGTTAATTGTTAATTCTTAATTGATATATGCTTACTGTACTTCATACTGCTGACTGGCACATAGGTCAAAATTTCTACGGATATGACCGCAGGGACGAACATCTGTATTTCTTCCACTGGCTGAAAAGACAGATCCGTGAACAGCGCGCGGATGTACTGCTCGTTGCCGGAGACATATTCGACACCCCGAATCCTTCGGCGGAATCCCAGAGAATCTATTACAGGTTTCTGCACGAAATAAACATGGAAAACCCGGAACTCCAGACGATTATCATTGCCGGAAACCACGACTCGGCATCACGTCTCGAAGCTCCGAATCCCCTGCTCGAAGATATGAATATCACAGTCAAGGGACTGGTGAAACGGATGCAGAACGGGAATATTAACTTCCGCAACCTGCTGGTTCCCATTACGAAAGGCGGGGAGACCGTCGCGTGGTGCATTGCCGTCCCGTATCTGCGACAGGGAGATTATCCTCTCTCGGAAAGCTATTCCGAAAGTATCGGGCTGATGTACAGGGCGCTGTATGCCGAACTGGAAAAGCTGAGAACGCCCGGTCAGGCACTTATCGTGATGGGACACCTGCAGGCGAAGGACGCCCAGCTGTCTGATAAGGACACTTCCGAGCGGACGGTGATCGGCGGACTGGAGTGTGTGCCGGCGGAGATTTTCCACGCCGACGATATTGGATATGTGGCTCTGGGTCATCTCCACAGATGCCAGAGGGTTGCGGGATACGAAAAAATTCAGTATGCCGGAAGTCCCCTGCCAATGTCCTTTGTCGAAAAAAAATACAAACAGGGAATCAATCTGCTGAAATTCGACGGCAGCAGGCTCGAAAACATCGAACGGATACGTTTCGATCCGCCGGTCGGCCTGCTCAGTCTGTCTCCCGAACCGGAACCTCTGGGCAATGTTCTGTACAGGATAGCCAGACTTCCCGACGGAGAGGTAAGATTCAGTTCTCCATATCTCGAAATCAAGATCCTGCTGACCGAACCCGAACCTTCAATCCGCCACCATATCGAAACGGCTCTGAAGGGAAAGTCCGTGAAACTCGCCTGCACAACCTCCCACAGATTTGTCTCCGGCGAAAACGATCTGAAAACAGTCGAATACAGCGACCTGAAAAAAATCGACCCGCTTGAAATAGCCCAAATCGTCTACCGTAACCGGTATAATTACGAAATGCCCGATAATATCAAAAGCCTGCTGCAAAA
>JAISCQ010000055.1 GCA_031265445.1 Bacteroidales bacterium
GGTTAATGACCCGCGGTTATGAAAATCCGGCTTTTCAAGCCGCAGAATCACTTATTAATTAGCAAAATCCATTATAAAGACTGTCTGCCAAATCTAAATAATATAATTTTGATGACATACTTAGGAGGTTTTTTTTACCGGCCGTCATTATAGACCCTGACAGGTCTGCCGACCCTGTCAGGTCGGGCGCTACTCCCGGTATCGGTGCGACACGCTGACCTGTCAGGCTGCGAAGCTGCTGACGGGTCAACGAAGACTCTACCACCGCTGTCAGGGAGTCAGCGCCTCAAACAATACCTCCACAGGGTGCTTTGCTTTCCTGCCTGTACCATGTTCGATGTGTTGGCGGCAACTGGTTCCCGGCGCGGCGATAATCGTATCTTCCGGCGTTTCGCGTACCTGTGGAAAAAGCAGCAATTCGCCTATCCGCATCGAGAGATCGTAATGCTTTTTCTCGTAGCCAAACGAACCGGCCATGCCGCAACATCCTGTGTTCAATTCGCGGACAGCGTAGTTTTCAGGTATGGAAAGCATATCGCGCGTAGCCTGCGTGGTGATGAGCGATTTTTGCTGACAGTGCCCATGAAAAGCGATATTGGCCGCCCGGTCGGTAAACGACGAGGAACTGATCCGTCCCTGTTTCCACTCGCGAACTATAAACTCCTCGACGGTCAATGTATTGGGGGCCAGCTTTCCGGCAGTTTCACGCAATGCAGGTGAAACCAGCTCGGGATATTCGTCACGGAAACTGAGGATGCACGACGGTTCGATACCGACCAGCGGAACCTTTTCCGAAACGAGCTTACCGAACAAATCAACATTGTGATCGGCAATCTTCTGCGCTTTCCGTAACAGTCCCTTGGAAATATATGTCCGGCCACTCTCCCTGTGTTGCACTATTTCGATACGATACCCCAAACGGCGCAGCAATGCAACCGCTGAGATGCCAACAGGCACGTCATGGTAGCCGGTGAACTCGTCAATAAAAAGATACAGTCTGCCAACATGCTGCTTTATAGAACTTTCATTCGAAAAAGTAGGATGAGAAAGCCGTTTACGAAGACTGTACCTGTGAATTTGGGGAATCTTCCTTCGCGGATCAAACCCCATCATTTTCGCCGTCAGCGAACATGCGGATATATGGTTGTACAATTTCGGCCACAGGCTGCCTGTTTTATTCAGTAAATTGATGTGCGCCACCATCCGGGCACGGAAAGGCGTCCCGTTGCGGTCATAATCATGCTGTAGAAATTCGGCTTTTAATCTGGCCATATCCACATTTGAAGGACATTCGCTTTTGCATCCTTTACATGAAAGACAAAGATCCAGTACGTCAGACAGTTCTTTGCTTCCGAATGATGCATTTCCGTCATCCTGTAACAGGTATTCGCGAAGGAGATTGGCGCGCGCGCGCGTGCTTAACTTTTCGTTGTGGGTAGCCATGTAGCTGGGACACATGGTTCCGCCGGCGGTATGCCATTTCCGGCAGTCGCCCGAACCGTTGCAACGCTCCACAGCCCGCATCATTCCAGCTGTCGACGAAAAATCGAAGACGGTTTTGATCTCCTTCACGGGACGTCCCGGTTCGTAGCGCAGCGAAGTATCCATCGGCGGGGTATCCGTGATCTTTCCCGGATTGAAAATTCCCTGCGGATCAAAATACTCCTTCACTTTTTTAAATAATCCGTACACATGATCACCGTACATCAGCGGGATAAATTCGCCGCGAAGACGCCCGTCGCCATGCTCGCCGCTTAGCGAACCGCGGTATTTCTTCACCAGGACAGCCGTTTCGCGGGCAATCGTACGGAACAGCCTGACGTCTTCCTGGTCTTTGAGATTCAGTATCGGCCGCAGGTGCAGTTCGCCTGTGGCTATGTGTGCGTGGTATACGCAATGAAGCCCGTAGCGTTCCAGTAACTGTTTAAATTCGGCAATGCAGGCAGGGAGATCTTCGGGAAGGATGGCAGTATCCTCAATCACCGACACAGGCTTGGCATCGCCCTTCATATTCGACAGCACGCCCAGCCCGGCCTTACGCAGCGCCCATACTTTGTTGACATCCGCGCCGGTAATGAGTGGAAAATGGTAACCGTACCCGGCCGTTTTCATGGCCTGTTCCAGGCGAACAGCCCGCTGACGGATGGTTTCCCCGTCATGGCCGGCAAACTCCACAATCAGGATCGCGCCGGGATTGCCCCGGACGAAAAAACGGTTGCGCTGCTGTAAAAGATTGTCCCCGGTCAGCTCCAGAATCACGCTGTCCATCAGTTCCACAGCTGTCGGGGCATGCTGAAGCGCCACCAGGTTGGCATGCAGCGCCTCGTCTACCGAATGAAGGTGGATGCACATTACAGCCGTCAATGGCGGAGGAAGCGGAACCACGCGCAGCTTCACCGCAGTGATGAAAACCAGCGTTCCTTCCGAACCGGCAATGAGCGGACAGAGATTGAACGGACGCTCGCCGCCAAACGGCTGCATATCCATAAGTTCATCGAGGGCGTAACCGTTGTTGCGCCGCCGTATGCCGGGCTTGGGAAACTGTTCGCTGATTTCCGACCGGTTAAGCGTGTCGGACAATAGCTCTTTCACATTCCTGTAGATGTTGTTTTCTAATGCGTTACCCTTTGTTTTCTCATCAAATGCTTTCATATCCATGTCGGCAAATTCCACCTCGCTGCCATCGCTCAGCAGGGCTTTAACCGCCAGGGTATGGTCGCGCGTGCTACCGTATACGAGCGAATGTAAACCGCACGAATTGTTGCCTACCATCCCGCCGATGGTACAGCGGTTGGATGTGGACGTTTCCGGTGCGAAAAATACACCATGAGGCTTCAGGTAACGGTTTAATTCATCAGGAACCACACCCGGTTCCACCCAAACCCAGCCTTCGTCAAAATTTTCATCCAGGATACGGGTCATGTACCGCGAGACGTCCACGATCAATCCGCCGCCTACTACCTGACCTGCCAATGACGTGCCGCCCGCCCTCGGTACCAGGCTGACGCCTTCGCGACGGGCCTTATCGATCAGCAGGCGGACATCGGCGGCATCTTCAGGATAAGCCACAGCCAGCGGCAATTCGCGATAAGCTGACGCATCGGTTGCATAAACCGTCCGGTCAATGATATCCGTATGAAAGCTGCCGCGAAAGCCGTCGGGTTTGGAAAGATCGGAAGACATGGAAAAACGCAAGATCGTGTGAGGTCTTCACATTTACCTTTCCGCTGCCTGCAATGTATTCCGCAACAGCGAAACAATGGTCATCGGGCCTACCCCGCCGGGAACAGGCGTAATGTAGCTGCATTTGGGCGCTACTTCATCGAATTTCACATCGCCTTTCAGTTTCCATCCCGACTTTGTTTCCGTCGATGGAACACGTGTTGTTCCCACATCGATGATCACTGCGCCTTCCTTCACCATGCCGGCCGTTACAAATTCAGGATGGCCAAGGGCTGCAATGATGATATCCGCCTGACGGGTAATTTCGGGAATATTCTGCGTCCGACTGTGGCAAATGGTAACCGTTGCATCACCCGGAACGGCTTTCCGGGCCATCAGCATGCTTACAGGCTTGCCCACGATATTGCTGCGGCCAAGCACTGCGCAATGCTTTCCGCGGACATCAATCCCGTAGCGGTTCAGCAGTTCCATGATCCCTGCCGGCGTTGCCGAAACAAAGCAGGGCAAGCCGATCATCATGCGTCCCACGTTCACCGGATGGAATCCGTCCACATCCTTCGACGGCGAGATGGCTTCAATAATCTTTTGTTCGTCGATATGCCCGGGGAGCGGCAGCTGCACAATGAACCCGTCGATATCGCTATCGGCATTGAGTCCGTCGATACAGCGAAGCAATTCTGCTTCCGTAACATCGTCCCCGCAGCGTATCAGTGTAGATTTGAACCCCACCTGCTCGCATGCTTTTACTTTGTGCGCCACGTACGTCTCGCTGCCGCCGTCGTGTCCTACCAGCACGGCAGCCAAGTGAGGGGGCCTGAGCCCGCGCGATTTCATCACATCTACGTCTATTTTTATTTCGGACTTTATTTCGTCGGCAATCCGTTTTCCGTCTATCAACTGCATGTTATTTTAATTTTTGATGAATGATGTGAAAATATATTGCGACCCTCTGTCAGTTATAACCCAGCGGGGCAAAACCCGGCCCGCGGTCATCCACTTTTACCGTCCCGTGGACGGTTTCAAATTTCGACATGTTCTCGCCCAGAGCAAGCAGCAAACGCTTGGCATGTTCGGGCGTGAGGATGATGCGCGATTTCACTTCCGCTTTCGGGATGCCGGGCATGATGCGGATAAAGTCCAGCACAAATTCCGACGACGAGTGCGATATGATGGCCAGATTGGAATAAATCCCCTGGGCGATCTCGTCTTTCAACTCGATGTTGATCTGATTCAGATTCTGGTTTTGATTCTGGTTTTGATTTTGGTTCTCCATGATATTTTGAATGATAAGAAGATTGGTGACTTTTCCTGGAATTTCCGGTTTTCAGAAATTCGGTAAATTTGATTTTCCGCGCGGCAAAGAGGCTCATCCTGAGCAGCAGCAATCCGTGACGAAACCGGCTGATTTGCGTGGAACCGTAGGCGCGATCCCTGTAGCGTATGATCAGTTCGACGATCTTGAGGTTTTGCTTGGCGGCGCCAAAGAGAAGGTCAAAATCGCCGAAGGGGTCGAAATTACCGAAATAGGAACGATTGTCCCTGATGGTTTCATAATCTCTGCGAAACAGCGCTTTCGTGCCGCACAGCGTATCTTTCAGGCGCTGCCCCAGCAGGTAGGAGAAAAACCATCCGAAAAACTTGTTGCCCAGCAAATTCAGAAAGCGCATGGCATTTTTCTCCATCGGATAAACCAGCCTGCATCCGTTGATGAACTCGCCCCTGTTATGATACAGCGCCTGATAGAATTTCGGCAATTCTTCGGGCGGCATGGTCAGGTCGGCATCCAGAATCATCAGCGCTTCACCCGTTGCGGCGTCAAAAGCTTCGCGCACAGCATTCCCCTTTCCTTCCCCGGTTTGGCGCATGACCCTGATGTCCTTTTCCGGAAACGCAGCCTGTACGCGGCATATTTCTTCGTAGGTGCAGTCGGAAGAATGTCCCTCGATAAAGATAAATTCCTGATGCGTACCGAAAACGGGCGTCCGGCGGATGGCATTTTCGATGTTCCCCCGTTCGTTGCGTGCGGGAATGATGATGGACACCGAAAAGGGACGTTCCTCATGCAGTATCGGACGCGAAACGTGCAGGTTGACAAGTCCCAGGCGGTTGAATCCCGGCAGGTTAGCCAGCAATCCGTTCAACAGGCCGTGCAGCAGCGGAATATAGGCGGGCAGCAGGATTTTCCGTTCCATCCGTATCGTCTGGAAGCCTTCCAGCTGCAACAGTCCTTCCGTATCCTTTACGGAAAACCAGTTCGCATTGGGTTGCTTCTGTTTCAGGCCGATCCGTTCCAGTAACTTGATCACGGGTTCCCAAAGGAAGCTGTATTGCGTGATTACCACGCGCGTCTGCGGATGGCACAGCCTGCGAATGTTGTGAATGGCCTTCTGCGCATCCCACAGGCATCCCATCAAATCGCTGAGAATGATGTAATCGAAAGTGTCGCTGCCGGTCTGTAACGTTTCCACGTCGTCTACGGCGAAATGAAGACGGGGATATTTCCGTCGCGCCAAATCAATCACTTCCGGCACAAGGTCGATACCCATTCCGAAAGCCGGTTTTACGGCATGCAGCAAATTACCGCTCCCGCAACCGATCTCGATCACTCTTTTCCCCGGCGGGATGATGAACGAACAGTAGCGCTCCAGCATACGATGGTAGAAGGCATTCCGCTTGTTCCACCTTTCCCGCTTCCACACCGTTTCCCGATAAAACGCACTTATTTCTTCCTTAGTCATATAGACGATTTGACCGTTTCGATTTCCCCGCAAAATTATAAAAAAATCACTACCGATCGATCCCGGCGGACCTGTTATTTCCTTTTCCGGTTTTGCGAAAGCAGGGTATGATTTTTTTCGACCATGACCCCTATTTGACCCTGTCAGGATTGTTTCCCGCATGTTTGCACAATGGGATGAACAATGGGGTGAACAATGGGGCGAACAATGGGGCGAACAATAGGGCGAACAATAGGACGAACAATAGGACGCACACGCAGGGCGAACAATAGGGCGCACACACAGGTGCGCCCCTACATTGTCGTTACCGTGATCAATAATATCAATAATATCACAACGTAGGGGCGAACCTGTGTGTTCGCCCTAACCTGTGTGTTCGCCCATGTCATATAACAAAGCCATCCCGCGCACAGTATAATTTGAAATTACACATTAATTATATACATTAATTATATTATAACACGAGATATTCAAAAATAGATTGCATCACCAGCATTATTTTTTGCTGCCTTCTGCAGTTCCCCCCGAAATCTCAAAAATTTTCTCACTGTCTTGTGTCCCCGGCAGCTATTTATCTCATATTCTTCAACAGGCACAAATAAGCGTCTTCCAGATTCGGTTCTGCCGGAACCGCGTTTTCAAACGGTTGCAGGCTGGCCAGATAGCGTACCTGGATGGTATCGCCGTCCTGGATATGGTGCACCACCATCGTTTTATCGAGCGATGTATCGAACTCATCCGTGCCGATGCGGAAATTCCAGACTTTCCCGGCGGCTAACCTTACCATATCGGCCGGGTTGCCGAAATATTTCATATCGCCCCTGTCCACCACTACCACCTGGTTGCACGAACTGGAAATATCCTCGATGATATGGGTGGAGAAGATCACCACGCGTTCGCGGCTTAATTCTACCAGCAGGTTGCGGAAGCGGATGCGTTCGCGCGGATCCAGGCCGGCGGTAGGCTCGTCCACGATGAGGATACGCGGCAGGTGCAGCAGGATGAGGGCAATACCGATGCGCTGCTTCATTCCGCCGGAGAACGAGCCGATCCTGTCGTCGCGACATTCGTACATGTGCACGGCTTTCAGCACGTATTCGACGCGCTCGCCACGCAGTTTCCCGTCAACAACGCCTTTCAGGATAGCCTGGTAGTCAAGGAATTCCCAGGAGGTCATGTTTTCGTAGGTGCCAAATTCCTGTGGCAGGAATCCGATCAGGCTTTGCAACTCCTCGCGGTACACGCGGGTATCGAGGCCATTGATCCGGATGCAGCCGTAGCTTTGCTCCAATATGCCGCATACAATGCGCATCAGTGTCGACTTGCCTGCGCCGTTTGGGCCCAGCAGTCCGAACATACCGGTTTTAATCTCAAACGATACGCCGCGCAACGCTTTGAATGGCTTGCGCTTCTTCCCGATGACGGGGATGCTTTTCACCAGCCGGTACCAAATGCGGCGAAGGCGTCCCCTGGCGCGTTCCACATTGATATTCTGATCGTAAAGTTTGCGTGAAGTACGGTAAATGACGGCGCACAGCGCCCAGATAACAGCTGTGACAATGATCAGGTTGGGGTTGTCCATCCGGCGATAGAGCGCAAACAGCGTGGCAAGCGGGATACCCCACCATACCAGCCGGCTGATCCACCGTACCCGGCGTTTTCCCGCGAAACGGTAATCGAGGTACTGGCGTATTCTTTTCCACAGGTGGAGCGCCCCGGCATATACGGCAAACGAAAGGAGAAACGTCCAGAAACGTTTCTCGATGGCAAAATATGCGAACCACGCGCCGAACAGCAGCAACCCGAATTGCCATGTCAGCCCGGCCAAATCTTTCAACGAACGGAATGCGCTGCTTATTCCGAGCCGTTGACGAATTTTCAGTCCGCTCATCCATTGACGGCGGAAACGTCCCGGCCAGTCGTAAATCTTCACCAGGTTGCGCACATCGATGCTGATCGGGTCGTCGGGCGCAATCAGCCTGGTACGGGCGCGACGCAGGCTGGCTTGCATGAAATAAGTCAGTCCGGGAATAAGGATCACCAGTCCGACTAAGTAAATGGACTGCCATAAAAGGGTTTCGGCATAACGGTAGATGCAGAACACGCCGGCGACAAACAGGATGAGGTGGAAGATTTTCATTCGCAGCGGAAGGGTACGGTACCATTTCAGCGTATTTTCGAGACCCATGCATGCGGACGGTACGAGGATCAGCGTGAGCAGCGCCGAGAACGATAACCCGCCGATAACCGTAATGGCAAACGGCGCCCCGATAGCCCCGGCATATTCCGATTTGCCCATCGCTAACGGGAACATGGCGACAATGGTAGTGATCGACGTGATGAGGATCGGGCGGACGCGCGACAAACCGGCCGTCATCAGTGCACGGTTACGGCGATAGCCTTGCCTGCGCAGGATATTCGAGTAGTCGATGAGGATGATGCTGTTGTTGACCACCACGCCCAGCAGGATGAGAAAGCCGGTGAGCGTGTTGGTGTTCAGCAGGCTGTTGCCGGTGACCAGCAGCGCCAGCAGCGAGCCGATGGCGGCCAGCGGGATGGAGAACAGCAGCACAAACGGCGTGGAAAACGACTCGAACACCGACGCAAGGATCATGAAAATGAGGATAAAAGCCGCCAGCAACAGGAACTTGAAATCGCCGAGGATGTCCTCCTCGTGAAACACCTGCACGGCAATGCCCGCAGGCAGGTTATAATTTGCAACCAGCAGGTCGATATCCGCGCGGTATCCTTCCAGCAGGTTTTTGGACGATTCCACCTCCCGCGAAAAACTGTAGAATACCTCGATTTGCTTGTCCTGATTCACGCGGTATATCTGCGAACGCCCGCGTCCGCGGTTGATCGCGGCCAAATCCTTCAATTCGTGCAGGCCTCCGTTGGCATTGCGTATCTGTACGGCGCGCAGGTCATCGATGGTCTTTTCTTTCCGCTTCGTTTTTTCTTCCTCCTCTTCGGGAATATTGTTACGGATCACAATATCGTAAGTCTCTTCGCCTACCTTGAAGGTCGTTCCGGATTGCATTTCGGGATTCAGCGACATCAGCCCCTGCGTAATATCAGCCTGCGTGATGCTGTACGAACTGAGCAGGATCGGATCGAAGTTCAGCAGCAGTTCCGGTTGACGGCGGTCGAACGACACGCGCGAATTTCTGATATAGTCCTGTTCATCCAGATAATAGCGCATATCCTCGGCCACCACCTGCATCAAATCGAAATCAGAACCTTTGATCACAATGCGTTCGCGGGTGTCTCCTATGCCCAGCATATACATGAACCCGGCCATGCCGCTTATCGCCGACCCGCCGCCGTCACCGCTTACGCCGCTCGACAGCGAGACTTCCGCGCCGTTGATGTTCTGCAACCTCCGCTGCACCTCCGCTTTGATGTCGGCAATGTTCCGTTTCCCGGTCTTCCGGTAATCTTCCGTCAGTGTCAGCGTCAGTATCGCTTCTTTTTCCTGTATCCAGCAGGAAAGGTCTTTCTTTTCGGGAAAATCGGCCAACCGTTCCTCCATCACGCGGACGGCCTTGTCGGTAATGTCCAGGGTACTTCCCGCCTGCATCTCCACACGAACATCCACCTTGTCCGACTCGGCTTCCTTCGTTTGCGACAGGGTCAACGCCAGCGAAAGGGCAAGCGTCACAAAAAGTATGACAATGGAACTGAGGAGCACCGCACCGGGATGGCGCATGCAGGTTTTCAGCAGCACCAGGTAAATCTGTACGGGACGTTGCGTTACGGATACTTTTTCGTAAAACACGGTATGGTCCCGTTTGCGCCGCAGGATAGCGTATACCGCCATCGGAACGAACAGCAGCGCTACCAGCAGCGATATGGAGAGGGTCGAGATGATGGATACCCCAATGTTATTGCCAAGCAGCTTGATAAAGAAATTTTCGGAAAACACGAACGGCAGGAATACCGTGATGGTGGTGAGCGTGGCTGCCAGTATCGAACGCCATACCTCGCGCGTACCCTGCGTAACGGCGCGTTCGGCCGCACAACCGGCGCCCGACAGCCGGTAGACATTTTCGAGCACCACGACGCTGTTGTCCAGCAACATTCCCACGGCAAGCGCCATTCCCACCAGCGTGAGGCTGTTGATGGTGATACCAAAGGCGTAGAAGAAGTTGAACGCCGTGAAAACAGAAACAGGAATGGACAGGGCGATGATGAGCACCAGCCGGACGTTTCTCAGGAAGAACCACAGGATGAGCACGGCCAGCAATCCGCCCGTAATTGCAAGGTTAATGATCTGGTTGATGTTCTTTTCCATGATTTCCGCCGTGTCGCTCTGCACGGAAATCTCGATATCAAGCGGCAACAGTTTCCCGTTGAGTGTGCCGATGACATCCGCTACGCGATGCGACAGGTCGATGAGATTGGCCTGCGAATCGTTTGCCAGGTTCACACTCACGGCATCCTTCCCGTTCACGCGGCTGTAGGTTGTTTCCTCCTTGAGGTCGAAAAAGACGGCGGCCACATCTTTCAGCAATACCGGCCCCGACGCCACCACGATGTTTTCGAGATCGGAAACTTTGGCATACGGTGAATTGACATGGACAAAATATTTACCGGACGGCTCGTTGGCAAAACCGACAAAGGCCTTGTCCTGCATGTTTTGCGAAAGCAGCCCGCTGATAACCGATGGCGTGAGGTTCAACGCTTTGCACGCATCGGGATCGAGCCGTATCTCGATGGCGCGTTCGCGACCGCCGTATACATTCACCGCCGCCACCCCGTCGATATTCTCCAGCTCGGTGCGGATCTCCTTCTCCACGATGTTGCGTACACGGTCTGTTCCGCCCGATCCGCGTACCTGCAAGCGCATGAAGTTACTCGACAGCATCTGCGATATGTCGATCTTCTGCACCTGAACCATGAAGTCTTTGGGAAAGCCTGTAGCCGTTTCGTTTACCTTTTCCTGCAATTTCAGTGCAGTGATCTTGAAATTGACGTTTTTCTTGAACCTGACTTCAATGCTCGACTGCCGGCTACCAACCCTCGAGCGGATTTCCTCCACGCCCCCGACAGAACTGATGGCGCCCTCGAGCGGAATGACGACCTCAGACTCTACGTAGTTCGGATCCATATCCTGCTGCGAGCCTACCCCCACGTATAACACCGGGAGTTCGGCATTGGGCAAAAGTTCCACAGGAAGCTGCCGATACGACACGTACCCCAGCAGGGTAAGCGCGATGAACAGCATACAGATCGCGACGCGGCGGTTGAGGAGGAAATTCATAAGGCCATGCAGGTTTTTGAAATTTTATACTGCATGCCGGGCGCATCATCCGGACGTTTCTCGAAACCGATCAACCGGTCATCCGCATACACTGACACAAAATACCAGCTATTCTTCATCGCGCCAAACAATTGCTCTTTGGGCTTTTTATTTTTATCGTTCCAGCCCGTCGATTCGTAAAGCGCATAAAATGAGGCTATATCAGGAAAATCAGTTGAATATCTAACAGTCATCACAATTTACTCATTAAATATAATGTCCCATTGCCGATGCAGCGTAATCTGTTTTATTCTCTTCGTCAACCTTGTATATCAATCTGTATTTTTGGACTTTGCCCGTGATATCCGGATAAGCTGTATTTCAAGACTACTGATACCTGTAAAAAGGCGTTTCGGCCAACTCTTCAAAAATATGTTCAATTATGTTTGCCGGTCGTTTTGTTGCCGGTCGCGAAATGGTCTGCTACTTGCTATTATTAATGTCATACCATTTATTTTTTATAGAAATACCTGTCAAATCGCGTACCACAAAAATACAAAATATTCGGCAATGATACTATGAGATGCCCAAAAATATAAAAATTGAAAAAATGTTTCCCTGACGATCTTGCTAACCTTAGAATAATTCCGTATGTTTGTGCGTAAAGATTGTTGAAATTTTATACAAGATCATATTATGAAGTATTATTTTATCTTATTAAGTATCATTGCCATGACAGCTTGCACCACCACCTCCAAACCGACCATTACCGGCGAAGAATGGGGAACGGTCGATTCGAAACCTGCGTATCTGTATACATTGACCAACTCCAACGGGGTGACGGCCAAAATCACCAACTATGGCGGCATCATTGTAGCATACAATGCGCCCGACAGGAACGGGAATCTGGAAAACATCGTGCTGGGATTGGGCAGTCTCGATGATTATGTGGCCGGACATCCAAGCCTGGGTTGCCTCATCGGGCGTTATGCCAACCGCATCGGCGGAGCAAAGTTTACTTTAGACGGCACAGAGTACGTGCTGGCTGCTAATAGCGGCCGGAATCACATACACGGCGGCATCAAGCGGCTCAGTCACAAGCTTTGGGATGCTTCCACAGCGAGCGATGAGCAATCGGCCACGTTATCGCTGACATGTACCGCCGCCGACATGGAAGAAGGCTATCCCGGCAACATGACCGTGAAAGTGGACTACGTACTGAACAACGACAACGAGTTGCAGATACGCTATTCCGCCGCTACCGATAAGCCGACCGTAGTGAACCTCACCAACCACAGCTATTTCAACCTTACGGGCTGTAAGGAAGATGTGCGCGGCCACCAAGTTAGAATTTACGCCGATGCTTATACCCCTGTAGACGACGAAAATATCCCTACGGGCGAAATCAAACCGGTGGAAGGTACAACTTACGACTTGCGCCGATGGATCACCATAGGCGACCGTCTGGCTGAACTTCCCAAAGGTTACGATCATAATTATTGTGTGAAAGGGACGCCCGGTAACGCCGTGCTGGCAGCCGAACTGTACGAGCCGAAAAGCGGACGCCTGCTGCAAACCCGCACCACCGAACCCGGCGTACAGTTTTATACCGCATGTAACTTAGACGGCAGCAAGAAAGGTCCGCAAGGAGCTGCGTATTCTCCGTTTACGGGTGCATGCTTCGAAGCGCAGCACTATCCCGATTCGCCCAATAAGCCTCATTTCCCGACAACGGCACTAAGCCCCGGTGAAACATACACACAAGTGACCATATATAAGGTTGGGATAAAATAAGTGTCCTTTGTGTCTTCGTGGAATACCGAAAATAAAAATGATAAAATTTTTTGTGGGATTTTGTAACCATTGGAGCTTTTTATCGTATTTTTATATTGTCAGAATGATTCTATATTAGTTGTTTTTTTATCTTTGCGAATGATTTCATTTATCCAAATTTAAACCATGCAAAACATACGTTTTTTTATACCCCTGTTGATTGGCGGCGCCTGCATGCTCGTGTGCCATTCGTGCAGCACATGCAGCCGGCAACAAACAACAGTAGACAATATAACCATTGATCTGGCTGACTTGGCCATCGATTCGAGTTATGTCAACATGGCCCATAAAGTGTTCTACGCTTTACCCACGCCCATCGAGATGTCCATGTTGATCAAAGGCTCGGGTATCACTTATCAGCCAGCCTTGCTGAACGATCCGGCCAACGCATCGAAATACCTGACCAACCAAAAGATGGCGCTTAATTTCGGAGGCTATATTACCGATTTAACCTATGCCGGTCTTTTCGGGCAATCGCAGACCGTATTACGCTACAAGCAAGCCGTCCAGCAATTGACGGATGGATTGGGCCTGCAGTCGGCCATCGATCCCAACACCATGCAGCTGCTGGAGGCAAATATCAATAATAAAGATGTGGTGATGCGGATCATTTCCGATACATACGCCTCATGTACGGCATCGCTGAACGAAAACAACCGTTATTTCCTGACGTTAGCCATGCTGGTCGGCGGCTGGGTCGAAGGAATGTACATCGCAACCAGCATGACCGATGAGAAATTGGTATCGAACGAAGGTCGTATGAAACAGTTGGTGATCGACCAGAAACTGACCTTTGATATGATGTGGCGGGCCATGTCCGATCTGAAAAATATCTCCGAAGTATCCGGCATGATGAATGAATTGTCGGGGCTGGCACAACTGTTCGACAAAATAAACGTCAGCCAGACATCGAATTCCGTTACTCCTTCCGCCGACGGGAAAACCAGCAACATCGCTTCATCGAACATCCATAATGCTACACCGGAGTTGTTTGCACAAATCAAAGATCAGATTCAAGCCCTGCGTCATAACTTTACAAAAAAATAAACTTCTATGCGACAAAAATATATACCGGCTTTAGCCATAGCATTTTTATTTGTGATGGCATTTTCATCGCTGGATGCCCGGGCACAATGCAAAGCTTTTGTAAAAAGCACCTGTCTTCCTCAATTAGCGCCGTACATTCACGACGGGAGTTACCAGGCAGTGATGATGAGTGAAGGAGAGGAAGCGGAAGTATACAAAACGATTTTCGCAGGCCAGCAATACCGCCTGTTCGTTTGTACGGACAATTCCCTGCCCAATGTCGAATTTGTGGTGTCGGACATTCATCGCAACATTCTGTTCGACAACCGCAAAAACGGGAACGTGAAAATGTGGGATTTTAAAGCAGATGCCAGCCAGCAGATCAAGATAACCATACGCATACCCAAACCCAAAAAACAGGATGCCAGCGAACAGGAAGTCGTGTTTGGCTGTGTAGGTGTCCTTTTCGGTTTATTGGAATAATATCAGCAGCGAAAACAGCAGTTTCCAGTAAGTAAGCTTGGAATCATGGGACTAATGGTTATAGAAGGTTTGGACGGAGCTGGTAAATCGACGCAGATCAACCGGTTAAATGAGTATTTGATTGCCCGGGGTTACCGTTGCCGTCAATTGCATTTCCCGCGTACGGAAAGTTCCGTGTACGGCGAACTGATCGCTCGTTTCCTTCGCGGCGAACTGGGCGATATACACCGGGTAAACCCGTACTTGATCGCTTTGATGTATGCCGGAGACAGGCTCGATTTCAAGCCGACCCTGGAAAAATGGCTGAATGTCGGCGAAATGGTTCTGCTCGATCGTTATGTCTACTCCAATGTAGCTTACCAATGTGCCAAAATATCGAACAAAGAAGACAGCCGGGCTTTGCGCGAATGGATTCTGCACTTGGAATTTGAATATCACGGATTGCCTAAACCCGATCTGAATATTTTCCTTGATGTTCCTTTCGGGTTTACCCGACAAAAATTGACGGACAACAGGGACGGCGACGAACGTCAATATCTCCATGGCAAAAGGGATATCCACGAAGCCGACCTCGATTTCCAGAAGTCAGTGCGCGAATCGTACCTTTCCTTATCGGACATCGACGATTTTGTTCAAATCGATTGTAGCGACGGCCATGCTATTTTGCCTGTTGACCAGGTATTTAGTAAGATTTTAAATGTTTTGAATGAAAAATTAACCAATATCAAATGAAAGTGAAATCTTTTGTCATATTACTATCAGTGTTTGCGTGGCTGACCCCGGTCATGGCACAATACGATTTCGAAGCAATGGAACGGGACCGTATGGCTAAAGCCAGGGTAAAGGTTCAAACACAATGGACTCATGACTTTGTTGACGGAAAACCATCCGCTAAAGGGTACAAATCTTCGGTCACGAAATTCAACACGAAGGGAAATATAACCGAAGTCACCAATTATAACGAAGACGGCAAGGTCATTTCGTTGATCATTTATCAATACGACAGCCGTGATAACAAGGTGAATTTCGAGCGGTACCAAGGCAATCGCGAAAAGCTGCAATACAGCCAGAAGGTCGTGTACGATGCTAAAAGCAACAAAACCAAAGAATATGGATATGACGGGGCTACCGTATATAGCAATACTTACCAGTATGATACAAATGGCAAGCTTTCCGAAATCGCTTATACGGTGGACAATGTCCTCGTGGAAAAACGAAAATTGAAATATTCGGGGAACAAAACCGAAATAATGATTTACGATCCGAATAATAACCTGACATTCAAGCAGGAAAACAGTTATAATGACAAAGGGTTACTGGTAGCGGAAATAAAATCCGGTGGTAAAGGCAACGTAGTGCACACCCTGGATTTGCAATACAACACTTCGGGCGATTTGACGGAAGAAGTTAAAAAACGCGCAGGAGACAAGCTGGATTACCAGAAACTGTACTATTACGACAAGGAAAACCGTCCCATCAAGGAAGAAACCGTCAACCTGAACGACACAAAGTTCGTGTCGCACGAATATCAATACAACAACCTGGGCGATTTGATATTAGAGACTTGGAAAAAGAACGAAAAAACAAACGAATCGTCATCGAAGAAAATCACGTACGATTCCAAAGGACTCTATACGGAGATGGAATGTTATTTTGCCACTTATAAGTTAAGCTCTTTATATAAATACACGCACGAATTTTATTGAATATCGGTTTTAACGCCTGAAGACGCACGTGCTCGTATCTCACACGTCTGGTCGACATTGGCGGCCGGCCGTACATAGGGTAAAAGGGCAGGGAAAGTTTTTAGGGTTATCCTTTTTAGACATATTGAAAAGTGTAAAGTTTCTGAAAATCAGCCGTATCGAAAGGCGCCTCTTTGTCGAAGCCGCCTGCGAAACTTTGCGGGTACGCATCGTTACTACCTTCCGAAATACCCGGCAGTATGCTTCGTGGCTCGGGCAAAGCCAGGTGGAAACCGAACCGGTTGCACTCGACACATGGCACAGAGCACAGGTTCTACAAATCAAAACAGCATTAACACGATGCCGGCATCTCGTGTGGGCGCGCAAATGTTTGGTAGAATCCGTTGCCGCCAAGCGGATGCTCAATCGCCGCCAGATACCGGCAACATTGTATATGGGCGTTGCCAAAAACGAAAAGGGAAAACTCATTGCCCACGCATGGATTCGCAGTGGCGACATTTGGGTGTCGGGCGGACGCAACCGTCAAAAATTTACCGTAGTTGGCGTTTTTTCATGAAAAACTGTCCGCGAAAAGGAATATTTTTGTACTTTCACGGCTCAAAATTGATAACCTCATGGGATTTTTTTCATCATTATTTACTCCGGTCAAAAGCGAGGAAGACAACCGGCAGAAAGTCGACCTGAAAAATTTCGACATCTTGAAATACGATGGCATACGCGCGCAGCGCGCAGGCAAAACGGAATATGCAGTAAAGTGCTTTACCGAAGCCCTGAAAATACAGGCGGATTTCGAAACAATGAAATACCTCATGTCTGCCTATTACATGCTGAACAAGCACGATGAGGCGCTGGAAGTATTGAATACAATGATGGACACGGGAGAAGAGCCTGTCAGCACCTTATTGACGCGCGCCAATCTTCTTTTCACGATGGGAACGAACACCGAAGCAGTAGCCGATTGCATACGGGCCATTGAAATAGAACCGGAAAACCCCTTTGCGTACTTCCAGTTGGCCAAATCGAAACGTGCGCTTGGCGAACTGCCGCAAGCCATCAGTAACTTAGACAGCGCCATCGGTATCAAAGACGATTTTGCCGAAGGCTATGTATTGCGCGCCACGATTAATTACGCGCTAAAAAATGGGAACAGCGCATTATCAGATGTGGAAAAAGTGATTGAACTGACGCCCGAAGATGAAATGGCCTACCTGCTCCGGGGTCGTATTCACGAATTGTTGGGCGATACCGATGCCGCTTTCCTCGACTACCAGGAAGCGTCGGAGCTTAACCCGTTCAACGAAGAAGCCTATTTGCTTGCCGGCCAACTGATGATGGCACAGGAAAAATATGGCGAAGCAATCACCCTTTTCGACGAAGCAATCGAACATAACGAAAAGTTTGCAAAGGCTTATATTGAAAGGGCGCAGGCCAAACACAAAACAGGCGACCATGAAGGCGCTTTGGCCGATGAGAAAAAAGCTGGAGAACTAAACCCCGACGAAAAAGAAAAACCAGCTGGAAATCATAATTTCGACGACCTCTATAAGGGAAATATCATTTAGTTCGGTTTCAAATGCTTACCCGGTCACTTCCGGTGTGAATATTATTCATGGGTTTTTAAATCTGTTTTATCTATTTTTGCAGAGAATAACAGTCATCAAGACAAAACGAAACACAAACCGCACCATGCTTCAGATAGGACTTTTAGGCGCCGGTATGATCGGCAAAATACACGTGGATGGTTTCCTGTCAATGAACAGTAAAATTGCCCGGTACACGGCTGTTTGCGATATAGACGAGACCAAACGCAATGATTTTGCTCAAAGGTACAATTTTCGCGTTTTCGCGGACTTGGACGGGATGCTGGCCGACCCGGATATTGATATTGTCGACTTGTGCCTGCCCAGCTTCATGCACGAACAGTTTGCCGTAAGAATCGTCAAAGCAAAAAAACATATCCTTATCGAAAAACCCATTGCCTTTACGCTCGAAGCGGCGCGCAATATCTTTGCGGCAGCCCGCGAGAACGGCGTCCGCACGATGGTAGCGCAGGTTATACGCTTCTGGCCCGAATATGCTAAAGTAAAGGAAATATGCGACAGTGGAGCGCTGGGCGACATCGTCACCGTATACGCCGGACGGCTCGGGCAGATGGTCACCTGGGTCGACTGGTACAAAGACCCTGCCAAATCGGGAGAAACACTGATGAACCTCACCCAGCACGACATCGACTTCCTGCATTACCTCTTGGGCAAGCCGGTATCGGCATATAGCGCCGGTACCTGCGACGCCAGCAACAATTACAACGACGTGATGAACATCTTCCGTTTTGAGTGTGGCGCCAACGCCATGGTCGACGGCAGCCTGAGCATGACCGCCGGTTACCCCTTCACCATGCGGATGCGCGTACTGGGAACCAGGGGCACGCTGGAATTTACATATACTGCCGGCGAAAACATCGACTCCGAAAGCGCCTCCATGTTGATGTGGTATCGCCCCGGCGAAAAAGGCAAAAAGGTGGAAGTGGAAGATTACGATCCTTACGGAAAAGAAATCGAATACTTTGCCGGATGCATCATCACAGGCAAAGACCCTGAAACAGTTTCCGAGCAAAGCGTCATGCAGGTGCTTGCCTCGATCCTTGCCGCCAGGGAATCACTCGCCAAAGGCGAAATGAAACTGTAATAACGTCCGATTGATCAGTATTTACTCATCAAATAAAATTATATCTCATCATGAAGAAAGTTTCTGTATTCATTTACATTCCCGTTGCATGAAAATTATCATAACCAAGTAATCAAATCAATATGAACCAAACAAATCAAAACAGGCGCAGCTTTTTGAAGACAGCAGCTTTGGGAGTGGCGGCCTTTACGATCGTTCCGCGCCACGTACTGGGCGGAACCGGTTATTTAGCGCCCAGCGATGAGCTTACCAAAGCCATCATCGGCGTAGGCGGTATGGGTCGCGGACACATCGCCTATCCGGGTGCGCGCCTCACCGCCATTTGCGACGTGGACAAGACCCATCTGGACATTGCCTTGAAACAGTGTCCGGCAGGCGTCAAAACGCATCACGACTATCGTGAAATCCTGCAAGACCCGTCCGTCGACATTGTGCACATCGCTACGCCACCGCACTGGCACGGCATCATGGCGGCCGAAGCAGCTAAAGCCGGCAAGGACATCTGGTGCGAAAAACCCATGACGCGCACCATCGGTGAAGGCATTCGCGTGAAGGAAGCCGTACAGCGCCACGGGCGCATCTTCCGGCTGAATACGTGGTTCCGTTTTGCCGATAACTTCTACGGCATGGGAACGAGGGTAAAACCCATCAGGAAACTCGTCCAGAGCGGGCTGCTCGGCTGGCCGCTGAAAGTAACCGTGAGCGCCACTACCGGTTTCGACTGGAAATTCTACTGGGTAGGTAAAACCGGATTGGAAATACAACCTGTTCCTGCCGAACTGGATTACGATTCCTGGCTCGGCCCGGCGCCCTTCAAGCCTTACAACGTACACCGCACGCACGGAACGTTCCGCGGATATTGGGACTATGACGGTGGCGGTCTCGGCGACATGGGGCAACATTACCTCGATCCGGTACAGTATTTCCTCGGCAAAGACGATACCAGCCCCGTGGAAGTGATTGTAGACGGAGCGCAACAGGATACGGACGCCTGCGGCACATGGAAACGTGTGGAACTGGTTTATGCCGACGGTTGTCGCATCATCCTCGATGGCGACAATAAGGATACGAACGCAGCCTACATCGAAGGCCCCAAAGGAAAGCTCTATCCCGGTTTCCGGTCGGATATACCCGACCTGGAAAAGAAATTGGCTGCTTTTCCCGATCCGGAGCCGCAAATGACCGATTTTGCCGAAGCCGTGCGTACCCGTACCACCTTTGCGCTGAATGACCAAAACGGGTTCCGCTCGTCCACTATCGTTAACATGGCGATTATTGCCGTCCGTCTGGGACGTTCGCTGAAGTTCGACCCGGAAAAGTTGCAGTTTATCGGCGACGATGGCGCAAACGCCTTGATCAATCAACCGATGAGAGCGCCGTGGAGTATTTAATTTTTGAATCTATCAACCATGGAGTGTCATCATATGGATGCAGCAAATAAAAAATCCGTCTGATCTGTATGATTCACATTCTGTTCAAATAAATCGAAAATGAAGAAATTATTTATATCGCTTATATTAACGGTCGGGGTATTATCGGCCATGTTTGCCCAAGCCGACCGGAGAACCCGCGAAACAAAAATTGCGGACATCGTGATGCAGTTGCCTGCGAGCAACACGGCAAGCTTCAACCAACTCATGGACGAGCTGAGCCGGCTGGGCGGCGTGGTTACCGACCTGGCGCCGCAACTGGCCGATCCCGGTGGAAACGACGCACAAATACGTTATGCGATTGGCGGTTTGGCTATGTATGCCTCGAAAAATGCAAGCCTGAAAGCGCCTGTAGCCAAAAGTCTTTGTGAAGCCATCCCCCGGGCGAAATCGGATGAAATACGCGATTTCCTGTTCATCCAGCTGCAATATGTAGCCGGGCGTGAATCGATGGAAACCGTTTTTCAGTATCTGGATCATGCCCGGCTTGCCGATGCCGCAGTCCGTGTGCTGATTCGCATTCTGGGCGACGAATTTGCCGCCGCCTTTGAATTGCAGGGACGCAATAAAATGACTGTCACAGCCAAATATGAGGTATCCACTGATTTCATTGACGGCAAGCAGATTGACAAATACCTGACAGCAGACATACAAACGGCTCTCGGCAAAGTTACAGGCGCACCGCAACTATCGCTTGTGGAAGCTCTTGGCGATATGCGCTATTGGCCTGCCGAAAAAGAAATCAGGGCTTTGGCGGCAACCGGCGATGCAAAGCTTCGCAAAGTCGTATGGCACAGTCTGGCGCAAATAGCCGATCCCTCTGCGGAAAAGATTCTTGCCGGGGCCGCCGAAAAAGCCGGTTACAAATACGAACCTGCCGACGCTTTCGGTTCGTATGTGCTGTTCCTCAAAAACAGCCTTTCCCAGGCGGAGATGGTTTCAAAATCGGCCAAAAAGATGCTGAAAGCCGTTTCCGAAACATCGCAAATAGCAGCCAAAAGCGCTGCATTGGAGCTTCTCACGCTCTCGGCGGGCGAAAAAGCCATCGGCGACGTAATCGATGCTTTGAAAAGCGGTAACAGACAATATCGTCAGGCTGCCCTGAAATATTCGGCAAACATCAAATCCGCCAAGATGTATGACGCTTTGATGAAGGCTGCGAAGAAAGAAAAACGCGCCGAGGCGAAAGCAGAAATCATTGCTTCATTCGGCGAACGCGGCGACAGGGATGCATGGCCGTTTGTACGGGAATGTTTAGCCGACGGCAATGGCAACATACGCACGGCTGCCATCATATCGGCAGGCAAGCTGGCCGGAGCCGATGCGGTAGCGTCCATCGCGAAAGCAATGAATACCGGCGACACGCAGGTGGTAACCGTCGGAAAGAATACATTGCTGAGCATTTCCGGCGACCGGGTGGCGACCGAAGCCGCCTCCGCCATACCCCAAACATCCGCGCAAGCGAAAACAGCATTCATGGAAATATTGGCAGCCCGCGGGGCTGCATCGCAAGCCGGAAGCATCTTTGCACAAACGTCGTCGACCGATGCCGGCGTGCGTTTGGCTGCCGATAAGGCCCTGAAAGCGGTAGTCGCCGGAAAGGATGTTCCGCGTATTGCACAACTGTTGAATGACGCTTCGAACAAAGATGAGATTGCCGCATTGCAACAGGCACTGTTTGTTGCCGTGTCGTCGGAAAGCCGGGAAGCGCAACCCGATATTATTGCGAAGGAAGCCATCAACAGTCGCAGCAAGATCGCATATGCCAAGGCTGCAAGTCTTTATTGTAATGTGCTGGCCATGATTGGCGGGGAAAAAGCGCTGGACATGGTGATGACCAATGGATTCAACAGCAGCGATGCAGGCGCGAAAGAAGCGGCTTTCGAAGCATTGATCAATTGGAGCGACAATTCGGCGACTCCGCAGTTATACAAAATTGCCGCCGGTAATCCTTCAGGCCAGTATTTCGATGCTGCCTTATCAGCCTACGTTTCAAAGGCAGGCGCTTCGAAAAATACGCCCGAGCAAAAGCTGTTGATGCTGCGCAATGCATTGGACATTGCCAAAACGCCGGCGCAGAAGCAGGCCATCCTGCAACAGATTGCACGCACAGGTACTTTTGTGGGACTGATCACTGCCGGAAAATACCTGGACGACCACAACAACGACATACAGCAGGCAGCCGTACAGGCCGTTCGCACGATTGCCCTGGCACACGCCGAATACTGCGGCCCCGAAGTAACCGCGCTGCTGAACAGGGCCATGACCGTGAACAGGGACGCAGAAGCAGATTACCAGAAGCAGGCCATCCTGAAACACATGGACGCACTGCCGAAGGACGGTTTCGTATCAATGTTCAACGGTAAGGATCTCACCGGCTGGAAAGGTCTGGTGGAAAATCCGATTGCCCGCGCCAAAATGACCCCGAAGCAACTGGCCGAGAAACAGGTAAAGGCCGACGAGATCATGCGCCGCGACTGGAAAGTGGAAAACGGGTTGCTGGTGTTCGAGGGTAAAGGTTATGACAACCTCTGTTCGGCAAAGGATTACGGCGACTTTGAATTGTATGTCGACTGGCGGATTACTGCCAAAGGGGATGCCGGTATCTATCTGCGCGGTACGCCCCAGGTGCAGATCTGGGACATTGCCCTCGCCAACGTCGGTGCACAGGTCGGTTCAGGCGGCTTGTACAACAATCAGAAACACTTGAGCAAACCATTGCTGGTAGCCGATAATCCGGTGAACGAATGGAATTCTTTCTACATCAAGATGATTGGCGAAAAGGTAACCGTGTATCTCAACGGACAGTTAGTGGTGGATAATATTACGCTCGAAAACTACTGGGATCGCAAGTTGCCCATTTTCGGGAAGGATGCTGTCGAATTGCAGGCGCACGGCGAACGGGTGGAATATCGCAACATTTATGTTCGTGAAATTCCGCGTCCAGAGCCTTATCAGGTATCGGACGCCGAAAAAGCCGAAGGGTTCGTACCGATGTTCAATGGCATCGACATGTCGGGCTGGATAGGGAATCTGAAAGACTATGTTCCGCGCGACGGCGCCATCGCATGCGTCCCTTCGTCCGGTGGCCATGGCAACCTGTATACCGAAAGGGAATATTCGGACTTTATCATGCGTTTTGAGTTCCAGCTGACACCCGCGGCCAACAATGGCTTGGGCATCCGTACTTCGCTTGAAGGAGATGCCGCATACGCAGGCATGGAGTTGCAGATACTCGATAATGAAGCCGATGTATACAGGAATCTCCAGATTTATCAGTATCACGGTTCGGTATATGGCGTGATTCCCGCCAAACGCGGTTATCTGAAACCCGTTGGCGAATGGAACTGTCAGGAAGTGATCGCCGAAGGCAACCATATCAAGGTAACGCTTAACGGTACGGTAATCCTTGACGGCGACATCGCGCAAGCGAGCAAGAACTTTACCGAAACGGCCGATTATCTTTCGCATCCGGGATTATCCAACAAGAGCGGACATATCGGCTTCCTCGGACACGGCTCCGAATTGGCTTTCCGGAATCTAAGAATCAAAGACCTGTCGAAACCGGAACCTGTAAAGGGAACAGGGAAAGGGAAGAAGTAAAAGGGAAGTAAAAAGCCGCATGGAGATTCTGTGCGGCTTTTTTTAATGAAAACATCGAGCCACGTAGCTTGTAACCGGAAAAGACGGACGATACAAAAACTCACAATCTCATCAGCCCGTTTCGAAGGCAAGAATATTTGCCGAAACAGGACAAACAATCGGATTTATCGCGATTTATCGCGCCATTTTTCGTTACAGGGTAATTTTTTTTTATATTTGCCTAATGGATATAACATCCTATTCACCGATCAAGACATTTATTATTAGAAAATTAATCGACATGACATCACGCAGGGATTTTATCAGGACAGGAGGTTTTGGATTGGCTGCTCTTGCAGCAGGCGGCAATGTATTTGGGACAGGCACAGGTTTTCCGGTTGCAGCCGGTCATGTATCCAAACGCCCCGAGGTATCTAAAAGGCATTTCACATCCAGGGCAGTGGAAGAAACCATTGTACGCGTCAAGAAACAGATAAAGGATCCGAAACTGGCGTGGATGTTCGAAAATTGCTTTCCGAATACGCTCGATACAACAGTGAATTATCGCATACAGGACGGACGCCCCGATACTTTTGTGTATACCGGCGATATACACGCCATGTGGCTGCGCGATTCGAGCGCACAGGTATGGCCGTATCTGTCGCTCTGCAAGGACGACGAACCGTTGAAACAACTGATTGCGGGTGTGATCAACCGTCAGACCAAGTGTGTACTGATCGACCCGTATGCCAACGCTTTTAACGATGGGCCCGGTCACAGCGAATGGATGAGCGACCTCACCGATATGAAATCCGAATTGCACGAACGCAAGTGGGAAATAGACTCGTTATGCTACACCATACGTTTGGCCTACCATTACTGGAAAACCACAGGCGACACTTCGGTATTTACCTCCGAATGGAAGAAAGCCGCGGCCCTTATCATGAAGACATTCAAGGAACAGCAACGTAAGGACGGGCTTGGCCCTTACCGTTTCCAGCGCAGGACGGAGCGGCAATTGGATACTCAGTCCAACGATGGCTGGGGGAATCCTGTGAAACCGTCAGGGCTGATCGTGTCATCGTTCCGCCCGTCCGACGATGCTACCACCTGCGGGTTCCTGATCCCGTCGAACCTGTTTGCGGTGACTTCGCTGAAACAATTGGCCGAAATATCGCATACGGTCACCGGAGACGGCGCTTTTGCGAAAACCTGCACCGACCTGGCCGCCGAAGTACAGGCTGCGATCGATCAGTATGCTGTGACCGGTCATCTCAACTATGGCAAACTGTATGCTTTTGAGATCGATGGTTTCGGCAACCGGCTTTTCATGGACGACGCCAATGTCCCCAGCCTGTTAGCCATGCCGTACCTGGGATGTTTGGATGCCAACGATCCCGTATACCGAAATACACGTCGCTTTGTGTGGAGTACAGACAATCCTTATTTCTTCAGGGGTAAAGCGGGCGAAGGCATTGGCGGGCCGCACATCGGTTATGATATGGTATGGCCGATGAGCATCATCATGAAAGCGATGACCAGCAGCAACGACGCTGAAATCAAAACCTGCATCCGTATGCTCCGCGACACCGATGCCAATACGGGTTTCATGCACGAATCCTTTCATAAGGACGACCCGGCTAAATTCACCCGCAGCTGGTTCGCCTGGGTGAATACCCTGTTCGGCGAACTGATTGTAAAACTTGAAAAGGAAGGTAAAATAGCATTGCTGAACGTTTAGTCCGATTTTGAGTTTATGACCCTTTCAGCAGCTTCGCAGCCTGACAGGTCGTTATTGCAGTGTATTTTTCCGTCTAAAAATTTTACGCTTTGCTGCACGGTAGCAGGAACGGTTTTGGATTCGTGTTTGCTGCACGGTAGCAAACGTGAATTTCATCCGGTTTGCATTTGCTGCACGGTAGCAAACGTGAATTTGTTCCGGTTCGTGTTTGCTGCGCGGTAGCAAACGTGAACTTGTTCCGGTTTGCGTTTGCTGCGCGGTAGCAAACGTGAATTTCATCCGGTTTGCGTTTGCTGCGCGGCAGCAAACGTGAACTTGTTCCGGTTCACGTTATAATACGTGATGCAGAACGCATGATGCTGGTATTATTTGGTTCTCTTTACTTTGTTTTCCTCCATTTTATATTCCTGTCCGCTTTCGGGGCAAACCGCCATTCCGTTTTGGTCGAACTTCAAACGATGTCCGTATTCGCTCATCCATCCGGTTTGCCGGGCAGGGTTACCAACCAGCAAAGCGTATGGCGGCACGTCTCTGGTCACCACTGCGCCGGCGCCGATGAAGGCATAGGTTCCGATGTCGCGTCCGCAAACGACGGTCGCATTGGCCCCGATGGTTGCTCCTTTGCCTACATGCGTCCGGGCATACGCTCCGCGACGGTTAATCCCGCTACGGGGGTTAATCACATTGGTGAAAACGCACGACGGGCCTAAAAAAACATCGTCGTCGCAGGTTACGCCGGTATATACGGATACATTATTCTGCACTTTGACATGATTACCCAGCACTACTTCGGGCGAAATGACGACATTCTGCCCTATATTACAATTTTCTCCAAGCACACACCCGGTCATCAGGTGCGAAAAGTGCCATATCTTCGTTCCTTTCCCTATGTGGCAGCCTTCGTCGATCACTGCCGTGGGATGCGCAAAATAAGCGGTTCCCATCAGCGGAAAAATTTTTTGACAGCGTCGATGATATATCCCTGTTCGTCTGCGGTCAATTCGGTATGCATCGGTAATGACAATACCGAATCGGACAGTTCTTTCGATACATCAAGCGATCCGGCCGCACGGGCGATGCCTTTGAAGGCATTCTGCCCGTTGAGCGGCAACGGATAATAGATCATGGACGGAACGCCCTTTTCCGAAAGATATGCTTTCAGGGCATTCCGCCTGCCATCTTTCACTTTCAGGGTGTATTGATGGTAAACGTGCGTGGAATAAGGCATTTCCCCGGGAAGCGCTATCCCCGCAACATCTTTCAATCCTTCGGAATAGATTTTTGCAGCCCGTTGCCGGGCGTGCGTATATTCGTCCAGGCGCCGAAGCTTGACATTCAGGATGGCCGCCTGCAACGTATCCAGACGCGAATTGCATCCCAATACTTCATGATGATATTTTACAGCTTGCCCGTGCACGGTCATCATCCGCAGGCGCTCGGCCAGGAGGTCGTCTTCGGTCGTCAAAGCGCCGCCATCGCCAAAGCAGCCCAGGTTCTTGGTCGGGAAAAATGAAGTGCAGCCGATATGTCCGATGGTTCCGGTTTGTCTTTTAGAGCCGTTTGAAAAGGTATACCATGCGCCAATGGCCTGTGCGTTGTCTTCTATAATAAACAAATGGTGTTTTTGCGCGAAGTCCATGATCTCTTCCATCGGGCAACTTTGTCCGAAAAGGTGAACCGGGATCATGGCTTTTGTTTTCGAAGACAGACCTTTTTCGATATGTGCCGGGGTGATGTTGAATGATTCACGATCCACATCCACCATGACCGGCACCAGCTTCAGCAAAGCAATCACTTCAGCTGCCGCTACATAGGTGAATGCCGGAACAATGACTTCATCGCCGGGCTGCAAACCCAGCGCCATCAAAGCAATCTGCAGTGCATCCGTGCCGTTCGCACATGGAATCACGTGCCCGGCTCCTGTATATTTTTCAAGATTTGCTTTAAATTCTTTTACCTGCGGCCCGTTGATAAAAGCGGAACTGTTGATCACCTGCGATATCGCCCCGTCAACTTCGGGTTGAATTTTCCTGTATTGACCGACAAGGTCGCACATCTGTATTTTCATACGCTATCAAATCATTACCTTTCCGAAAACATTCGAAAATGACCATACAAAGATATGTCGGTAAAATTATAAACGCAAGTTTTGACATCCGTGGAACCGAAATTCAATATCCTTTTCGAAGACCTGAAGAATTTCGAAGAATTTAAAGCGTCGTTTACTTAGGAGTTATCAGAAAATAAGCATTACATTTTTCATGATTACATTGTCCAAAATTTTCTCAAGGCATCATAGCCCAAAGGGCTTTATTTTCGTAACCGCATGCAAGCGAAGCGCAGCTTGCGGAAGACGCGTCTCTCCTCCACTGCTGCCTGAAATCCTGCCTTTCAGGCAGCGGCCGCGAGACATCTCCTTTCCGCAGGTCGCGACCTGCGGTTATGAAAATCCGGCTTTTCAAGCCGCCGAAACGTAACGTCTATTTCTTGACAGTTCTTTAAGACTTTCCCTTGATTTGGAAGTATGACTTCGTCTGCTTTACTGTCAGGATCGTCAGAACAGACAAAACCAAAACCGCATTTCAAATAATGAACGGCATCTATTTATACGGATTAATAGGATATCCTTTATCTCATTCCTTTTCGCAGGGATATTTTACCGAAAAGTTTGCAAAAGAAGGGTATATAGGGTATTCATACAGAAACTTCCCGATCGGAACGATCTGGGAGCTGTGCGACCTGCTGAAGCAACAGCCCGATCTGCACGGATTCAATGTAACCATCCCCTACAAGGAGCAGATCATTCCTTTTCTTGACGGGATGGACCATGTTGCCGGGACTGCCGGCGCTGTCAATACCGTACAGGTCATACGCAACGGGAAAGATATATCCCTGAAAGGCTACAATACGGATGTATATGGATTTAGCCGTTCGCTGGAAGAATGGTTTGCGGCGCGCGATGTGGAATTACCCCGCCAAGCGCTGGTGCTGGGGACAGGAGGTGCATCCAAAGCGGTAGCCTGCGCGCTGTTCGGGCTGGGTATTGATACACATTTTGTGTCGCGCAGGGAAGGCGAGGCGGTATACAAAACATACGGCCAGCTGGAGGCCGCCGACATGCTTGCTCATTCCCTGATCGTGAACACAACGCCTTTGGGGATGTACCCGAACATCGACGAATATCCTCCGATCCCGTATCAGCATCTGACGGAAAAACATTTTTTGTACGACCTGGTGTACAATCCCGGGGAGACCCTGTTGATGCGCAAGGGACGCGAAGCAGGCGCCACAGCGTGCAACGGCGAACGCATGCTGCACCTGCAAGCCGATAAGGCCTGGGAGATTTGGACAGAAAACAGGAACAGGGAGGCAAAAGATTGAATATCGTTTAATCGAACGTTGGGGAAAAAGCTCCGAAAAGGAGAAAATGACGCTGTAAAACAGAATCTTTACCATTATTTGATTTTTCTTGAAACTTGCTGTAGAAATTATTTATTTTTGTATCGAAATTTTGTGATTCATCGAAATCTAAAAACATATCTCCATGAAAATCGTTAAGAAATCTCTGAAAATAGTCCTGATTACCGTACTGGTAATTGTTGTTATATTATTGGTTACCCCTTTCCTGTTCAAGGGTAAAATCATCGAAATCGCTAAAAGCGAACTGAACAGGATGTTGACGGCAAAAGTCGACTTTGCCGACCTGCAACTGTCGTTCATCCGCAATTTCCCGAATGTCTGCGTGGTTTTGGAAGACCTGACCGTTATCGGCACAGACGGGTTTGAAGGCGACACGCTGGTGACATTCAAAGAATTCAGCGCCACGGTCGACATGATGAGTGTGCTCAGGATGGACAACATCCAGGTAAAATCGGTGTTGTTAGACCGGGCAAGGCTGTATGCGCATGTGCTGGACAACGGCCATGTAAACTGGGACATCATGAAACCCGGCGACGAAATGGAAACTGCACCCGAAGACACATCCGCAACCACATTCAGGGTAGCGCTCAGGAAGTTTGAAATCCGCAAAGCGGACATCATCTATCGCGACGATTCGAGTAAGATGGAGGCAACGGTGAAGGATCTCAATTTCCGCCTGCGTGGCGACATGACTCAGGATCACGCCGACCTGAACATGGAACTGGGCATTTCCGAAGTCAGCTTCCGGATGAACGGCATCCGTATGCTGAAAAAGGCGCGGGTGGGCTTTGTTTCGGAAATAGCGGCCGATTTGAAAAACATGGGCTTTACTTTCAAGGACAATCAATTCAACCTGAATGAAATTGTCCTGAAGTTTGCCGGTTCGGTGCGGATGCCTGCCGACGGCATCCATACAGACCTGACATTCGCCACTGACAGGACCGACTTCAAGAGCCTGCTGTCGCTCATCCCGGCCATTTACATGAAGGATTTCGAACAGGTAAAGACGGCGGGAAGCCTTACCCTGAGCGGCAACCTGAAAGGCGTCTACAACGACGGGCAGATGCCCGACGCCCACCTCAACATGACGGTTGACAATGCCATGTTCCAGTATCCCGACCTGCCCAGGTCGGTGGATAAGATCAGCATTGCAGCAGGCGTGTTTTATGACGGCGCGGTATTCGACCGTACCACCGTGGACGTAGACAGGTTCCATTTCGAAATGGCCGGCAACCCGTTCGATGCCGAACTGCACGTGAAAACTCCCGACAGCGATATGCAGGTAGCGGCTAAGTTTGCCGGTAAAATAGATTTCAATTCCCTGTCGGACATCATTCCGCTGGATAGCGTTACCCTGAAAGGCCTCCTGGAATGTGACCTTTCGCTGGCCGGACGTATGTCCACTCTGGAAAAGGAACAGTACGAAGACTTCAAAGCCGGGGGGATGCTGAAATTGAGCGGCTTCGATTTTGAGAGTCCTGATTTCCCGCAAGGGGTGAAGATCACAGGCACGCAACTCGATTTTACGCCCAGAAAAGTCGACCTGGTGAACTTCGACGCGATGATCGGACGCTCGGATATCGGTTTGAACGGCACCCTGGAAAATTTCATACCGTATGTTTTCAAGAATAAAACGATACGCGGCAAACTCGCCCTGAAATCGAACACCATCGACCTCAACGAGTTTATGACGGGCGAAAGCGCCGAAACCGCGCCTGCCGACACGGTTCCCATGAGTGTCATCGAAGTGCCCGGAAATATTGACTTCACGATGAACGCCAGCATCGGCAAGATACTGTTCGACAAATTGACGATTACCCATACTGCCGGTGTGTTGCTGGTGAAGGACGGCAAGGTGCGCATGCAGAATCTCGGCATGAACCTGCTGGAAGGGAGTATGATACTCAATGGCGAATACAGTACGCAGGACGTCAGGGTTCCTTCGGTCGATTTCGGGATGGACATCAGGCAATTCAACATCACGTCGGCGCTCTCGTCGTTCTCCATGCTCGAAAAGATACTGCCCGAGCCGCAGAACTATACGGGTAAAGTGTCGGCCAGCCTGACCCTGTCCGGCGTCCTCGACGAGCAGCTCAGCCCCGTGTTGAATACAGTGTCATCCAAAGGCGTGTTACAAACGCAGAATATGGAAATCCGGAACTCAAAACTGTTCGGAACGATGGCCGACCTGTTGAAAAACGAACAATGGCGTACCCCTGCCCCGGGAAACGTTAACATCAAGTACGAGATCAGGGACGGACGGCTGATGATCGAACCGGTACAGATGAATATATCGCAGGCCAGGCTCGAACTCACGGGCGACCAGGGCTTGGATATGACCTTGAATTACAAGGTGAATGTAGCTGTGCCGACTTCGTCGGTGGGTTCGGCCGCTGCCGGTCTCCTGGACAAGATTCCCGGAGGCTCAAGCATCAAGGAATTTAAGGTAACCGGACTGGTGGGCGGAACAGCCGCCAAGCCCGAAGTGAAACTCAGCATTGCCGACATGGCGGGTAGCATTACCGAAGCCGTGAAAGCGCAGGTGACAGAAGTGATCACCCAAAAGGTGGAAGAAGTGAAAACGCAGGTGAAGGAAGAGGTGAACAGGCAGGTGGATGCATTGATGGAGGAAGCCCAAAAGAAAGCCGACAACATCCGCAACACCGCCAAACAGACAGCCGACAGGCTGCGTAGCGAAGCCAGCGCCAATGCCGACAAGCTGGAAAAAGATGCGGCGTCGAAATCGGCCATTGAAAAACGCCTGGCTAAGGCCGCTGCCGACAAGCTCCGCAAGGAAGGCGAGGCCGGCGCTGTGAAGGTAGAGCAGGAAGGCGAAAAGCAGGCAGCCGCAATCATGGATGCAGCCCAAAAGAAAGCCGACGAGATCAAAAACAAATAACAGGCAATAACCCTGTAAAAAACCCGGAGTTATGGAAACCTCCGGGTTTTTTAGTGTGTCGCGCATGATGCTGTCGCAAGATTAGAAGTACGCGAAGTATGCGAAATGACGGTTCAAAAAAAGATGAACCGTAGAGGCGCCTAACGGGTAAACCTTGCTTTGTATTCTGCCGTATTTCCTTTGCTGTCTATCACTTTCAGTTCGAGTGTGTGCTGCGTATTTTCGGTCAGGCGACCGGCATCGAAACTGTAATACAGCAGGTCGTTTTTGGCATCGTATTCAAAAAGCGCCCATTGTCCGTCAATCCATCCGTTGCAGGTATGGATGCCCGAAAAATCATCCCTGATTTTGAACCTCATGCTTGGGATGCCCCGCATATTTGCACCATTCTTGATATTGACGGGTGTGATGCGCGGAGGAACCGTGTCCACGCCGACGGCAAACTCCCCGAATACGCTCGAGCCGGTACTCACCACGCCGTCGCGGTATGCGCCTCCTGCAGACGAACGCCGTCCCGAGGGTTCAATCCGTACCACTAAAGCCTTTTCGCGCAAGCGTTCCGGCAGGCTGTCGGCTGCTATTTCGATGGTCATGGCCTTGTGCAGGGGTGTGCCGGGATGATGAATTTTGTATGCATCCGAATATAGCCCCCTGGGACGACCGGAGGTAAGACATGTAAAATCAATTTCGCCGTACAGCCCGTCGGCAGGGATGGTTACGCGCAGGCCGGGCTGTACGTGCGTAAATTCTCTTTTGTATGCGCTTTCGTTCATGCCGGGGAGAGTGAATATCTCCGGTATATGCGCCGGTAGCGCTGTTCCCGGCGCGTATTCGAAAGTAAAGTTGAGCCGCGAACCGTTGCCATGGAAGTCGCGGACGATCACCAGCGCCTTGTGAACCCCCGAATCGGGAAACGACGTGATGCCGCGATCTAATTGCCGGTCGTATACGCTCAAGCGGTTGTTCGGTTCTATATACATGCGGTTGAACCGTACCTGGTGGCTGATGTAATAATCATAATCTATCAGGCTGTTGATATACCGTGATTCATCAAATGAAAACCGGTCCATGGTTTGCGAAAACATCATGGAACTGTCCACCCAGAGCCTGATACTGTACGGCCCGCAACGATTGGCCGAACCGTAAGTCTGGTCGTAGGCGTCGATTCCGAAAGCAACTTTTCCCACGATCTCCAGTTTCTTTCCTCCGGCAATCCGGTATGTTTTTCCCGATTTTTCGAGATCGAGGATCAGTCTGTCCGCCGAGCCGTTCACCGTGCTTCCTTTACCAAGCGGATAAACAGCCAGGCGCCGCATGATGGGGGCTACCTGATCTTTCACCCCGAAGCCGAAATGTAACGGATTGATGGGTTCTTCGGTTTTGGTGTCGCGCACCTCGAAATGGAGGTGTGGTCCGCCCGAGCTACCCGTATTTCCCGAAAAGGCGACCACGTCGCCGCGCTTCACGGGCAGCCGCGCGGAGTCGGGGTACAGGTTGACGGCAAACCGTTCCAGTTTGTATTGCTGCTGCTTTACGTATGTGGTAATATCGCTGTTGAAAGCGTTCAAATGCCCGTAGACAGTGGTATAGCCGTTAGGATGTGTAATGTACAGCGCATTGCCGTAGCCGACAGGCGAAACCGAGATACGTGATACGTAACCCTGTTCGCAGGCGTAAACCTTGTGCCCTGTGGCGCCCTGTGTACGGAAATCGACGCCCGAATGAAGATGGTTGGCCCTCAATTCTGCGAAAGTGGCCGAAAGTAATACCGGAAGATCCAGCGGTCGGCGGAAAACAGTATCGACTTGCTGCGCATTACCAATGTTAAGCGTGAGCAACAAGGATAGCACGAAACTCAAAACCCGGAACCCGAAACCCGAAACTCGAAACATCTATTTCCTTTTTTTCCTGCGTAAGTTCAAAATATCGCCGGTTTCGGGCTGTGTTCCCTCTTCCATCCGGTTGAGCGTATATAGCCGCGATAATTTGACGGCATACTTTTGCGAGATGTAATACATCGTCTCTCCTTCGCTTACCGTATGTGTTTCGTAACTCCGTTCGGCTTTCCGTCGTTTGGGTTGCAGGTATACGATCCGGCCTTCATACAGCTCGTCGGATGCCTTGACGTCGTTGTATTTGGGTAATTGCCAGGGCATCATGTCCAATTCGTTGCTCAACGAGGTATAAGTGTCGCCTTCTTTAGCGGTGATATAGTCCGTACCGTTGTTTTTCTTTACCGGACGCCGTTCAATATTGAAGGACGAGAAATCGTCCCAAGCATCCGCTTTGGCGGTTTTGTCCTTCGATTCGGCAGTTGCCGGGGACGATTTGTCGACCGCTTTCCTGCTCGGCTTCACATCCGTATCGTACCGGTACAGACGGTAACGCTCGATCAGATCGACGAGCCGCTGCGGATATTTCGGATCGGTAGCATAGCCTGCTTTGCGCAGTCCCTTTGCCCAGTTCTTGTAGTCGGTCGACCTGTATTCGAAGAGAAATGCGTAACGGCTACGGGTCATCAGGAAATCGGTATGATCAAGGTACGATTCCTCGGCGGTTTTGTAATGACGGAAACATTCGCTTTTCCTGTTGTCGTCGTGGTAAATTTCTTTACCTTCCCATCCGTGGCACTTGATACCGAAGTGGTTATTGGCAACAACAGCTAAGCGGCTATTGCCGTTGGCCGACTCGAGTATTCCCTGCGCCAGCGTAATACTGGCCGGTATGCCGCTTCGTTTCATTTCCGAAACGGCCAGGTCTTTATAAGTGTCGATATAATCTTCGGCGGTGATTTTCTGCGCGAACAAATCGGGCGTTACCAAAAAAACGAGCCAGAAGGCTATCACATAATAAACTCTCATTTCAGGGGACGTATAAGGATTGACAAAAGTACAAAAAAACAATTTCCCAACCGTATGATCACGGGGCACATTTGAAAATATGGTTGTAATAAAATGATATACTGTTGCTTTCGATGATTTCTTTTGCATAAAGTTCAAGTGAAATTCGGTTGATATAATAAATATGTGTTACCTTTGCGCGGTCATTAAAGAAATAATTTTACGATTATGGCACGTTATCTTGATCCGAAAAATGATTTACCCTTCAAGCGGATCTTCGGCGAACATCCCGATCTGCTGAAGAGTTTCCTCAATGCGCTGATGCCTCTGGAAGAGGATCAGCAGATAGAAAGTCTGGAGTATCTTCCTGCCGAACAGGTGCCGGACAGTCCGACGAGGAAAAATACCATCGTGGACGTCCGCTGCAGGGACCATCGCGGACGTCAGTTCATTGTGGAGATGCAAATGCACTGGAACAACGCTTTCACCAACCGGATGGTGTTCAATGCCTCAAAAGCATATGTTTGTCAGTTGCAACAAGGAGAAAAATATGATCTTCTGCAGCCGGTATACGCTCTGGCCATACTCAATGAGGCCTTTGAGGAAAAGACGCCGGAATTCTATCACCACTACCGCATCGTGAACGACAAAAACACGAATGAGGTGATCGAGGGGCTGGAGTTTGTGATGGTTGAACTTCCCAAGTTCAGGGCGGAGAACTGGGCCGACCGTCGGATGGCGGTGCTGTGGCTTCGCTTCCTGAAAGAAGTGGAGGAAGATATGCGCGTTGTACCCGAGGAATTGAAGGAGAACGAGTACATCCGCCAGGCGCTGGACATGTGCGAGGAAGGCGCCTTCACCGAAGCCGAACTGGCAGCTTACGACAGGTACTGGGACGCCATACGCGTCGAAAACACGCTTATATCCGTAAGCCGGAAGGAAGGCA
>JAISCQ010000157.1 GCA_031265445.1 Bacteroidales bacterium
TTCAATCTCGGAAGTTTTTTCGGCTTCCGAAATTAAAAAACAGAGCATTTCTTCCTGTTGTTCTGCAATGTTTTTTTGCTGTAACAGAACTTTGGTTTCATCGGACAACTCCACAAAGCGGGAAGTTATATCGCTTACATTCAAATTTTTGTAAGTGAAATTTGCCCAATCTTTATTTTGCCAGTTATATATCATACATATAAAATTGTGAGCCGATTAATTGAAATATTCGGCTCACAAAAATATAACTTTTGAGCCAATTAAACAAATTGTTCGGCTCAAAAATTATTTGGTTTGTTCATACTGATAACCATAGGAGACGGCACACAGTTGACCCCCGCGATGGCAAACTTTAATCTACTCCATACCACGGAAGTAGGCGCCTGTTCGGATTATGCAAATAATTATGGATTATATGATATGCACGGCAATGTAGCGGAGTGGTGTTTGGACAGGCGCAGCAGTTATGCAAGTTCTCCGGTCACGGACCCTGTTGGTACAGAAGGTTCGGGCGACTGTCAGGATTTTAAACGAACATCGCTTTGCAGCATGCAACGAAGTCGACGAATTGAACGGAACATGGAGTTTCAGGAAATAAACCCGAAACCCGAAACTGTTAAAGTCCGCTGTCTTTAAGACGTTCCGCATTTTCCTCCATCTGCAGTTTGTCAATCAGCTCCCGGATGTCGCCATCGACCACGGCAGGCAGGTTATAGAGCGTAAAATTGATACGGTGGTCGGTGATCCGGCTTTGCGGGTAATTGTACGTCCGTATCTTGGCCGAACGGTCGCCGGTGGAGACCATGGTTTTGCGTTTGGACGACAGCTCGTCCAGGTACTTCTGGTATTCGAGGTTATAGATGCGTGTACGTAACTCGGTGAGCGCTTTCTCGAAATTCTTGATCTGCGACTTCTCGTCCTGGCACTGTACCACGATACCGGTGGGGATATGCGTCAGGCGGATGGCCGAATAGGTAGTGTTCACCGACTGTCCGCCAGGACCCGATGAACAGAACGTGTCTTTTCGAACATCATTCATATTCAACTCAATATCAAATTCGCCAGCTTCGGGCAGCACAGCCACCGTTGCCGCCGAGGTATGCACGCGTCCCTGCGTCTCGGTTTTGGGCACACGCTGTACACGGTGCACGCCCGATTCGTATTTGAGTGTTCCATACACCTTGTTCCCGGTAATGCTCATCACTATTTCCTTGAATCCGCCGGATGTACCGGGCGACATGCTGGTTACTTCCACTTTCCAGCCTTTGGTTTCGCAATATCGAGCGTACATGCGGTACAAATCGCCTGCAAAGATACCGGCTTCGTCTCCGCCGGTTCCGGCGCGTATCTCCATCACAGCATTTTTATCATCCTCCGGATCGGACGGGAGCAGCAACAGTTTGATCTTCTCCTCGAGCGGCTCTACCTGCTGGCCCAGTGTATCTGCTTCTTCCTTGGCCATTCCGCGGAGTTCCTCATCTTTTTCGCTCTGGAGCATATTTCGGGCTTCGTCCAGGTTGCTCAGCACATTCCGGTATTCGCCGTATGCTTCGATAAGCGGCCCCAAGTCGCGGTATTCCTTGTTTAACCTCACGTAACGCTTCATGTCGGCCATCACTTCGGGATCGGTGATCTGCTGCCCGATTTCTTCGTAACGCAGTTTGACTGCTTCCAGTTTTTCGAGGATGATGCTGTTTGCCATCTATAATTTTTTGATTTCTACATTCAAAATTTTGGTGCAAAAGTAATCAAAAACCAACAATTGCTTTGTATGGCCAGCCAAAATAGAAAACAGGCGCCGTCGTAAAAGAAAGGAATATTGATAAATATTGCCATCTATGGTCGTTATACCGATAAATAAATATATCTTTGCATCCCAAATTTTGTATGGTATGAAAGTAAAAATCATTGGCGTACTGGTATGTGTCGTGGTTAGTATAACGACTGCCCATGGCCAGAAATTGAAAACCGAGGTTGATTCCGTAAGCTATGCCTTGGGGATATTGTTTGGCAAGAACATACAATCCGGCGGTTTTCAAATCATCAATGCCGATATTTTTGCCCAGACCGTACAAAAAGTTATCCATAACGAAACCCTTGATATGACGTCCGACCAGGCAAATGTAGTTGTCAACAGGCAATACCAGAAAATGCAACAGCTCAAGTACGAAAAAAACCTGATGGATGGCCACGCTTTCCTGAACAGCAACAAAAGCGCTCCTGGAGTAGTTGCCTTGCCCAGCGGCCTGCAGTATAAGATTATCAAGAGAGGTGTCGGTGCAAAACCCACCGCTACCGACAAAGTAACTGTCCATTACCACGGCACCCTGATTGATGGCACCATTTTCGACAGTTCTGTTGAACGGAAGCAACCCATCGAGTTGACGGTCAATCAGGTTATACCCGGATGGATAGAAGCGTTGCAATTAATGCCTGTTGGTTCAAAATGGACACTGTATATCCCGTCGGAACTGGCTTATGGAGAAAATCCAAGGCCGGGCGGCCCAATTGAGCCCAATTCGGCGCTCGTTTTTGAGGTTGAGTTGTTATCCATCAATAATTAGGATTTTTTAACATATCTAAACCATAGTTTTATCATAATTTCGCAACTAAATTTTTTAATCATAAATAACATGTATAATAATAAGCATATAGCTTTAAGTATTTTGGTATCGGCCACTATTTTGTTGGCCTCTTGCGGTGGAGGAAAGCCCAACTATAAAGTCTCTTTGAAAACCGACACCGATTCGGCAAGTTATTATTTGGGAATTAACTTGGGAACACAGATCGCAAATTCTGATATTGACGATTTCAATATTGATGCGTTGGCTAAGGGCGTACAGGAAGCCGTTCAAGCCGGAAAAGCGGTTGATGACCAGAAAATGCAGGAAGTTCAGACGTATTTAAGCCAGTACTTCATGAACCTGCAAACCAGGGCCAGTGCAAAGAATCTGAAAGAAGGGCAGGATTTTCTTGAAGAAAACAAGAAAAAACAGGGCGTAGTAACTCTTCCCAGCGGCGTGCAATACGAGATCGTTCAAGAGGGAACAGGAGCTAAACCCACCAAGGAAGATCAGGTTCAGGTAGTGTATCATGGCACGCTGGTTGACGGAACCGTATTCGACAGTTCCAAAGAACGCGGCGATACGGCAACGTTCAATGTCAGCGGTCTGGTTCCCGGTTTCACAGAAGCTTTAACCCTGATGAATGAAGGTTCCTCCTGGAAAGTATATATTCCTTCGGAATTGGGATATGGCGAAAGAGGCGCCCCCGGCGGACAGATCAAACCCAACAGCGTCATCATTTTCGAAATCGATTTGGTAAAGGTTAATCAGCCGGAACCTGCCGAAGAAAAATAATTGATCGTCAAACAACACATCAAAAGCATGTCCCCAAGACATGCTTTTTTTTTGCCACTCTTCATCTTTTCACATATCCACAGTTATCTCATCGCCGGCATTACCTTTATTGGCATAATAATCGGATCTTTCCGTAAGGATCATGATGGTAAAACGGACGCCGCCTTTTTTCCTGTTGGCTACGAATACCGTACCGTTATGCGCTTCCACAAAGCCTTTCACGATGGACAGTCCCAGGCCGATCCCTCCTGATTTTTCGCCCTGTGGCCGCCAGAATTTGTTAAACACATGGGTGAGTATGCCTGGGTCGATACCGGGGCCTCTATCCGTCACCTGTATGATCAAAAAACCGTTCTCGTAACAGGTACTCAAGCAGACAGGCGTTTCATGCGGGGCATATACAGTAGCGTTGTATACAAGGTTATTGATTGCCTGTTCCATCAGGCCATAGTCGATACGAACCAGGGGCATCGACTCGGGAACGATAATCTCGAAGTTGAAATGCCGGAGTTCTTCTTCCAGATTTTCGGCCACGCGGTTGAACAGGTCGTGAATGTCGCACCAATCGGGATGTGCCGCAATACGGCCCGATTCGAGCCGCGACATGTTCAGCAGGTTTTCCACCAGCCGGTTAAGTCGTTTGGCTGCTTCCAGTATTTCCACATACAACTCATCGCGGACATGTTCCGAGTGCCTGGCGGTGAGCAATACATCAGAGGCTGCCATGATGGTGGAAATCGGTATCCTCAATTCGTGCGAAATAGAATTGAAAATCGTTTTGTACAATTTTTCCGACTCGTTCAGCAGGTTGGTGCGGCGGGCACTCATCTCCAGATATTGATGTTCGAACGACTGGGCAATCTGTGCCAGGAAGGCGTCCCATGATATATAATCCTTGGCGCCGAACGGTTTTTCGGGTTTTGTAACTAATACGCCGATCTTACGCCCTTTCCCGACCAACGGGTAGTAAGCGTACCTGCCCGACGACATGATGCCGGTAAATCGGCCGGTCGGTTTATTTTGATTGAATGACCATATCGCTGCGTCCTGTTCCTGTTCCGTCAGTGTTACTCCTTTAGGGAGATATTTAAAGTTGGCTGGTTGACGATCCTCATTAAGGAAAATAAAAAATACCTGAACATCGAAATATTTCAGCAGGTTTTCGGTGCTGGTATCTACCATATCCTTGATGCTTGTTGCTTCTGAAAGCCTCTTGGTGAGCAGGAACAGGGCGTTCGACTGTTTCTCGCGCCTGAAAGTTTCGTGGTCCTGTGTCCTGATACGCAGGGTAAGAAATCCGCTGAGAAGTGCGATCACACTGAACATCAACAATATCGAAATATCCGAAGGGAAATTGAACGGAAATGCAAACAATGGCGGTATGGCAAGGATAAAGCAGGCTAAAACAGTGATCATCATTACTACCAACATCGAACTCGACCGCACCACGGCAGACATCATGAACAGAAGCAGGATCACTATAAACGGAGGGGCGTCATTATCGATCTTGTTCTTGAGTACGGTACACAACAAACCCGTAACTATTGCAGCTGTGACAGTAAGCGTCTTGGTGCCGATGCCGGGTACCGGCCTGTCTATGTGGAATAACCGTTTTTTTTCGTTGAGATCATCCGTTTCTCCACAAGTAACCGAGACGTTGATATGGCCGCTGTATCGCAGCAACCGTTTGAGAAAACTGTGTTCGTGATGACCAACGATCTGTCCGCGGCGTGTTTTCCCAAGAATAATGTGCGAAATCCTTTCCCTTCGGGATACTTCAATAAGCGCCTCCACCGGGTCATTGCTCACGTAAGTAATCAAAGTACCGCCTAACTGCCGGGCAAGTTTAATATTGTTTTCCAACAGGCTCTTTTCGCTTTCGGTCAGGGTTCGGTCGGTTTCTACATACACGGCGATCCAGTCCGTATTGATGGCCACCGACAGGGCTTTCGACCGCCGTATAACCTGAGGGGTGATCGTATCGGGTCCGATAAGCACAAGCACGCGACTCCTGATTTTCGAGGGCCAGTTGGCATGTTGCTTTTGCCAGTTCTCCCTGTCGAGGGTCATCTGGAAAAACCTTTTCCGGATGGCTTCGATTTTTTCTTTCTGGTATATGGTTTCGAGGTCCTGTTCGGGAAGTCCTGTACTGGATATTTTCCCTTCGCGCTGGCGTTTCACTAATTTTTCCGGATCAATGTCTATCAGTTCCACATCGTCGGCCTGGCCAAAGAATTCGTCGGGAACCGTCGGCATCATATGTCCTGTAATTTCATAAAAAAATTCAGTATAGCTCTCTAACTGTACCACATTCAAGGTCACATATACATCAATCCCGTTATGAAGCAGTTCCCGGATATCGTGGTATCGTTTCAGGTGGCGACTTCCCGGAGCATTGGTGTGGGCCGGATCGGTAATCAGCACTATATCCGGATGCCTTTTTAAGACGGCCTCTGTATCCATTTCCTTGTATGAAACACCAACGTAATTTATATTTTTTGGAGGAACCACTTCGAGTTTTTCCATCAATGCCATTGTTTCGGGGCATGTTTGCCAGGTAACGGCGCTTATCACCACCTGTTTACCATTGGCAGCTTCGGCTTGAGCTGCTTGCAACATGGCCGAGGTTTTCCCCACGCCCGGCATGATGCCAAAGAATATTTTCAGTTTCCCTTCTTTTACGCTTTGTTCCCAATCGTGGTCAATATTGACATGTGTTGTTGCCATACAGTGAATTATTAAACTTCAAATATATAGAATAGTGACAATTGATAAGGCTTTTACTGATTTCCCGGCCTGTTTAACAAATGTGAAATATCGGAAAAATTTTTCATGTACCAATCGCTGCTTTTCAAAAAATCATACGCTTGAAACAAAATGACCTATAATACGTATAAGAGGAGAACGTAATTAAGGATCACCATGAAATATCTTCGTCTTTTTGCAAAAGCCGGTTTGTTGATGGCGTGTACCGGCTGGATACTGGTATCGTGCGAAAAATCTCAGGAAATAACTGTTTCTTCGGAAAGTCTCATCATCGAAGCATTTCCGGAGGAACAGCCGACAATCGACATATCAACCGGCGTCAGTTGGACTGTTACGGTAGAGCAGGGTATAGACTGGTTGGAAGTTAACCCTACACACGGTAAGGGTAATGCAACGATCATGCTCACGGTTGGCGAAAATTCCGCATTTTCGAGGCGAACTGCGTGGATAGCCATTTCGGGCGACGGTGTGAAAACAGATACGATTAAAGTGATGCAGGAGGCCGGGGTGAATGTTGCCGAAAAAATTGAAGATGAGGCTTTCAGGAAGTTTTGCCTTGACAGTTATGATCAATCGCCCAGGGACGGAAAACTCAGCCTGACAGAAGTGCAGGGAATAACCGTCATGAATATTTCGAAATCGGATATTCATTCGCTTGCAGGTATCGAGTACTTTACCAAACTGAAGCAGCTGAAATGTAACGATAATAAGCTCGAATACCTGGATCTTGGCAGGAATAAGGAAATTACCATACTGGAATGTAACTATAACGAGCTTACGACCCTCAATGTAAGGGAAAATACAAAATTGACAGATCTGAATTGCATGGGTAATCTGCTTACCAGTCTTGACGTGACTCAAAACACAGCATTGACATGGATATTTTGCTCCATCAACCGGATTACAAGCATTAATGTGAGCAACAACACGGCATTGGCTGTCCTTGACTGCGACCAGAATGAATTCACCAGCCTCGATGTAAGCAGGAATACTAAATTGGGCAGGCTTTCGTGCGGAACAAACAGGCTAAGCAGTCTCGATGTACGGAATAATCCGCTGATCACCCAGTTGTGGTGTGGAGAGAACCCGTTTACCGATGTCGATTTAAGTCAAAATAAAGACTTGCAGATGTTGCATTGCAACAACAGCAAACTCACCCGCCTCGACTTGAGCAACAATACTGCATTAACAAAACTGGTGTGCAGCGGCAGCAAACAGTTAACATCTCTCAACCTGACTCAAAATATCCAATTGACCGAATTGTTTTGTGCGGGCGGGGCGTTATCGGGCAATATCGATTTGAGTCGGAACACAAAACTGATTAAATTTGACCTTACTTATAACAAACTCGAAATCATCTATGTTTGGCCGCAATTTGAAGAGGATGAGATCAACTATACAAAAGATGCGGCGGCAAGTTATGTCATCAAATAATATTACTTCTTCGGGTAACCTATGGGGTTATTCATCAGCAAGAGGTGCTTATCCGTCAGTTTCAGCGCGGTCTTCAACGCCGCCTGATTCATAGAGGCGCGGGGTACGGTGGCAAGCCCCAAGCCGGCGCAGGCAACATTGATGTTCTGGCACACAATTCCGACATCAACTGCCGCCATGAGTTTGGATCCCTCGGACATGTTGCCGTACTTGGTCATGTCGGCTACCAAAACGATACTGAGCGGGGCAGTCTTTGCAAAATCCTGACCGGCGCTAGCTACAGCTCCGCGATAATCGCCGGCTGATACGGGATTCAGGGCATGCGCCCTGGCGTCGTACAGGTATGCGCCTTCAGGGAGGATCACATACACCTCTACATCCTGAAAATCACGGCACGAAGGGGCTGTACGTTTGCCGTCGGCGCGGTTAACGCCGTTGGCTGCCCAAAGCAGATCGGACAGATCTTGCGGTTGAAGACTTTTCGTTGCATATTCGCGGGCGGATTGACGGTCGCTCAATGCTTTCATGACGGCCGAACCACGGGTTTTATCCGGAGCATTCAATTGAATGACTTTCAATTCCTGCGCATGAATACCGAGTGCACAGAATAAAATTACTGAACTAAATATTGTCCGTATCATAGAAAATATATTTGATAAATTTGGCTACGAAGATAAAAGGCAGACTTGTCACCAAGTCCACCTTTCAAGAAAAAAAATAAAAGAGAGGATTTATTTACATTTCAAGGCTGTTTCAATCTGGTACTTAGCTCCTTTCAGGAAAGGTTCGTTAACTACTTTCCTGAAAGATTCGCAAGCTTTGCCATTATCGCCCTTACCGGCATAGGCAGTACCCAACTCATAATAAATACCGTCGGTAGCTTTTGCATCGTCTCCGGCCCTGAGTTCCAAGGCTTTTTCGCCGTTGGTAATAGCATTATTCCAGTCTTTTTTGTTGTTATAGCACGAAGTCGCACGGTAATATGCATCGGCGTATGCAGGATCCACTTCAACGGCTTTGTTGAATGCAGCAATGGCTTCATCCCATTTTTTTACCTTCATGGCGGTAATGCCATTATTGAAGAAAAACTTATTCAACTGTGCCGTTGCGCTCTTTGCTGTTGCGGCATCACCGGTTGCATTCGCTTTTTCAATAGCAAACGTGTAATTTTCGATCATCTTATCGTCTTCTTTCAACGATTGATAGCTGGCGCCTTTGATGAAATATGCTTTGGCCATGTCCGGATTTAATGTGGTTGCCTGGTCTAATGACGCGATGGCTTCGAGAAATTTCTTTGCCTGGAAATCGACAGATCCCATGCCCAGGTATACCATGGGTATAGCTTTATCGACCTTGGCCTTTACTTCTGCATTGTTATATTTTTCAGCGGCTACCTTGGCTTCTTCAAGCGCTTTTAATACAGCGGGGTAATCCTTACTGTCTACTTTATCAGCTTTCTGCAAATACAGGTTGGGTAAAGCGCCTTCGGCCACGATACGGTGCTCGTCTGCTTCAGCTCCTGCTTTTTTTGCTATATCAACGCATTTTTCAAGTTCGGTGATGGCTCCGCCATAGTCGCCGGCTGCCATTAGCTCGGCGCCTTTATTACGTGCATCGGTAACTTCCTGAAGCGTTTGGGCTGAACCAGCAACGGTAAGCCCCAATAATGCCACCGTAATACTCAACAATTTAATAGATTTCATGGTTTTAACTTTCTTTTTTGATAATCGTTCGACGCGGGCAAAAATACAAAAACTTTTATGTGTTTTCCAAATATTTTTGACAAATGTTATGAAAATATACATGAACTATTTTAAATTATTGTTGATAGACAGGCATTTCGATAATTCGTATACGGAAGTAAACTGTAAGCGCTGCCCGCGGCGGAACAAAGTCCACAGAGCAGGTGATCCGCCGGAAACAACAACATCCGCACGCTGCTCGTCTTCACATTTCTGCACGGCAAACCCCAGCCGTTCCAGCGCTTTCCCCGTCCAGTAAAAATATTTTCCGTCCCCGGCAAGGGTTATTGGCCTCATGTCTTCGCGCTTGATGTTGAAGCCACCCCTGCGATCGTCGAAATGAAGTTTTGTTCCCTCGAACACTCGGGCAAGCTGATGGTTGAGAACCAGGTCTTCGGGCGCTCCTTCGTACAGGGTATCATCGATCATAAGCCAGAGTTTGTCGGCTTCCTGCATGGCAATGTCCAAATCGTGGGTCGAGAACAGGATGGTTTTCCGCTTGGTGCGTGTCAGCCGGTGCAGCAGGTGTATTACCCCGTATTTATTGGGCATATCGAGGAAAGCTGTCGGTTCGTCGAGCAGGATCAGGCGGGTATCCTGCGCCAGGGTACGGGCAATCATAGCTCTTTGCCGTTCGCCATCGCTGATTTCGTAGATATTTTTATCCGCAAGCATCGTAATGCCTACTAACTGCATGGCCTCTTCAACCGGCACGATGTCTTCTGCCGTAAGTTTCCCGATCCAGTTGGTGTGCGGGAAACGGCCGAAAGAAACCAGCTGCCTTACCGTAAGGTGCGATACGCCAACCGGCTCGGTGGATACAATGCTTAACAAACCTGCCAGCTCACCCCGTGCATACTGCCCGAGCGGCTTTCCCGCAACGATCACTTCGCCGGATATGGCGGGTTGCAGGCGGGCAATGGTGCGTATCAGGGTGCTTTTCCCCACGCCATTGCGGCCAATCAGCGCAACCAGTTCACATTCGGTTGCCGAAAGGTTCAGGTGGTTAAGGATTGCTCGGCGCCGGTAACCAACCGACAGATTTGATAATGATAAAAAACACATAAGAAACACAGGACTGGTCACGATAGAGGGAGCCGGTTCTTCCGTTGCCTCATCGCCTCGAAGGTGAGTACTGCCGTGGATACGGACACATTGAGCGAATCGATGGAACCCCGCATCGGTATCCTGATGCGCCGGTCGGCATTACGGAGCCAGAAATCAGTCAACCCGTCGGCTTCGGCGCCCATCACAATAGCCGACGGCCGGGTGAAATCGGTTTCGCAGTAACATTCCGAAGCGGTAAGTTCGGCTGCATGGATGCGGATTCCGGACTGTTTCAGCCATTGCAGGGCTTCTTCGGATGTACAGGCCGCTATTTGCTGCGTAAACACACAGCCGATGCTCGAACGGATGGTGTTGGGATTGTATATATCGGTTTTCGGATCGCATACGATCACAGCATCCACGCGTGCAGCATCGGCAGTACGCAGGATTGCTCCCAGGTTGCCGGGTTTTTCCACCGCTTCGAGCACGATCACGAAAGGATGAGCCGACAACCGTATCGCATCCGGCGATAAGCGCTTTGGCCCGGATAATGCGATGATTCCGTCGGATGCATCGCGGTAAGCTATTTTTTTGAAAACCTCGACGCTGACTTTCTCTACCGGAATCCCCCATTTTTTGAGCAATATCGAGCCGTCTACGCTCAATAACCCGTCGCACACAAACAGACTGCGGATGCCATAACCGCCGGCCACAGCCAGTGTCAGTTCGCGTACGCCTTCAATCACAAAAAGGTCTTGCTTGCGCCGTTCGCGGGCATTGCCCAACTTTACGACATCCTTGATCCGCTGGTTTTGCAGGCTGGTGATCATTGCTCGGGCAGGTGGCTGTGCGTTTGTCCGGCCTGCAGGAGACATTTCTTCAAACAGTCCACAAATACATCCGCCTGTTCCGGTTTCAGACTCAGCGGCGGCAGGATGCGCAATACGTGTTTATCGGATGAAGCGCCGGTGAAGATTTTGTATTCGCGTATCAGTCTGCTGCGCAGGGCGGCGATGGGTTCGGCAAATTCCATGCCGATCATCAGCCCGCGGCCGCGTACTTCCTTGATTTGCGGGATGTCTTTCAACTGTTCGATGAGATAATTGCCTGTTTTCAATGCATTTTCGATGAGCGCTTCCTGCTGCATCACTTCGAGAACAGCAATGGATGCTGCACAGGCGAGGTATCCGCCGCCGAATGTTGTCCCCAGCATGCCGTGCCTGGCTTCGTATTTGGGGTGGATGAGTACGCCCGCTACCGGGAATCCGTTGCCCATGCCCTTGGCGGTGGTGATGATGTCGGGACGGATGTCTGCATACTGGAAGGCGAAAAACCTGCCGGTACGTCCGTAACCGGATTGCACCTCGTCGAGGATCAATTCCGTGCCGTACCGGTCGCACAGCGAACGTAATGCCTGTAGAAATTCGATGTCAGGGCAATTGATCCCGGCCAGACCCTGTATTCCTTCGATAATCACAGCGCAGATGTCGCCTTTGGCCAAGGCTGTTTCTACGGCATTTATATCGTTCAGGGGCACGTATGTCACGTGGTCGCGGCTATTGACCGGCGCGCTGATGTTCGGATTGTCGGTTACGGCCAGAGTACCGTGCGTACGGCCATGAAACGCCCTGCCAAAGCTCAGCACCTTTTTGCGTCCGTTGCGGAATGACGCCAGCTTAATGGCATTTTCGTTAGCTTCGGCGCCCGAATTGCAAAGAAACAGGCTATAGTCGCCGCAGTCCGAAGCGCGGCCGAGCATATCGGCTAACTGCCGCTGCTGCGGGATCACTACCGAATTGGAATAGAATGCTATCTGCTGCAACTGTTCCGTAATGCGGCGCATGTATACGGGATGGCTGTGTCCGATGGAGATCACAGCATGTCCTCCGTAAAGATCCAGGTATTGATTACCGTCCCTGTCATACATGTAACATCCTTCGCCTTTTACAGGCTCGATGTCGATGACGGGATAAACGTCAAATAAGTTCATGATCGGTTCAAGTTCAAAAATTCAAGTTTAAAAATTCAAGGTTCCTCTGTCCGGAGGACAGGATGCTCGCTATATTTTGCACCGTTTCAGGTCAAAAAACATTTGCCTTGTTCGCAAAATTTCTGTTCCTGCAACTGATTTTTTCAGATTTTCGCGTTCCTGCTCTTCGGTTTGCGTCAATTTAATGAATTTACAATCTCTGCGTAAATCAATCATCTTCCTGTTCGTCGAGACATTTTTTAAGATACTCTCTGATTTCTTTTCTTCTTTCTTTGGAAGGGCCTTTATAAGGGCGCTTGAGCGATTCCGCCCAGGTTTTGTGAAAATATTCTATTTCTTCCTCGGTGGTAAGCACCGGCGCCATTCTAACAGGAGTTGCCATATCTTTATGCTTTACAGTTTAAAGATGCAAAGATATAAAACATTCCTGAAAACTTAGCTTTCTTAAAATGAGGTAATAAGGTTATTGTATTTGGATTGTTATGCGCTCAGCCCTACTGAGGTTGTTTTGTTTAAAAATAAGGTGAAAATGAGGTTGCTCCCTCAAAAAGACCTTATTTTTAACCTGATTCCTATAACTAAACGCCACAATCAAATGCATTTATTAACCGATCGCGCGACAATTCGACAAATTCACAATCGTTAAACAGATCCATCCTTTTTTTTGTCAAGATATTTGCTGACGTACGCACTGATTTCTTCCATCTTTTCTTTGGAAGGGCCTTTATAAGGGCGCTTGAGCGATTCCGCCCAGGTTTTGTGAAAATATTCTATTTCTTCCTCGGTGGTAAGTACCGGCGCCATTCTAACAGGAGTTGCCATATCTTTATGCTTTACAGTTTAAAGATGCAAAGATATAAAACATTCCTGAAATGTAGAGACGCGATGCATCGCGTCTCCGTGAAACGTGGCAAAGACGCGATGCGATGCGTGGTAGAGACACGAAGACGCGATGCATCGCGTCTCTACATTATTATACATACAATTCATCATCCTTCCAGTTTTCGATGTTACCATTAATATAATATGCAATCCGGTTCAGTTCGTCGAAATTGCGAATCACGCGGTCGTGGAAACGTGTTTGCCATGCGAAGGGAATACGGTTCATCCGGGCGAATTTCGTTACCGCCGATTTGAATCCGCGCATCACCGACGCCAGATTTTTTGATTGCGAACCGAATCTGTTCGATTGCCATGGTGGAGACGCGATGCATCGCGTCTCTACCGCGCCATCGCCACCATTATCGCCGCCATCGCCCCCGCCCGTATTGTAGCGGCTTTTGCCAATCACGATTATCGCGTGAAAATGATTGGGCATTACCACGTAATCGCCCAGCATGATATTCATGTCGGGTCGCAATGCGGGCGTTTTCAGCCATTCGGCCTGTACGGTTTTTCCGGTTTCGGACAGGATCATCCCGCCGTTGCTGATTTCCCCGAAAAACCGTTCGTGATGTGCGGCGCAGACGGTTACGAAATACGCGGCGCTTGCCCCGTAATCCCAGTCCTGCCACCGCGCCGGCGGTATGCGGTATGCGTTTTTAAATTTGTCTGGCATATATTTTTATACCGTTTGATTTGATTGATTGTAGAGACGCGATGCATCGCGTCTTTGCAGCGCGTATCGCTGCATTTATTTGTTGTGGAGACGCGATGCGTAGTAGAGACGCGATGCATCGCGTCTCCGTGAAACGTGGCAAAGACGCGTTGCATCGCGTCTCTACAATGGTAATTTTATTCATCCCTCGAAAAAGTGTATTGGAAACAAACCGGTTCATCCTGTCAGGTCGCGACCTGCGGTTATGAAAATCCGGCTTTTCAAGCCGCCGAAACGTAACGTCTATTTTCTTGACAGTTCCTAAGGATAAAACACCACGCGAAAGCCGATGTCGTCGTCGCCGCCGCCGTTGAGGCCGTAGGCGTCACGATAAGCGGAACGGAAGTACCGGGCCTCCACTTCAAAGTAGCCGCCGCGAACCACGCCGTACGAACCTGCTCCACCAACAGGGTCTGTGGCCGGGGAGCCTGCATAGCTGCTGCCGTCCCACCGGTCCAAACACCACTCCCGTACGTTGCCGTGCATATCATATAATCCGTAATCATTGGCATAAGCCGAATAGGCGCCTACTGCCGTGGTACTGTTTACATAAGCGCCGGATTCATCATCATACGCTCCGCCATTGTCGAAATCATAAGGATGATGTCCATTAAAGTTTGCCATCGCGCCTGTCAGTACTTTGCCGTTTCCTATGCCAAAAGGCATGTTTTCAACGCCGCCGCGCGCCGCGCGTTCCCACTGCGCCTCGGTTGGCAAATCGCCGCCCGCCCATTCGGCGTAGGCTTTCGCTCCACGCCAGCTTACACGAATCACAGGATGATCTCCATAAGTTGCCGCAGGCGCCCATAAATTGCCATTATAGTACATGCCCCGACTATCTGCTTCTATCAGTGTCGCCCCATCTTGAACAGTTGCTTTTGCACCTGTGCCGTCAATCCCGGCAGCGTTCAGAAATTCGGCATACTGAGCATTGGTGACCGGGTATTTGCTCATCCAATAATCTTTGGTGAGCGTTACCACGTGCTGTGTTTCTTCTTCTAAATACCTGCCCGGCTCGGCGGCTGTTGCATTCGGGTCTGTTCCGGGAGCGCCGCTGCCCTCAGCAGAACCGTCCGAACTGCCCATGAGGAAAACCCCTTTGGGTATGAGTACCGTTTCAACTATGTACTCAACCGTGACTTTGCAGGCGTCCGTCTCGCCGTTGGCCGTGGAGACCGTGACGGTAGCCGTGCCTTTGGCTACTGCCGTTACTGCGCCAGCTTCAACGGTAGCTACCTCAGGGGCGCTGCTTGTCCATGTCAGGCTCTTGTCGGCTGCATCTCCGGGATTTACCGTTGCTTCCAGGGTTTCTTCCTCGCCGGCAACGAGCGCGAGCGTCGTCTTGTCGAGCGTAACGCCTGTAGCCTCTACAGGTTTAGAGTTGTCTTTGCCGCACGAAGCAAAGACAGCGGCAAAGGCTGCCGTTAACAGCAGGTTCGCCATGATTTTTAACTTTCGTTTCATCATGATTTTTAATTTTAAAGAGTGATTATTACTATTCAATTTTCGTAACTCAGGTCAACGACCTCCGGTTATGAAATCAATGCAAACCGATACCGCGTATCGCTCCATTTTACCCGTACAATTCGTTACAGAGTGCGATGATTTCTGTAGACGTGGCATGCCACGTCTCTACAAAACAACGGACATTCTACCTGTTCGGGTACATTTCCATATCATAATTTTAGCCCGCGCATGGTATAACAGCTTTTTGTCCTGCGCTACAATCAAAATCCGGTTGCTTTCAGTCCCAGTCCGGATTTTTCGTCGATGCCGAACATCAGGTTCATGTTTTGCACGGCTTGCCCCGAAGCGCCTTTCAGCAAATTGTCGATGACGGAAGTAACGAGTACCTTGCCTTCGTGTTTTTCCACACGCAACAGGCATTTGTTGGCGCCCACCACTTCCTTGAGGCTGATTTCGCGCTCGCAAACGATGGTGAATGCAGCATCGGCATAATATTGCCGGTAAATATCCAGCAATTCGGACAATTCCAAATGCGTGGGCGTATATGCCGACAGGAAAATACCCCGGGTGAAATCGCCGCGTACCGGCAGGAAATTCAGTTCGGGGATGGTGTTGCCGGCAGCAATTTCCAGTGTTTTCCGTACTTCGAGAAGATGCTGGTGCGTAAAAGGCTTGTATATCGAGATGTTGTTGTTGCGCCAGCTGAAATGCGCCGTGGCGGTGGGCGCCTGTCCTGCCCCGGTAGAGCCGGTGATGCCGTTAACATGAACCCCGTCCGTTAACAGTCCGGCTTTGGCCAATGGCAGCAAGGCCAATTCGAACGCAGTGGCGAAGCAGCCGGGATTGGCAATGTAACATGCTTTTCGGATCTGTTCGCGGTTACATTCGGGCAAACCGTAAATAAATTCCCGGCATGTATGATCCTGCGCCCGGAACAGCCGGTTGATACGAAAATCCTGGCTTAAATCGATGATTTTTGGATTACCCGACAAACGGTTTGTATTCAAAAATTCAACCGATTTACCATGCCCCAGGCAAAGGAATACAACATCGGCTTTGCCCGGGCTGCCGGTAAATGTCATATCCGTATCGCCAATCAGGTCATTGTGAACGTCCCATACCGGACGCCCCGCATGACTGTTGCTGTGTATGTAACTTACTTTTACCTGCGGATGATGCACCAGGATGCGCATCAACTCCCCGGCGGTGTAACCCGCTCCTCCTATAATTCCTACATTGATCATCACTTACAGAATTTTAGCCCCCGGTTGGGTTGGCTGTTGCGGTTTCGTCCGCCTTGAGGGTTTGCGCCGCGACGGTTATTTTTTCACAATCCCCAGCGCTTCCAGCAGCTGCGGTTTCTCATACAGGGCAATACGGGCGATCGCGCGGAAGTTGGAATACCATTTGCACAAGGCATCAAAAGCCTCGTCGCGTTCTACAGTCGACTGCTGAGCATTTCCCATTTCGCTTAAATGTTTACTGTGCAGGCGTTCCACTTCGCTCACATCCTGAAATTCGCTGTTCAGCTTTTCAAACGTATATCCGTACCGGCCCATTACGTCAAGCGCTTCCGGACTGTTCAGCAAATTGGTGTACAGTATCTTTGCATCGCGCAGCCAGCCCGAAAGACTGCGGTTCCGTTCGCCGGTTGCGTTAAAACGCTGTAACATCTCCGGTTCTCCGGTAAAGGCGACACGTACTACCTTCAGGGTAATCATGTAGACGCCATATACGCTCTTCCAGAATTTGCCAAATTCGCCGTAAGCGAGATACTGCTTGCTATATCCCTTCACCTGTGCCGTCATCAGGCCGGTCGCCCTGTCCAGCAATATTCGCCCTTCGGATATGTGTTCGAACGTATAGCCGAAGGGATTCAACTTCTCCTGTATTTCCGGATTGTTTTCCACTCCGGAGATACCTTCATTCATCTTGAGCAGCTTCGCTGCCATTACTTTTCCATCCATCTTCCAAATTTTTATGATTAAACTTCCCTGATTCTATTGAATACCGTTATTGTAACGGTGCATATCCATTTTTTCGTGCCGCAGACCCATTTTTTCGTGCCGCAGACCCATTTTTTCATGCCGCAGATCCATTTTTTCGTGCCGCAGAGTCATTTTTCCATGCCGCAGAGTCATTTTTCCGTGCCGCAGAGTCATTTTTTCGTGCCGCAGAGTCATTTTTCCATGCCGCAGAGTCATTTTTTCGTGCCGCAGATCCATTTTTCCATGCCGCAGACTCATTTTTTCGTGCCGCAGAGTCATTTTTTCGTGCCGCATATCCATTTTTTCGTGCCGCAGACTCATTTTTCCATGCCGCATATCCATTTTTTCGTGCCGCAGCCCCGTTTGTCATCTAATTTTAAAAGGGTTTGATAATTCTTTATTTTTATTGACTCCCTGTCAAATCTGGCGACCCGACCCTGACAGGCTGCGAAACTGCTGACAGGATTGTCAGGATGTTTTTGACATCAAATTTTTATTCAAAAACCGAAGACAAAGATAAATGCTTTTTTGAACAAAAATCAAAAAAAATTTGTTACGGAATTTTTTTTCTGCAAGTTGACTGATTTATACTGCGCACGGCGTAATTTTGTGCGATGATTTTTGTAGAGACGTGGCATGCCACGTCTCTACAACGCCGTTGAGCGGCAATACAATTACCTGCGGTGAGATCGCGCCGTTGAGCCGAATTTGCAATTCGGCTCGGAACACCGGGCAATTTGTAATTGCCTCACGGCGAGATCGCGAACCGTTGGCCGGATTACAAATCCGGCAGTGTTCCGAGCGGCAATACAATTACCGCTCAACGGGTGATGATTTTTGTAGAGACGTGGCATGCCACGTCTCTACTACATTTCTATATCACAATTTTAGCCCGCGCATGATTTAAATGCGTTGACCCTCCTGAGCAATACCTTCTCCTTCTAAATTTTATATTATTTCGTATATTTGCGTTTTTTAGCAGCATGATCGATTCCACAGCCTTTGAAAATGAGTGTTCTTTCCGAACTTCGCGGAGTAGCGGGAAAGGCGGACAGAATGTGAACAAGACCGAAACCAAAGTTGGCCTGTGGTTCGATGTTGCTGCATCGGCGCTCTTCACCGACAAAGAAAAAGAACGGATACTTTTGTGTCTGGCATCCGGTATTACCGACGATGGCTACCTGCAACTAACCTGCGATGAGCAACGTTCGCAGTTTCAAAACAAACAGTTAGCAGTGGAACGGGCGCTCGGCATTCTCGAAAAAGCGCTTGTCGTACCTGAACCCCGAAAACGCACCAAACCATCGAAGGTCTCAGTGGAAAAGCGGCTGGAGGAAAAACGCAGGAAATCGCTCAGGAAAAATGAACGCGGCAAATTGGATATTTGAAAATTTAATCTTAAAATGAATGAATACATCCGGGAAAGGTAAAATCCTGATCATTGACGACAACGAGGATGTGCTGTTTGCACTTCGCCTGTTGCTTGAACCGCATGTGGAAAATATCCGTGTGAGCGCCGACCCTGCTAAAATTATCCGTTTCATGGAGCAATACCCGCCCGATGTGATCCTGCTCGACATGAACTTCCATCGCGACGCAATCAGCGGACAGGAAGGTTTTGCGTGGCTGCAAAAAATCCTTGAGATCGATCCGCAGGCAGTGGTCATCCTCATGACGGCATACGCCGATACCGAAAAAGCCGTACAGGCCGTAAAAGCCGGCGCTACCGATTTTATCCCCAAACCGTGGGAAAAGGACAAACTGCTCGCTACCATATCGTCGGCTTTGCAGTTACGTGCTTCGCGCAATGAGGTGAGCGCCCTTAAAAAACAAATGACAGCCTTATACGACGAACCCGCCGGCGAAATGATCGGCGAGTCGGAGGCCATGCAGCATGTATTCTCCATGATTGCCAAACTGGCGGGTACAGATGCCAATATCCTGATTCTCGGCGAGAACGGGACCGGGAAAGATCTTGTAGCCCGCGCCATTTACCATCATTCACCGCGTGCCGGCGAAGTATTTGTGTCGATTGACCTTGGGAGCATCCCCGAATCGTTATTCGAAAGCGAATTGTTCGGCTATGAAAAAGGCGCTTTCACGGATGCCCGGAAAGAGAAACCGGGACGCATGGAAGCTGCTTCGAATGGAACGCTGTTCCTGGACGAGATCGCCAACCTTTCGTTGCCCATGCAGGCTAAATTGCTCACTGCCATCGAGAAAAAACAGATAACACGGCTGGGATCCAATCATTATATCCCGGTGAATGTGAGGTTTATTTGCGCCACCAATGCCGATATATACCAGGACGTGGAAGATAGCCGGTTCCGCCAGGACCTGCTGTACCGCATCAACACCATCGAACTGCATATCCCGCCGTTGCGCGAACGCGGCAATGACACGATCCTGCTGGCCGAGCATTTCATGCACCATTTCGCTATGAAATACAAAAAGAGCGTGCACGGCATCGCCCGGGAGGCACAAAACAAATTATTGGCCTACCATTGGCCGGGCAATGTGCGCGAATTGCAGCATGCCGTGGAACGGGCGCTGATACTTTCGGACGGCAATGTGTTGAAAAGCGCTGATTTTATCCTGCAACCGACCCAAACCCGCAACCGGAAAACGTCCGAATTGCTGAACCTTGAAGCGATCGAAGCACAAGCGATCGAGAAAGCACTGGAACGTACCGGGAGAAATGTAAATAAAGCCGCCGAACTGCTGGGTATTACACGATTTGCTCTTTACCGGAAACTAAAACGTTAGTCTTTTTTGTTTTTACATCTTTAGCCTCGACAGGTATGGTATGGCATAAACTTACATTCATACTCCGCAGGTGGATTAATTGCGTATAAATAAGAGAGGCCGGAACAGGGTGATTTCCCGTTCCGGCCTCTCACCGTTAAATTTTATGCACAAAACCTGACGGTCATTCGTATTACTCCGATTAAATTAATCGCTAAACACCACCTTCACCGTTTTGTTTTCCGATTGTACGATGTACACGCCGCGAACAGGAAGGGAAATATACGCATCTCCACTGTCGGCCACGCTGTGGTATATCAGTTTGCCCGATACGCCGAATACGCGCCACAGTTTACCTTCGGCAAGGCCGCTCACGTGCAGGAGTCCGTTTTGTATCCGCGCCATTAGCGGGTTTACCTCCGGGATTTCGCCGGTGCCTGTAACCCTGTCAATGGTGACCTGCAAAGAGCTTGACGGTGTTCCCGTGTGATAGAGGTCGTTTTCTACCGTCCGGGCGAAGATATACAGGGGTATGTCGGGGAGCAGGCCCGTAAAGGTCGGGGCTGTCTGCCATCCTGCGGCAGGCGCAGCATCGGTACTGCTGATGGCATATTCCACCTCCTGACCGCCGGATACGGTTATTGCGTTCACCGTGATGCTGCTGCCCGTCTTTTCAAGCAGCGCTGGCGCTTCTACCTCTGCACCTGCGCCCCTGTTCACCGTCAGCGTGGCGGTTACCTTCGGGCAGGCGGCGTAATTGCCGTTGATGGCCGTCGCAAGACCGATGACGAATGTCCCCGCTTTCGCGACAGCGAGACTGTTTCCGCTGATGCTGCCTGTGCCCGTGCCTGCTTCAACGGTATATGTCCGCACGCCGGCGCCGGCGTCCACAGAGAACAGTCCGTCGATTTCCGGCAGGTCAACAGGCGCTCCGGCATAAACAACCGTTGCCCCGCCGCCGGTATTGACCACGGAGAGACGTCCGGTCTTTATCGGTATTGCCGTACACGACGCAGTTCCCGAATGATAAAGGCTGTTTTCCATCGAACGGGCAAAGATGTAATAAAGCGTATTCGCATTCAAACCCGTAAAGGCCGTACCGGTTTGCCAGCCGGCAACGGGCGCCGCATATTCTTCGCTGACCGCATATTCTGCCTCCTGACCGCTGACCGGAACTGCGACCGGATGGATGACAATACTGCTGTGTGTTTTGGAGGACGGGGCCGGAGCTTCCACGGTTGCGCCCCTGCCCCGGTTGACCGTCAGGGTGGCGGTTACCTTTTCACTCGCCGCATAGTTGCCGTTGACAGCCGTTACAAGACCGATGACAAACGTGCCCGCTCTGGTGACGGCAAGACTGTTTCCGCTGATGCTGCCCTCTCCCGTACCGCCCGTTTCAACGGTGTATGTCCGGGCGCCGGCAACCGTATGTACCGCGAACAGACCGCCGATAGCGGACAGGTTGACGGCCGCGCCGCCATAAGTTACCGCCGCCTCGCCGCCGCTGTTGGACACAGGCAGGCGGTTGACCGTGAAATTCAGGTTAAAACCCGCAGAAATACCGCCCGCGTCGCTCAGCGTGACAACTGCTGCATACGTACCCACTTCAAGACCGGCGCCGGGCGCAACCCTGAAGGTCGCCGTTCCGCCCTGTACCTTAATTCCGGCGGCAGCAGCGTTTTCCGAAACCGTGAAACTCCCTGCGTCCGTTCCTGTCACTTCAACCGTCAAAAGTCCGGTCGGCTGGTTGCCCATATTGGTGACCGTCACGGTCAGCGGCGTCTGTGCAAGGTAGCCGTATTCGGCATCGGGAAACGTGTAGACGCCGCTTTCGCTGAGGGTGACGCCATGCGTGGATGTCAGATATGTAACAGCCTCCGTATATTCCGCTTCGCCCGCAAGATAAAGGTCGTTTTCCGCCGAGCGGACAAAAACATAATAGGCAGTGGCCGGACTCAGACTGGTGAAGGACAGGGCGGTCTGCCAGCCGGAGACGGGAACCGTACTGCTCCGGCTGACTGCATACTCCGTGGTTTGCCCGTTGACGGGAGGAGGCGCAGCGTCGATGGTGATGCTGTTGTGCGTCAATCCCGACAGTGTCGGAGGAGTCGACATTGCACCTGCGCCTTTGTTGACGGTCAGGGTGGCGGTCACTTGTGTGCCGGCAGCATAGCTGCCGTTGACAGCCGTTACAAGACCGATGACAAACGTTCCGGCGCCGGTAACGGCAAGGCTGCTTCCGGTGATGCTGCCCGCGCCCGTACCGCCTGCCTCAACGGTATATGTCCGGTCGCCGGCGCCGGCATCCACAGAGAACAGTCCGTCAATTCCCGGCAGGTTAACAGCCTCACCGCCGTACGTCACCGTTGCCTCACCGCCGGTATTGACCACAGGCGCGTACAGGGTAACAACTTCCGTATATGCGGGATAACCGGCAGTGTAACCGTCATTTTCCGCCGAACGGGCGAAAATATAATATACCGTATTCGCATTCAGGTCTGTAAAGGATGTACCGGTTTGCCAGCCGGCAGGTTCGGTAATGGCCTCGTCAATGGCATATTCTACGGTCTGTCCGTTGGCGGGATGGTCTATGGCGTTGATGGTGATGCTGCTGTGCGTTATACTGTTTGGGACGGGCAGATCCACAACAGCTCCATCGCCCTTTGCCACGGATGTTTGCAACATTCTCGAAATACTGACCGGCAGGGTTGCACCCTGTACGTTACCGGAAGGGATGCTCAACGGAAGAATGATGTTCACCGTACCGCTCACTGTTGTCGGCGTTCCCGTGACGGGTACGGCGACGATGTCGCCGGCGCTCCTGACCGCAACGCCGACGGAAAGTCCCTGCGGAAGGCCGGATACGGAAAAATGTTCGGGGGTGATTGCAGTTGCGTATTCACCGTTCATAAGGATGAACAAAACAGCGCCGTTTACCTCCTGTCCCACTTTCAGTTCGTCAAGTCCCGCCGCTCCGGCCTCGATAAAGGGGGCGGGAAGCTCTACTGCAAGATTGAAACTGCCGGATGTGATGCCGTCAATGGTAATGGTAAGCGGGTAAACGCCGGCGACAGTCTCCGTGGTGGCGCCGATAGCGAAGCTTCCCTCGTTTTCGTGGATAAAGACGGATTCCGGCGTGATGACGTCTGCGGGAACACCGCCAAATACAACAGGATGGTAACCGTCGGCCACATTGACCGCTGTAACGGCAAACGTAGCGAAATCATCCATATCGGTTGTGAGCCTGCCGGTTTGCGGGCCAACCGAAACCGTTCTGGAAACCGCGCCCACCACCAGATGGAAACGGTTCGACGTTACGCTGCCGTCAACAGTAACCGTCAGTGGATAGGTACCTTCAACAACCGTCGGCGTTATGTCAATGGCGAGCGTCCCCGCGTTGTCGCTGACGGTTATAGCGCCGGTTGCCGCTGAAATGCCCGCGGGTGCGCCGTTCAGAGTAATATTGCAGGCACCGTCGGGCATATTCGTCACCGTGACGGGGAAGATGACCGTACCTGCGGCGCCGGATGGCAGAATGCCGCTTTGGGAACCGACGCTTATCCTTTTCATTTCCGGAAAGACAGCCTCAAAAGTCAGGGTATTGCCGTTTATACTGCTGCTTACAGCCTGCCCGTTCACCATGATGTCCGCATTGTCTGCCCATTGCCATCCGTCAACTGCGGTCAGCGTTGCCGCTGCCGTGTAAATTTCCCCGCCGAAAGGCTGATCGCCCGGATGCGTTTCGCCGTTTGCACTCCATACAATGGAGCCGGTATAGCCTGTCCCCGTGACTTCCGTCCGGGGTATCTGTCCTGCAACAGGGACTGCCACGTATATGTCCTGATGATTCAATATGCCGCTCATGCCCGATATTTCCAGTCCCATCGGGATGATCAGCGCCGTACCGGGAAAAGACACTTCAATATCCGCCCTGTCGCCGTTGTTGATCCATTTTGCTGTTGCGCCCGGGCTTGCGCCGGTCAGCGTTATGCCTTCATCCGTGCCGATGAAGGTCGTCGGAAGCGGCGCCGTCGCTGTAACGGATGCGATCACTCCCGCCGTACCGCTGCTGATATGATTGCCTTCTTCCGGCGCATGGCCGGACAGGTAGCCGATAGCGCCCGTGCCGTTTACGATTCCGAAAACGTAGTCTTCCGCCGATGAAACGCTGCCGCCGGTAATGGCTGCTACGCCGTCGGATATGAAGATGCCGTTTTCAACGCTGCCGCCGGTCATGATGACCGACGAGTTCAAAGCGGCGTATACGGGGATGCCCGAACCGGCGGCGGATACCGTTCCGCCGGATATGGTCAGCTTGCAGTTGTGGATAACGATGGCGCAGCCGTTCTGTGAGTTTCTCCCGATACTGCCCGACACCATCTCTACCCTGCCGCCTTCAAACAGAAGAACATTCCGGGAAGCGTCGTCAATTTCCGCCTGATAATCCGCTGCCCACCTGACGGTCACGCCGTGGTCGAGATAGAGTTCAAGCGGGTTCTTCGCGCCGGTTACGCTGCCTGTCACGCTGACGGTATTGCCGTTTTGAACGGCAGAGAGGACGCCGGCTCCGCCGTGGTCAAACATATTGATTTGCAGCGTTAATCCTGCCGCGCCGGTTGCCAGCGCCCTCGTCGGTGCAAGGATGAAGGCGGCAAATAAAACTGTGATGGTAAAAACTGTTTTCATTGGATGGTACATGATCAAAATTTTACTTTCACTAAAATCTGTATGAGTAGCCGCACGTAGCGGTAAAGTCCTTCGACGCTCCACGGTTTTTGGCTTCGCGGCGCTGGTTGATGAGCACAATACTCAGCACATGCTTTTTCCAGAAGGTGTATGATGAGTTCCACCGCAGGTTCAGGATGTTGCCGGTAGAGGTTCCGTTGCCGGAGGTGGCGTTGTACGACGCCGATATGCCGGTATTCAGCTTCTTCTCGAACAGGTTGGCTGTGACGCCCAGCATTGGCCCGCAGGTAAGCGTCCGGTCAAAGCCTGCGGTATTATGGGTGGCATTGGCCGAGGCCGTCAGTTGAATACCCTGTGGGACAAAAGAAAGTCCGTAGGTGGCTGCAAAATTGTAAAAACGTGAAACGTTGCCCTTGCGGATGATGTCGTTTTGCTTGTCTGCCGCCTCCTGGAAGCTGAGGTTGAAATTCAGGCTGTGCCTGCGGTTTTCGTTTTTGCCGAACAGGTAATTGACCGAAGCAGCCGCATTTTGCGAAAGCTGTGTGAAGTCAAGCGTGTCCAGGTTGTCATACGGCGTCATCTGGTTGATATAGTCGAACTGGGACTTGATATTGGTATAGCTTTGGAATCCGGAATACGACGCCGTGATGTTCAGCTTTTCGGATGGCGTCACATTGACATTGACAGACCCGACAAACCGTTTGGTATCCGAGTCCTTCGAGTTGTCCAGATCGTCGCGCTGAACGCCTGCGCTGGCTGCCAGGGTCACCTTGTCCCCGAACAGCGGCCGGGCATAGTTCAGCGTAACGTTTTCCACATCGTTTGTAAAATAGTATGCGCCCAGGGTCTGATATCCGGGATCAATGCGTTCATAGCCTATTCCTATTACATTTTTGAAAAGCTGGTAGCTGACATTCATGTTCAGGGCATGATAAACGGCTGTTGATTCTGTCCGGTCGAACATTTTGTTGAAAAACGAATCGCCGGAGCGGGGCATGCGCGTATCGCGTGTAAGGATGCTCACGCCGTATTCGGCATGGAAAGTCAGGTTCCGGATCATTTTCAGCGTGGCATCCCAGCTGAACGCCTGATTGCCCTGTGGAAAAACCGAAAGACTGTCCGGCTTCCATTCCAGTGAATTGGGGTCGTCTTTGGCTCCGAACCAGGTCATGCCGACTGTGTAGCGGTCGCGTTCGTAGCGCAGTTTGGCGCCGTAGCCCGTTCGTTTGTAGGCTGTGCCGGAAGCGGGGTTTTCAGGGTCGTAGGGCGTGGCTTTCAGCATCCGTCCGTACATGGCCGAAAATTGCAGCGGAAAGCCCGGCGGCGTCAGGTCAATGCCCGCACCGGTAAACTGGTGGCCGCCCAGCGTATAGGGCGAAAAACTCATGGATACATCCCCTATGTGTCCCGCAATCCATTTCCATGCGGGGTGGATGCTGATGCGGTTGGGAAGGGTGGGGTAACTGTAGTTGGCGCCCAGGTTGTTGAGGTTGATATTGAACGGAAGGTTCAGTTGATTGAAAAGACTGAAGTTCATGTTACCGGAAAGAATCCAGTTGAACGGGTCGCGGGTCGGGTTGTTGCCGCTGTAGAAAACAGTACTGGCCGACAGGCCGCCGTTCATGCGAAATATTTTATCCCGGGAGAACTGTTCCCTGAAATTGTCCAGCTGCACCTGCTGTGCACGGAGCGAAAATACATCCGGCAGCGCAAGCAGGGCGAACAGAAAGGCGTAACGGACAGTGGCCCTCATTTCTTTTGCATTTTAATGTCGGCCAGTATGTACGAATCGTTTCCCTCGGCAATGAAGCCCTTGATTTTGACGGCGCCTCTGCGTCCCGTCGCCGTCTCGAAAAGTATCACGCAGGGCGCTTTGCCTGCAAAGGATTCCATGCCGGTGTCCAGCGAACGTATGTCCAGGTCCCGGAGAAGCCGGTCGTCGGTCATGGCGTCGAAGGCGGAAACGGTGACGAGCTGCTGGCCGGGGTCGTTGACAAACCACGTTGACGAAGCGTCCGGAATATTGTCGAAAACCAGTGTGCCGGCCCTGTCGGGCGAGACGAACCGGCAGTAGGTAAACGTCTGGCCCATCCCGAAAAACACCAGATCCACGGGAGGAGAATTTACCATGTCGCCTTCACGGACGGTACTGCGCAGGCTGCATGAGTAGAAGCAGCCGATGGAGCTGTGGGCAGTGCTGCATCCCAGCTTCACACCGGTTTCGGTATAGAGGTTGGTATTGGGCCGTATGACGATGGTCTTCTCTGCGGTCTGCGTTTCCTTTCCGTTTTGGACTTCCAGCGCAATGGCGTATGTGCCCGGATGCTCAAAATACACCTGTGTAAATTCGGCGTGCGGGTCGGCTACGGTTCCCCCCGGAACCGACCACGTGCAGGAAAGCCCGGAGAGGGTAGTATTGCGCAGGGTTCCCGTCCAGGGCGCTTCCATGTCAAGGTTGTCAAATGACGGTTCCACCTCGAAACCGATGGACATCGGCGGCAGCACGGCGACGGTTTTGCTGAGCGACAGCTGTTCACTGCCGTTCGAGACCTGAAGCGTGATGACGTATTCGCCCGCGCGACGATAGAGCACGGGCGGAGGGGTGGCCGACTGCGACGAGGACGGCTCGCCGCCTGCAAAAGTCCACAGCCATGACGAGGCGCCGCGGCCGGTGCCGGTCACATGCACCGCGGCCGGAGCAATGGCATTCACCGGTATTTCCACGTCGAAACCAACGGTGAGGGCGGAATCAAGCGGCAGGATGAACTCCTTCACGTTGCGGGCGTCATCGTTCCACGCCTCGAGGCGGATGACGTGACTGCCGGCGCTGCGGAACACTACCGTGCCGGGGTTGTGCGTATCGGCAGTAGACGGTTCGCCGCCTTCAAACGTCCACAGGTAACTGTCCGCGCCCGTGGTGCGGTTGGCCAGCGAGATGCGCACCGGTACCGACCGGTCGCCGTCCTCTACCGTAATGCTGAAATCGACCGATACCGGAACAGCCTCCTCCTGATAGCAGGAAGACAAAAGGAAAAATAAAGGCAGGATGATTGCGGTTTTTGTATTTTTCATGGTGTGTTTTATTGTGTTTTTTGATAATTTACGTCAAACGCAATATGCGCGCTTCCCGTTATTTTTGAACCTTGATATCGGCCAGTATCCGTTCTGCATTGATGGCCGTAACCTTGATGACGCCCTTTTTCCCGGCTGCATTTTTAAACAGTACCAGTACCGGTATATTGCCTGCGCCAAATGCGTTGTTGTCATTTTTGTCAATGGCGGTGGCTGCCAGTTTGTCGCTGTCGGTCATGGCGTCAAATTCGGCAATGGTCATCACTTCTGCTGTTACATAATTGACAAACAGACTGCCGGTGGCGCCGGGGATGGTCAGTTTCACATCCCTGTCGGTGGCGCTCAGGAAATAATTAACCGAAACGTCCATTTGCTCGAAGCAGATATCTATCTTCGGGCCGGTAGATGCGGTCACTTCGCTGTCCTTGTACGACTTGCCCGTTTCGGTGGAAAAGAAACGCGCATGGACGGCGTCGTCATGCTTCACGCCAAAGGACACATTGGCGTACGTCGTAATAGCGTTGACCGGAGATTCCGGTTCCGATTCCGGTTCGGTTTTGTCCTTGGAACACGACAGGAACATGACTGGAAAAAACAATGCTGCGAAAACTAATTTTTTCATGGTATTTAATTGTTATTGAAACGGTTTAAAGAGATATGAATTTTATGAAGTTTATGAATTATCATTTAATGGTGGCGTCAACGTTCCGGTGCGGGGTCGCAGGTAAACTGTGTGAGATCGTCAATGCTGAAGTCCAGCGTTACGTCGGCTTTGGTAATGCCGTTCTGTACGGCGCCGTACAGCGAATTTGCCATTAAAACATCGTCTGGATTGTTTTTCCAGCCGGTATCGCAGGGCATGATAATCTCTGCCTGCCCACGGACGGCAAGTATATCACCAAAAAGCAATATCAGCGGTAATATGTGGAAAACCAATCTCAAATTACGTCAACTGTCATTATATCATTGTTTTACATCTTTTATCTGTTGCCTCTTTTTCACGGCTCCGCCGCGGTCAGTCACATCCTTACCCTGGCTGCCGGATAAACATCCGGTCCGGTTCTTTATGTCTCCGGTTTTTTACAACCAACCGGGTGGTTTATTTCTAGTGGCAACTTAATTACAAATTGCCGGGTGTTTCGAGCGGCAATACAATTGACCGCTCAACGGTGTGCTACATTCCGCCGATCATGGGAAACCTAATAATATTCTATTTCTCTTTCAATGATAAATGCCGGAACATAAGATTCGTGATCCACAGGATCCAAATATATGTGATACACAGGATCCGAATATATGTTATACGGACGCCATGGAACTGTACATATTAAATTCTTATACTGATCATAACTGTAATCAATACGCCATAGAACCGTGTCACTTGTGTTTTGATAGATGATTCTTTGTTTCAACAAGCGGTTTTCGTCATAATTCAATACCTGTCGCGCAAAATTTTTATCTCCAAAAGAAAAAACTTCTTCCAAACTGTTTTGATTATAATGATAAGCAAATCCGCAAAAAGGTATGGTATCAGGCTCGTGATATTCATATATCATTTTTTTTTGTCCGGATTTATCGTATTGATATTTAGAAGTCCATCTATCATCAAATTTTTCTTCTTTGAGTAAATCGCCTTCATATACGGCATAATATGAATGATTTGTGCGAATTAACCTTTTCCTGTTGTCATATTGAAAAGTATCAACCCAGTTAAGCCGGTTTAGTACAGTTTTTTTTTGGGTGATTTTTGAGATCGTGCTGTCCAAATACTCCTGTTCAAAAACCATATCATTCAAATAGGCATATTGTTTATGACGGTATAGATATTGTTTTTCAGAATCAATAAACTCTTCGGTCATTACACATACACAGGAAAGCCTCCTGTTCCTGTCATACCGGTAAATATCTATTTTAATGGTATCTTCTGTTTGAGTCCTGTCATTCCATCTAAATTCTGTCTTTTTGATCATATCTCCGTCCCTGTCAAACAGTTCCAGATAGTCAACCTGCGGTAACAGTTCATCATCCCATTTCCGCAGCGGAGTTAAAATTCGGTATTCATCTCTCCAGGGATTGGCCCTGAATCGTTTTACCACCGACCCGTCCTTATAAAGGGCGGCATAAAATGTGGAACGTATGGATTTGACCTTCGGATCATTTTTTGTACATCCTGTCCAAAACATATTCAGACATAAGATGATCGCTATTTTAATGCTATTCTCCATGCTTTGAGTTCTTTTTTATCTTTATTTTTATCTTTATCTGTTATACCTTTGACGGCTTGCAATATTTCCTCAGTAATATCACAATTTCTTTTCCAATTATCCAATTCTGTTTGAGTCCATTCCACATTCATTTTCTGATATTTTTGCGAAAATTCATCTTCACTCTTAGTCGTTGAGTCGATCTCAAGTACTTTTACACTCTGCTGTATTCCATTAATAATTTCATAAACATATTTATCACTTGATTTTATTTTAAAAACTTTGACTCCTGCATAGTGAGTACGAAGTATTTGTTTTGTTTGAGCTCGTATAATATTTTCAATTTCAACTGCCAATGCTTCTACATAATTTGTGTATTTAGATTTATTTTCAGAACTTCTACATATTTGCCCGAGATTTTCTTTATTCAGACGTTGTAATACATGAGAAAGTTCATGTGCTAAAGACAGCATTGGTGATGTAGTGATTCCAGCATCACCTCTCCCATTTTCCGGATCATAAAACGTTGTGTTAACATTTAAAGATAGAACAGTACCAAATCCACTATGTCCATATTCGACTCCGCTAAAAGTCTCTTCCATGATCAAGAGATTGTTGTTAAAACGTTTATTTTCAGCTATATTTAAATTAGGAGGAGTGTTTTTCTTTAGCAGTTCTAAAATTTCTTGTATCATTTCACGACCTTTTGATGTTCTTAACATTAAATCCCACAGAACTGTTTGTACTTTTCTCTTGAAATCGTCACTTCCGACAACGTAAATGCCGGAAGCATACGCAGGAGCTGCCGCCTTCATGCCGTCCTCATCGCTGTCAAACACCCCCTGTGCTATTCCCGGATCAGCAAGTATATCCCATTGCCATTTGGCCAGATGCGTTTTCCCTTTGGCGTAATCCATCAGGTTGTCCGTTGTGCCCTGCGCGATCCCGTAATCCTTGTCAAAAGTATGTTTCAGCAGCAGCTTGCCGTGACCCAGCTCATGCGCAATGGTCTGCAGTATTTCAGCATCGCCCTGGAAATCTTTGGTAAAGATATAGCCAAACTGTCCGCCGCGCGGCATGAAGCCTGCCGCATCCCGATCCATCGTGCTGCCGC
>JAISCQ010000068.1 GCA_031265445.1 Bacteroidales bacterium
ACGGCCCGCCGGCTGGGGGCGGAACGGTCGATGATTGTTTACCGCCGCAGCGAGGAGGAGATGCCGGCGCGCATCGAGGAGATTAAGCATGCAAAGGAAGAAGGGATAGAATTTCTGACGCTGCATAATCCGGTCGAATACCTGGGGGATGGCGACGGGTATGTGCGTCAAATGCGCCTTCAGAAGATGGCGCTTGGCGAACCGGATGCGTCCGGCCGGCGTCGACCGGTTCCGATCGAGGGTGCGATCGAAACGATTGATGTGGATGAAGTGATTGTGAGCGTCGGAGTATCGCCGAATCCGCTTATCCCGCGTGCTTTCGACGGGCTTGAGGTGACGGGCCGGGGTACAATTGTTGTCGACGAAGTGAGCATGCGTTCATCGCTGGACGACGTATATGCCGGCGGCGACATCGTCCGCGGCGGTGCCACCGTGATTCTCGCAATGGGCGACGGCCGCCGCGCCGCCGCTGCCATGAACGCACAACTGTCGCCCAATAGAGAATAAACTCAATATTGCCCCTAATTTTATTAAAAAACGGATGATTATTGCCCCCAATAATAGAAAAAATCATATCTTTGCAAAATCAACTGTTATACAAAACGATTTAGCATGAGGTATTTAAGGCGATATATTGATACGGATTTACTGGAGTGGAAAAATGCGGAAAAACGCAAGCCGCTTTTGCTGCGCGGGGCGAGGCAGGTGGGCAAATCATCTGCCGTGCGGGAGCTGGGCAAAAGGTTTGATAACGTTCTGGAAATCAATTTTGAAAACAAGGATTTTGCGAGCGCAAAAAAGGTTTTTGAGCGTCATTCCGATCCGCGACTGATTTGCGACGAACTTTCGGCGTTGTATGAACAACCGGTTATCGCAGGACAAACATTGTTGTTTCTTGATGAAATACAATCCTGTACCGACGCTATTTCTTCGTTGCGTTATTTTTATGAACAAATGCCGGAATTACACGTTATCGCAGCGGGTTCTTTACTGGAATTTGCCTTGCGAAAAATCCCTTCCTATGCTGTGGGCAGAGTGCGCTCGATGTATATGTACCCGTTTTCATTCGAGGAATTTCTGGTGGCGATGGAGCGGAATATTTTACTCGGAAAATTAAACGATGCGACGCCTCAAAATCCTTTGCCGGAAGAAGTTCACAGGAAATTAAAGGAACTTTTCCTGCGTTTTGTTGTCATTGGCGGAATGCCCGAAGTGGTGTCGGAATATGCGGCGGGCGGCTCGTTGCTCCGCTGCCGGAATGTCCTGGATGAACTGACCGAGACGCTGTTCAACGATTTTGCAAAATACAGGCAGCGAGTGCCTGCCACACGATTGGAAGAGGTTTTTTCGGCAATTATCACCCAAACGGGACAAAAATTCACTTATTCCAAAGCCGTTACCGCTGCCAATCAAATGCAAATGAAGGAAAGCATTGAGCTGCTGAAGATGGCGGGACTGGTTTATTCCGCCACGCACAGCTCGGCAAATGGCTTGCCTCTGGCGGCAGAAACCAACCCGCGCTACCGGAAATTGATGCTGTTTGATACGGGCATTTATCAGCGATTTTTGCGATTAGACATTACCAGCCTGTTGCTTGACGAAAAAATTGAACAAATCAACAGGGGTGCGTTAGCCGAAATGTTTGTGGGAACGGAGCTTGTGAAAGCGCAAAACAACCGCCTGCCTGCCGAACTTCATTACTGGCAACGGGAAAAAGGCGGCAGCAACGCCGAAGTCGATTACTTAATACAGCAGGGACAAAATATTGTACCTGTCGAAGTTAAGGCAGGTACAAAGGGTACGATGCAGAGTATGTTTTTGTTCCTGTCGGAAAAACAACAACCTTTCGGCGTCCGCTGTTCTATGGAGAATTTCGGCGAATTTCAGCAGATTAAAATTTATCCGCTTTATGCGGCAGGGAAATTGTAATCTCATCCCTGCAGGATTATAACAAACCGGCGTTTCCCTTGTCAATCAGGGAATGACGTTGCTCTGCAGTGCGAGTGTAGCTGCCGGCAATCCTTTGGCCTTGGCTTCGAAACGGATTGTTCCCGCCTGTTCGGACGACTGTACGATGGCTACCAGCTGCCCCTTGAAGACGCTCATCTTCGGCAGGTGGAACTGCTCGATATTTGTCGGATCGCCGTTTGCTGCGGCACGGTATGCACCGGCGCCTTTTACGCTGAAACTGACGGAATTGCCGGCATCGGGACAGAGATTACCGTCTTTGTCCACGACTCGGACGGTGATAAAGGACAAGTCTTTACCGTCGGCGTCGAGCGCAGTGCGGTCAGCAGACAGTTCGAGGTGATGCGGTTTCCCGGCTGTGCACACTTCCCTTTCGGCGACAGCATTGCCGTCCCTGTCGTAAGCCACTACCCTGACAATGCCCGGCTCATATTTCACATCCATCCACATCAAACGGTAACGGCGCTGGCGCAACATGCTGTCGCGGGCTTCCTTGCTGTCGGTCTTAGCTGCCGTCATGCTTTCGTCCTTGCTGATGCGTCCCTGGCTTTTTCCATTGATATACAGCTCGGCAGACGGATAATTGGTGTACACGAATACGGGGGTAACTTCGCCTTCGCGTCCGTGCCAAGTCCAGTGCGGGAGGATGTGCAGCGTTTCCTCGCCGGCGTTCCAGTGACTGCGGTAGAGGTAGTAGCGGTCTTTCGGGATCCCGGCGAGGTCGATGATTCCGAACATCGAACTGTGGTTGGGCCAGTGATTGTAGTATGGTGTCGGTTCGCCCAGATAGTCGAAGCCCGTCCACACAAATTCGCCGATGCACCAGGGATAGTCGTCGTGCTGAACGAAATCGTCTTCCGGCAGATTCGACCAGCCCGGATCTTCCGTATCGTAGCTCGAACAGTGACCGTCTTCGTGATTCGGGCGGCTCGTCCTCGTAACGGGAAAATAGTACACGCCGCGCGAACTGATGGTCGAAGCCGTTTCGCTGCCTAGCACAATCCGCTGTGCCAACTCCTTATATGCCTGCTGATAGAACTGCAGGCGATAGTTGAAGCCCACCACGTCCATCGTGGAGGCGAAATGGCTTTTCATCGCCGCTTCCGCGCG
>JAISCQ010000251.1 GCA_031265445.1 Bacteroidales bacterium
ACAAAATACAATCCTGCCTGCGAATAATCGTATCCCTTCAGGCGAATGCTGCGGCGATGGTGGATGGCAGGGTTCATATTAAATATCTGCTTTTGTTCCTGCTCTGACGGCTTCGCAGGCCTTGCCATTTTTATGCGGCAAAGGTAACATATATTGATTGCATCAACCGGATTTCATATGAACTTTATGCAAAAAAAAACGTCGCAAGTATCAATATCTCATTTTATTGCAACCGTATTTTTTCGTAAAAACAGGTTCATTAAAAATGATTTTATTATATATATATAACAATTCACCGGTGAATTGTGTCCGATACACGTAGATCACTGACAATTCACCGGCGAGTTGCTGCAAAATTTGCCGATGAAATGTTCTATTCGGCGGTTTCGGCGCTGTCGTCCTGCACTGCCTTTTTTGCTTTTGTTTTGCGGCTGGCTATGACAGTCCGGTATTGCGCGATAAGTTTGTTATGTGCAGGGATGAAAGACTCCTTTTGCGGTAAACCCAGCCGGTGACCGTATCCCTGCCTGCATCAGATCGCCGGGCTATCACAGACTCCGATTCATGGCTGTAATACGCTACAAGTTCTTTTCCGAACCGTAAAAATCATTAACTTTGCGGCTCCTTATTCGGAAGCATAATATGCGAGAATGCTTGAAGCATCCAGTTTTTGAAATTATCGCCGGCGTCATTGCCGAAGATGGCCTGCAAGCCTATGTAATTGGCGGGTATGTGCGTGATTTGCTTATCGGACGCCCTTCCAGGGACATCGACATCGTAGTGCTGGGCAACGGCATCGACCTGGCGCGCAAAGTTGCCGCCCGCATCGACAGGAAACTGCCGGTGAGCGTATTCAGGAATTTCGGTACAGCCATGTTCCGTTATGGCGCGGACGATATCGAATTTGTAGGGGCGCGCCGCGAATCATACAGCCGTAACTCGCGTAAACCGGTTGTTGAGGACGGCACCCTGGAAGACGACCAGCAACGCCGCGATTTCACCATCAACGCTTTAGCCATATCGCTGAACCGCGAAACATACGGTGAGTTGATCGATCCTTTCGACGGGCTGAAAGACATGGAACAACTGATGATCCGGACGCCGCTCAATCCCGACATCACTTTCAGCGACGATCCCCTGCGTATGATGCGCGCCATACGGTTCGCCACGCAACTCGGCTACTCCATCGCCGATGATACGTTCGATGCCATTACGCGCAACAGGGAACGTATCCGAATTATTTCCAGGGAACGCATTTCCGAGGAATTGCACAAGATCATCCTGTCGCCCAGGCCATCCATCGGGTTCCTGTTGCTGGACAAATCGGGACTGCTCGAGCTGGTTTTCCCGGAGCTTGCCGCATTGGGGGGCGTTGAAAAACGCGGGAAATATGCACACAAGGATAATTTTCTGCACAGTATCCGGGTTTTGGATAATATCTGCCCGTATACGGATCATTTGTGGCTCCGCTGGGCTGCTTTGGTGCACGACATCGGAAAACCGGCCACGAAGCGTTTCCAGGCCGGCGAAGGATGGACGTTTCACGGACACGAGTTTGCAGGTTCGAAGATGATTCCCGAACTGTTCCGCGCCATGAAGCTACCCATGAACGAATCGATGAAATATGTACAGAAGCTGGTGCTGCTTCACTTGCGGCCTATCGTGCTGGCTGAGGATGAGGTCACCGATTCGGCCGTAAGGCGCCTGCTGTTCGAGGCCGGCGACGACATCGACGACCTGATGCTCCTGTGCGATGCCGATATTACATCGAAGAATGTCGATAAAGTGGCGCGGTACCGGCAAAACTTCGAACTGGTGCGTCGCAAATTGCAGGAGATCGAGGAAAAAGACGCGATCCGCAACTTCCAGCCGCCTGTATCGGGCGACGAGATTATCGAAACTTTTGGAATTTCGCCCGGAAGGGAGATTGGCATCATCAAAAACGCCATCAAGGATGCTATTCTCGATGGCATCATCCCGAACGAATACGAAGCCGCCCGCGGTTTCATGATCCGGAAAGCCGGAGAACTGGGGCTGAAACCGGTTTGAAGAATGATATAAGAATTACGCAATATGTCCAAAGCCAAAACCACTTTTTATTGCAGGAATTGCGGCAGCGAGTCGTCCAAATGGGTCGGACGCTGTCCGGCATGCGGCGAATGGAACACTTACATCGAGGAACCTGTCGAAAAAAAATCGGCGCAGCCTGCCGTATATGAAGTTGCCGAACGCGCCCGCCCGCAAAAGCTATCCGAAATATCGGCCGTCAACTACCAGCGCATCAACACGCACAACGATGAACTGAACCGCGTGCTGGGCGGCGGTCTGGTGCCCGGATCGCTCGTTCTGCTTGGAGGCGAGCCGGGTATCGGCAAATCGACGCTGGCCCTGCAAGTAGCGTTGCAACTCAAAAGTCGCCGGGTCATGTACGTTTCGGGCGAGGAAAGCCTCCAGCAGATCAAGTTGCGCGCGGAACGCATCGGCGGCAAGGATGAAGAATGTCTGTTCCTGAACGAAACGTCGCTCGAAAATATCCTTGTCTACTGCAAGGAACTGAAACCGGCGCTGCTTTTTATTGATTCTATCCAGACCATCAGTACGCAAGGGATCGACTCCTCGGCCGGGAGCGTGTCGCAAATACGCGAATGTACCGCCGCCCTGCTCAAATTCGCCAAGGCTACGCACACTTCCATCTTCCTCATCGGGCACATCACCAAGGACGGTATCCTCGCCGGGCCAAAGATACTGGAACACATCGTGGATGCGGTACTCCAGTTCGAAGGCGACCATAACCACGTATATCGCATCCTGCGTTCGTTGAAAAACCGTTTTGGGTCTACCTCCGAGCTGGGTATTTTCGAGATGCGGGGCAATGGACTGCGCGAGGTAAGCAACCCGTCGGAAATGCTGATCACGACCAACGACGAGGGGTTGAGCGGCATCAGCATCGGCGCTACCATCGACGGTATACGTCCGTTCCTGATCGAGGTACAGGCGCTCGTAAGCTCGGCCGTGTACGGTACGCCGCAACGCTCGTGCACCGGCTTCGATTCGCGGCGGCTGAACATGTTGCTGGCTGTACTTGAGAAACGCGCCGGGTTCAAACTGTCGGCCAAGGATGTATTCCTCAACATTGCAGGCGGCCTTAAAGTGGACGATCCTGCTATCGACCTGTCCGTGATTGCCGCCATCATGTCGTCGAATATCGATACAAGCGTTCATCACCTTTACTGTTTTTCGGGCGAAGTCGGGCTTTCGGGCGAGATACGTCCCGTGAGCCGCATTGAGCAACGCATACAGGAAGCGCAAAAGTTAGGATTCTCCAAAATATTTGTCGCCAGCGCCAACCGCAAAGGCATCGATCTGTCGGGATCGACGATCCAGGTGGCGTTTGTCAGTAAAGTGGAGCAACTGTTCAAGGCGTTGTTCGGGAAAAACTGATCTGCCTTCCGGCATCTGATGCACAAAAACATTGCCCGTCAGGGCATCCATATCCATAGAATACCCTGACAGTGGTCGACAGACCCTGTCAGCGGTGGCAGGGAAACGTTATAAAAACCGTTCCGGCTTTCAACCGCATGGTTACAGGCAGGAACGGTCGGTAACTGTTATTCATCCCTCTGAAAAAGGGTATTGGAAACAAACCGGTTCATCCTGTCCGGCATCCACCGGAGATTTTGAGCTAAGGATAGAATACAACACGAAAGCCGACGTTGTTGTTGCGGTTGTCGGGGTTGTTGTTGTTACGGTAAGCGGAGCGGCAGTTCCGGGCGTTGTTGTTCCAGTTGCCGCCGCGCAGCACGCGGTTCCCCGTTCCGTCCATGCGCCCCCGTTGAGCGGCATTTGTAATGCCGCTTGGAACACAAGGCAATTTGCAATTACCTGCGGTGAGATCGCTTCGCTAAGTTGCCGTTTGAAGAAATAAAGTGAAGTTATCAGGAGGATCATATTTCGATTCGGGAATCGATTTCCGGATTGCAAATCCGGATATGTTCCGAGCCGAATTGCAAATTCGGCTCAACGGGGAACGCTTTTCGACACGCTGCTGATGCACGCGGGTTTCAGGCAAAGATGCAGGGTTAAGCGGCAATTCCCCTACGATTAGAAATCGTTGATTAAATGAATTTAACTGATACGTGCTACAACCGTTTCTAATGAACTTGTTTTTACGAAAAATATGGTTGTAATAA
>JAISCQ010000082.1 GCA_031265445.1 Bacteroidales bacterium
CTCAAAATCCTGTATGCCAACGGGCAATTTCCTTATTATATTCATCATCAATAACAAATTACGGATACAAAAGTATTAAATTTATTTGAGATACAATCGTATGTTTCTATCATTTTACCCTGACAGGGTCAAAACCGCTGCTTCTACCACCAGTCGTGCCTGCATTCGCGCATGCGGGTTGCCTTGCGGGCTTTATCGGGTTGCGGGATACGCCACGAGAGCATGATCTCGTGCGATCCTTTTGAATATGCGCTTAAGAAGTTTGCGTTATAATCGTACGAATAGCCTAACATCAGCTGGGGCGTGAGGTAGACGCCGGCCAGTCCGACCACCGACTCGTTCGCGCGGTACGACGCTCCGATCCAGAAAGTCTTTTTATAGAACAGCAGGGCGTTTGCTTCGAACTGGTTCACGGTTTTGCTGTTGTGCCACGAAAGGGCCGGGCTTACCTGCCACTGTTTATTGATGTCGAGCATGGCGCGGGCATACCCGTAGAGATGCGGCGAACTCTCGGTACTTTGCGAATTGTTGAAACGGTTGCCCAGGTGAGTGATGGACGTCCCTACGCTAAGGTATTTCGAGTTATACTCGACGCCGAAGTCGAAATCGGGTCTGGTACTGCTCCTCACTTCGGAGATCCGGTTGGGATCGGCAGGGTTTTCATACACCAGCCTGTTGCCGTCGATGGTCTTGTACATGATGCCGGCGCCAATGCCCAGCGACAGCGATGACCGGATATTGACAAGCGGCACATGGTAGGCGTACCGGAACTTGGGATTCATGCTTTTCTCGTAGCCCAGCTGGTCGCCTGCGAGCGAAAAGCCCCAGCCGGAGTGCGTCCAGGGAATAAACGTGTGTCCGTTGAGCACGATGGTTCGCGGCGCAAACTTAAACCCGACCCACTGCTGGCGGGCAAGAAGGTACAGTTGTATGTCCTCCGAAATACCGGTGGCTGCCGGGTTATAGTTGATGCGGCTGAACATCTGCTGGCTCAGCTGGATGTCGTTCTGGCCGTATACATTCATCCCGCCGGACAGCGCCATGCAGATGAGAACCGGCAAAACCTTCCGTACAACGGTTTGAATATGGGATAATCGATGAAACATCATGATGCCTTATTTAAAACTCTGTAACAATACCGAACTCTTATATTCCTTGCCGGAGGCCCGGTCTGTCAGCACGTAGAAATAGGTGCCCGCCGACATCATCCTGCCTTTGTAGCGTCCGTCCCAGCCTTGGTCGCCTTCGTAGAGGAGCAGGCCCCAGCGGTCGAACACCTTGATGTAAAATCCTTCCAGCAGCTTGTCGTTGAAGCCGTCGCCGTCGGGGGTAAATACATTGGGCAGGTTGTCTACGGTTTTCGGCTCGTCGATCACGGCGGTTGCAGTCATCGTGCAATTCCACCGGTCGGTGACGGTTACCGTATATTCGCCTGCTTCCAGCGAATTGCGGTAACCGGCGTTCAGCGACGGCGCATCGTCCCATGAATAGCTGTATGCCGGGACGCCGTTGACGACGTTCACCCTGATGGTTCCGTCGTTGCCGTTCTGGTAGGTTTCGTCGGTGGCCGTCAGCGTTACTTCCATCCGGGCGGGCGGCTCGATGACGCTGATGGGCGAAATCGTTCTGCTGCATCCGGCGCTGTCGGTTACCATAACGCTGTAATCCATGGCCGGCAGATTGCTGCGCGTATTGTCGGCAGTCACTGCGCCGTCATTCCATGTGTAGGCATACTGTCCCCAGCCGCCTTCGGCCTTGATGACGATCCTGCCGGAAGCATCGCCTTTGCAGGCTACGTTGACCAGCGTGTCTACATATGCCGACAACGGCGCGGCCGGTTCCCTGACGACGAAGGCGCCGGTTGCCTCAGGACACAGTTTCGAATCGCTGATGCTCACCGTGTAACTGTCGGGCGACAATCCCGAAATGGTTTCCACATCCTTGGCAAAAGCGCTGCCGGCCTTGTCCCAGTAAATGATATACGGGGCATTGCCTCCCGACGGCGTGATTTGTATGCTGCCGTCGCTGGCGCCTTTGCAGATGACATCGTGGATCACGGTGTCGGCGATCGTAATGGGCAGCGGCTGGCTCACCGCTATCGTGTCGGTAACAACGCAACGGGCGCTGTCGCTTACCGTCAGGATATAAACCCCGGCGACCAACGGGCCGATGTCGTCCGTATGGGCTGTGTAGGCGCTGTTCTGTTCGGTCCAGTCGATGACGTAGTTGGGACTGTCCCAGCCACCCGAAACGGTGGTATGGATCAGCCCGTCGTTGCCGCCGTAACAGTCGGCGTTTTTCACATTGTCCACGCGGATGTCGAGTTTACTGGCCGGTTCTTCAACGGTATAACTTTCGCTCACGGCGGTTCCCCACTGATCGCTCACGGTTACCGTGTATATCCCGGCTTGCAGGTTGGCGATGGTATCGTTGGCCGAAACGAAACCGTTGGGGCCTGTCCAGGAATAAGTATATGCCTCTGTCCCGATTTCGCCGCCTGCCGCCTGAATGATGATCCTGCCCGAAGCGTCGCCTTTACAGGTCAGATGTTTCAGTTTCACCAAGCTGATCACCAGGTCGTCGTCTACAATGGTGGCCCTTGCTCTCCTGCTGGCGGCGCTTGTCGGAGCCAGAACATTGATGAAGGTTCCGGTGACGGTTTCTACCTCTACGGTTTGCGAAGGTTCGGGAATATCGTCGGCAATAATGCAAACAGTGACAATGACTACCGTATCCTCGGGCGCGATGATGGCAGTGGTTTGCGCCTGCGCGATAAAATCCGTTCCCGGGACGCCTGTGCCGCTCGTTGTGGTACGCCAGTCGACTTTTACCTCCTGATGCGTCGGGTTGGTCAGCTTGAGCCGGAAGCCCATATCGGTGCAGCCGTATGGCGCCGGCGTGGTGCCTTCGAGCAGCGAATCGGCCACAGCCGTGATGTTGAGCGTTGGCATCTTGTCGTTATCCACAATGGTAACCTGCAACGTATCGGTGATGAGCGAAAGGATGTCGGTTGACGACAGGTAGCGCTGGTTCGACAGCGTGGCCAGGAATGTTTCCAGCGTTTCATAAATACGGTCGTCCACGATATGGATGGCGATTTGCTTTTCCCTTTCCTCCTGATCGAAGCGGATCGTTTTGGTCATGCTGCTTTCGTTCCACCATGCATCAATGGGATAACTGTCGTCGGTTCCCGTTTTGGCGGGTTCGGTACCTGCCGGCTGTATGGCTTCGTTTTCGAGTTTCATGTCGACCTCGGCGGGCGAAAAGTCCAGTCCGACGCGTTCCACGGTGAGCAGCAGGTCGCCGTAGTGTTCGTCGATCCGGATCAGGGGCAGGGCGAAAGGCGAATGATCCTTGAAGCGGATCACGTTGAACCATACCGGCGTCGGTACAGCGTTCAGGTACGGGTCGGGATCGGGATCAGCCGGATTCAGCCCTGCGGTTGACGAGTCATTGGCCTCGCATCCTACCATGTTGGCGGTACGTATAAAGGCATTGTTCTCGAAAATCTCGCCCATGTAAGCAGGCGTGGGTTTTACCCATATTTCCAGGGTAACGGTCTCGGTGGCGCCTCCCGCTATTTCGCCGGACTGTATCAGGTTGCCCATGCCCTGATACGTATAATCGATCACCAGGTCGGGCGATGAAGACGTGATGGTAAACCGGTTTTTCAGTTCCGCCAGGTTGCCGAACATGCCGATCAGGTTATCCGACAACTGTACCCCAACCAGGGCGGTGTTGCTGTAATTGGTGATGGTGTAGGTGTAAGTCACCGGCACATAGCCGTCGACTGTGGGCGGCGCTTTGGCCACATCCTTGGCCAGGCCGACTTTCGCATCGAAAATGTACAGGGTCACCGTGTCGGTAGCCAGCAGGCTGGCATCGCCGGGACACTGCACGTGATCCACCGTGATATTGGCCACGATGATATCCCTGTCGGGAAGATTGGGCGCGTTGACGTCCAGTTTCAAATCTACCGAGTACGACACCGTGATGTTGCTGGTATACTGCCGGGAATATTCGCGCGGGAGATCCCATTTGACGGTGCGGATCCCTGCACTGACAGTGTTGCTGACCACGATCGGGTTCAATGAGGTTTTGATGCCGAGCATGGTCGTGTCGATATAGTTGATGGGTTTTATACCGTCCAGGTCGAAATGGTCGGGGATTTGCAATTCAAACCGGTCGTCCTGGAGTTCTCCTCCGCCGATTCGCGTAAAGCTGACCTGTATGGTACGGCTCGCACGCGCATCATCGCAAAGGGAGAAAACGTTGCCGTTGGGGGTGAATATCTCGTCGCGCATCAGGTAATAGCGGTGGCCTTGCAGGTAGATCTGCCGCCCGACGATGGTATCGTTATTGCCGGCGGCGGGCAGGCCGCAAAGCCGGTTCCCGAATATCTGTGCGGAAAGAACGATACTGTCGGCATTGAACCCCGTACATTCCGGCGATAGCCTGAAGCGGAGGTACAGTTCGCGATCCTGCGGCAGGGTTTTGTACGTGCCTGCCAGTTGCGACGCTGCGATCCCGGTGATTTCGTCCAGCGTCAGGTTCACCGATACGGCCGCTGCCCCGGTGATGAGTTGCAATTTGCTTTCGGCCGCCGCGTCTACCTTCGTGTTGCCGCCTTTCCACTGGTAATAGGCGCTGTCGGCAATGTATTTCAGTCCTTTGGGAATATTCAGCGTTAAGCCGACCTCCTTGACGGCAATGATGTCGTTGCTCGAGAGCTTGATTTCCACCGGGAAAGAGTTGCCCAATACGATTTCGGAGGCGCCGAACAAGCCGCCTGTCGGGACGTCGGGGTTTTTCGGCGTGTTTTCCAGCGGTGTGATCTCGCCGGATATTTCGGACTGCTGGTTGATCACGGAGAGTTCAACGCTGCGGCCAACGTGCGGATCGTAGCCCGGGGCAGTGGTAACATCGGTTGTATCCAGGAGTGCGGAAGCGTACCTTGGGAACGGCTGATCGCCGGCGTCGGCGTAATCATACCAGGGAGTGATGTGTAATACGTCATCCGTGCAATGGTAATCGTTATACCTTGCCACCAGGTAATAGTCCCTGTAAGTGTTTTTCGGAAGATTGCCCACATGCAGCCATCTATTTTCGTAACCTTCGCCTTCGGTCAATAGCTCCACCGGCTGATTGGTCGTCCGGTCGATCAGTTTTACGCCTTTCATATCCATGCCGTCAATATATATCCAGCCATTTTTGGCGTCTTTGGCCGAACTGTTGTTACGGATGCGGATTGGCCACTGTACCGTATCGGTATATGCAATGGCTTCGGGCGCTGCACATTCGAGAACGAAACCGGCTGTGTTGTTATAGAGTATAAAACCGGCGCGCGTGTTGACCATTCCCGGTATGTTGGACGGACTCTTATAGGGTAAACGGAACAGGACTGTTTCTTCACCCGGTTTTGCCTTAGGCGTAGGCTGCAAGGTAAGATAAGGGATCACTCTCCAGCCTTCGTCGGCTACCTGGGCATTAGTGGTATAAGGGTCCCATACATTAGTATGCCAAAGGCTTTCCAAACTCAGCGACTGGGTGGTTCCCTGCATCATGGGTACGGTGGTTGCATATCCGTAAGTTCCATAATACAGCCTCTCGGTGGTTGTCGTTGTACTGCCGAAATAGTAAATCGGCTTATTGAGAGCGGCAGGAGTCGGATTTTGAACCAGATGATAGCCATACGGTAAGGTGTAGGTGATGCTGTCAATATAATACGGCTGGCGCAATTCGTTTTTGAAACTTTCGTTGCTGTATCCCTCGACGCCAACGCTTAGATGATAATCGAACGTAGCGTTCTTCAGAGAGAAATCCGTAAATTCGTGCTTGTAGTGTTGCGGGCCGTTGGTAGCATGCCACAGGCCGTACAGCTGCGCGTTGGCAAATTCTCTTTCGTAGTTTTGTTCAAGCTCATCACAAGGCGAGACTACAGGTCTTTTTGTGAAAATGTCGGCAACCGGTCTTTTATTCATTTCACAATAAGTCCAGAACTCCAGCTGGAAGGCTTTTTCCTCCTGTTTCTTGACAATCGTTTTCACGCGCCATTGGGATCGGATCACTACCGAATCTTCATGCATGAACCTGCTCGCATTGCGGTCGATTTCAAGATATGCCCGGTTTTGTCCGGCAGTTGCGTATTGAATGTTGACATTAGCACTGTCATAAGGAGCTGTTGCCTTTTTATGATAGATCCAATATTCGGATTTTACATGTTCGAACTTGCTGGAGTCCATATTGTCCATAGTGGCGTACAGGTATTTCCAGTCTTCGGATGTACCGACGACAGAACAACTGGGATCGTATGCGGGGTTGTACTGTCCGACGGATAACTTGTATTCAACCAAAAGCGTATCGTTGTGGTAGAACCGGTCTAAGCGCATCGTTGCAGTGTTGGGGGCATCGTTTTGATCGATACCGTCATTGTTGTCGTCCCCCTTGATGTAATTTTTCCGCAGGGCGGTGAGCGACCGGAGGTTGGCGCCCGGGTCGATGTTACATTTGATCAGGATTTCAGGGAAAACCTTTTTGTACAGCTTGTGGGTCACTCCCTTGTTGGTTACAAAATCAACGGTATAATTCACATCCTTTTCTACTGTGGAAACTCCGCTGCATTTCCCTTCGAGCGTCATTTCCACTCTGCCGTTTTTATCTAAATAATCCCTGTATGTGTCATTGTAGGGTATTTCGATTGTATAAACCGAGCCTGCGCTACTAAAGGTGATGGCAGGCGCGGCAGTTCCGAATTCATTCATGAGTCTGGCGGCATCCAATAAGATATTACCGGTTGAGTTGAGGGTGATTACTAATTTACTGCCCGAGCCTCCAAACCAGTTTTGTCTCTCTATCATCGGGAAGATTGTGGAAAGATTCCCAAATTCAAAGGCAATCACTCTTTGCGGCGCTGTTAGCATGTCAATCCGGGCAATATCAGTTGTCATCAACTCGGGTATATAACTGATATTCGTCGTCGGGATAGATGTACCATCGTCTCTGTATGTGTTAAAATATGAATACCCGATGGTTCCCTTTTTTTTAGGATCTTCACATTCGTCGGAATAGGTAATATCTCCGCAGAGCAGGCGGCAAAACTGTGCAGCGCCAAGCACGTCTCCCGAAGAAAGCGTATAGCGTTCCATAGGGTAACGCCTTACCGGAAAAGTAATGGTGGCTGTTTCGCCGGCAGGAATCTTCAGGTTCCTGATCGTTACTGTTTTGGCCCCACTCACGGTAGCAACCGGATCGTAAGAGGCTGTATTATTGGTAACGGTTACAGTGATTTCGCCGGTGTTAAACCATTCATTGTCCGCAGATACGGTAAAAGGTATCTGTACATAATGCGCATCGGCAGGCCCTGTATTTTCCAGGATGACAATCATGTTATTGGGTGTCCCGCTTGAATAAACTCCTTTGGTAGCGTCCTCTTTGAAATCGCTTGCAGGCGGCGTCTTCAACGTTCTTTTCAACTCGGGCTTTCCCTGCGGCTCATATAGCGAAATCGTGGTATTCAGCGACGCTGCCGGGTTTTTACAGCTCCAGTCGATCCAAACCGTTTCGTTTTTTAAACCGCATTTGGAAGAGGTTGAACTCTGAAATTCGTATTCGATCACCATTTCTTCGCCGTTTTCGAAGAAATTATCCTGATTGCCTGTAAAAGCAATATCGGCGGCAGTGATCGATATTTTATAATTATCGAATCCGCTTGCCGTTGTGGGGCCTGTGAAGGTCAGGTCATGCGCTGTACCCCTTATTTTCGCATTTTGAAGCGTCCCGATGCCGGAGGTGAATTTCACGTAAAAATCGAATGCAGTTACTTTTCCCTGTCCGTTATTCCTGATGCTGAGCGCCTGCTGCTTGGCGGTTCCCATTTCGCTTTTGCTGAATATCAGGTTATCTCCATTCATCCAAAGCATGCTCAAGTTACCCAGGTAAATATTGTAGTTGGCGTATTTCGTGCGCGCGCCGGTTCCGATCTTGTCCGGCGCGGTCATTTCTTCCACGCCGCCCGGGTCGCCGTCGGCAAATACTGTTACCTCGTCGTTTTTTGCACCGGTGGCAGCGTTACATTCGGCTTTCCGCACCATCTTGAAATGCACTTTCTGATTCTGTGACAGCGAGGCAGGGCCATCGAGCACAAAAGTCACCACGTTGCCGGCAGTGCTCAAATATTTTACCCCGACGTTGTTGACGACATCGTCCGTTATATTCATGAAATCGACATAGGTGACGTTTGCCGGAAGTTTTACCCGTACCTCGGGATTATCAAGCGTAGCTTCAATGACCAGGAAATGGATGTCGATGGTGTCGTTGATACCGCTTCCGGCATCCATCCTTCCCGAAGACGACTTGGGCGTATTGTTGAGCCACTGTATCTGCCGCAGGTCGTCGTCGATGATTTTGAAATCGAGAGCGGAAGGTATTCCCAGTCCGGCGTTGGTGGGCGTTCCCAGTTGAATCCTCACCGGTGCATCCGCTTCGCGGAGATTGTCCCTGTTGATATTGACGGTGATCGTTTTCTCCTTTTCACCCGGGGCAAAGGTAGCCGTTCCGGATGTGGGCGCGTTCATGCTGGCCGCGCCGGTACTGACAGACCACGGTACGGTGATGGTTTGCGAACTGGTTCCCGATAAGGTGATATCGGCAAGAAACGGTTTTGAACCGCCGCCGGTTTCTTCGACAATCTGCAGACTGGAAGTGGTGGAAATGCTTGCCGCCGGTTTCGGGTCTTCGCTGGTGATGGTCACTGCCACCTGCGGGATCAGTATCGAAACGTTGTTGTATTCCCTGTTCGTATATTGCGCCGTTGGGGTTTGCAGCCAGATGTTGAACAGCTCGTTCGGTTCGTACATATCATCATTCACCAGGTTGACGGTGATCGTTTTCTCCTTTTCGCCATAGTTGAACGTCAGCGTTTCCGTCAGCGGGTTCCGCCACGCATCCGTGCCGGTTGCCGAGGTTCCCAGTGTTGCCGTGCCCTGAATGATGTTCAGGTATACCCTTGAAGTCTGCGAGAGGTAGCCTTTCCGCCTGATGATGTAGGTCATTGCGCCGTCCGTTTCCGAAGCCGTAGTGGATGCCGGCGTGGCGGTTTTATTCATTGCGGTGCTGCCTGTGGCTTCGATCACGATTTGCGTCAGCGGAATCGTGGTTGGGGTAGGGAATGGATTTCCGGGATCGGGCGTGTCTCCATCGGTTGAAGTATCCATGACTTCGTTGTTCGACTCGTCAAACGAGGATATATTGGCGCTTCCGGATATGATGGTATTGTCGTCGAATTTGTTCGTCAGCTTTACCTCAAAGGTAAGGGTCACGGTCGCCGATGTCCCCGGCTTCATCATCCCGTTCTGGATCAGGCTGCCGGAGCCGGCATAGGAAGTATTCACCGGGAGGTTGACATCGCTTGCCGGAGCGCCGCCCGTATTGACGGTGACAGGGAGATAGGTTACCGTTCCCGTCTGGCCGAAAGCAAGATTATAGTCGTCCTCCAGCTTGATTTGCGATAACGTTTCCGATCCCGAATTGACAATTCTATAAGTTACCACTACATGGTTGGCGCCTGATGCAGCGATGTCTGTTATTTCAGCTTTTTTAGCCAAACCGATCTCACCGGCAGCCTTGCCTGTTTGATTCAAACAAAATGAACAGAATAAAATGAGCATTGACACCCATTTTATCTGAAATGAAATACTTTTCATCTTTGCTTCATATGATTTAAACATTACATGTATCCGCATTATTGAACGCGTATGGATCGCACGTATTGACTAATAATACGAAAGCAGTCGGAATAAGTTACATTAGCCGGTAAAAAATTTGGACAATTCGCCGTTTCAATCCTGACAGGCCTTTTTGATCCTGACCGGTCTGCCGACCCTGTCAGGTCGGGCGCTGTATACCCCTGTCGGCGGTCTTGACCCTGACAGCGGCGGTAGAAGTAGAAGGAGCGGTTTTCAACCTGACAGGGTCAACAGCAACGTTGTCCGGGTTGTCTAAACTTTGATTTATGGGATGAAAATATTTTCCTGATCCGAGGAAAATCAGGATCATCCCATCATCATCCTAATCATGACGCAGACGGTTTTGATCCATGTTTTTTCGTCACGCAAAGGCCTGAATTTTTTCTGCGGCAGCTTTTTTCGTGACGAAATGGCGTCCTGCAAATTTGATCCATGCTTTTTCGGCACGAAAAGGTTTGAAATTTTTTTGCGGCGGCTTTTTTCATGACGAAACGGCGTCCTGCAAATTTGATTTGCGTTTTTTCGTGCCGCAAAAGTCTGGAATTTTTTTGCGGCGGCTTTTTGTAATGATACAAAAACCTCCTGCAAATTGATTTGCGTTTTTGTAATCTTACAAATATTTGAATTTTTTTTTCTGCGGCTTTTTTCGTGACGAAACGGCGTCCTGCAAATTTGATTTGCGTTTTTTCGTGACGCAAAAGCCTGAATTTTTTTTGCGGCAGCTTTTTGTAATGATACAAAAACCTCCTGCAAATTGATTCGCGTTTTTGTAATCTTACAAATATTTGAATTTTTTTGCGGCGGCTTTTTTCATGACGAAACGGCTTCCTGCAAATTGATTCGCGTTTTTGTAATCTCACAAATATTTGAAATTTTTTTGCGGCAGCTTTTTTTGTGACGCAACAGCGTCCTGCAAATTTGATTTACATTTTTTCGTGACGCAAAGGCCTGAATTTTTTTGCGGCGGCTTTTTTCGTGACGAAATGGCGTCCTGCAAATTTGATTTACGTTTTTTCGGCACGCAAAAGTCTGGAATTTTTTTGCGGCAGCTTTTTGTAATGATACAAAAACCTCCTGCAAATTGATTCGCGTTTTTTCGTCACGAAAAGGCCTGAAATTCTTTTGCAGCAGCTTTTTTCGTGACAAAACAGCGTCCTGCAAATTTGATCCATGCTTTTTCGTCACGAAAATGTTTGAAATTCTTTTTCGGCAGCTTTTTTCGTGACGCAACAGCGTTCCAACCCTGTCAGCAGCTTCGCAGCCTGACAGGTTGATGTACGTAAGCTTACGTAAACGACCTGACAGGGTCGCCAGACCTGTCAGGGTCATTGTAAACTCCACCGCTGCCAGGGTTAATAAACAACACCGTCGAGACGTCCGGAGGCGGGGTAAAATGATAGGAAATTATGATTGTATCTCAAATAAATTGAATACTTTTGTACCCGTAATTTGTTATTGATGATGAATACAGTAAGAAAACTGCCCGTTGGCATACAGGATTTTGAGAAACTGCGTAAAGAAAACTGTCTTTATGTGGATAAAACGCAGTATGTTTATCAATTGGCTCAAACAGTCAGTCCTTATTTTCTTGCCCGTCCGCGCAGGTTTGGGAAGAGTCTGTTTCTTTCCACGCTCAAAGCCTATTTTGAAGGCAAAAAAGAACTTTTTGAGGGGCTGAAAATTGCCGGACTGGAAAAAGAGTGGACAAAATATCCTGTTATTTATCTGGATTTCAACAACTCTGAATACAGCG
>JAISCQ010000291.1 GCA_031265445.1 Bacteroidales bacterium
TTCGTTGTACGCCTTCAACAGCCCGCTGCCCTTTTCAAAATAATCCCTGTCCGCAAGGTAGCTGAACGTGTCGGCGGCAACTTCCCATGTTACGCCCACGGGGTTGTAGATCCTGTCCAGTTCATTTTTCACCGTCCTGACGTCCGCCGTATAGTCGTTGACGGATACCAGCGCCACCCTGGGCGTCTGCCTGCGGCAAGTGATGACGTTGAGCTTGCCCAGCGTCTGATAGCTGGCGCCGCTCAGTTTGTTCAGCGCATAGATTTCCTGCACGTCTCCGTCGGCGCCTGCAACCAGCGTCAGCGCATAAGTCTGTTTCTTTTGGTCGTAAACGTGTTTGTAAACCGTTCCCTGCGGGGTGGAGAAAATCACCTTTTCGGGGTCGAGGCTTTTATCCCTGATTTCGATTTTCGCTTCCACGACGTCGCTTTCGCCTTCGGGAAGCAGCTTCCACGGGACGTCGTACCGCCGGTCGCCGCACGCGAGGTGTTCGTAAACCTTTTTGCTTTCAATCACGCTCACGCTGCCGTAATAGTCCTGCCACGTATCGAAGGCAAACTTTCCGGCGCCTTTCGAGAAGGTTACCGTCGCCACGTCGGCGGCGATGTTCACGTTGTCCAAACGGGGCAGCGGATCGGTTTGTTTGCCTATATACGTGGCTTTGAGCTGCTTTTCTTCGCCGTTCGCCGTGGCGCCGTCGCCCGCGGTTTCCCCGCTTTCGTCCTCTACCTTATAAAGATTGCCGTCTTTGTCCTTCACGACCACAGGGAACACGGTCTTTCCTTCGTTTTTCGGCATCTGTACCGTGCCTGCCTCCTGTCCGTCGGCGGTATAAACCGTTAATTCGCCGGTTTCCTCATGGTAGGTAAATTGCGGATTTTCGGGTATGGCAAAGTCTAATTCGAGGTCGGGCATCACAATGCCATTGCGGGTGTCCGGCGTCGTTCCGCCTTCGGTAAAGACGTCCAGGTCGCCCGTCATTCCCCTGTTTTTATCATACAGGGCGCGTACCGTCCCGCCAATCTGCCGGTAGTCGGTGTTCACTTCCAGCTGGTCGAACGCTACCGCCCAGTCGCTCTCAAAAACCCAGTTCACCGGCGTCCGGCCTTCGCCCGAAAACACGCCCGCGCTCCCGCCGGTTACCCTGGTAACCGTCATCGGGAAGTCGCCGCCGATCATCACCTCGTCGCCCACTTTCAATTCCGGCAAAGGATCACGGTTGCTCAGGTCTATCTCGGGCGCCACGCCACAGTTGCTCCGGTCGCGGCTTCCCATGTCTATCCTGCCGATCTCCGAAAATACGGCCTGACCGCCCTGTTCGCACATCCCGCCCACACGGTATTCATACGCGGTGTTGCGCTGCAGGTTTTTCAGCGTTGCCCTCGTATCGCTTACAGACAGTTCGGCCCATTCGGGCGAAACGGCGGATTCGGAACGCCACTGCACCACGTACTTCGCGTTGCCCGCGCCGGACGTCCAGCTCAGCTCTGCGCTGCGGTCTTTTACGGTGGCCGTGCAGCCTGCGGGCGGCTGGCAATCCGTCTGCAGGATCAAAAAACGCATTTCGCTGAACCCGCTGTTTTCAAACATGTTCAGTTCGTCCACCCCGTCCTTCGCGATGGCCTGCACCCGCCATCCGTAGGTTTTGCCGGGGTCAAGCGGCGGATGCATGGAGGTGGTGTACATCAGCGTGGTGTAGTGCAGCCGTTCGGAATAAATCACCGGCGAATAGAGGAAGGCCGACTGAGGGGCGGCGCCGCCGGCAGGCAGCTCGCGCAGTTCAAATTCATATTCCACCTGCGAGATGTTTTTGTGCTGCGGCGTCCACTGGAAACGGATGTTGAGCGGCTCGCGGAAAGCGATGTGTTCCCCTGCGGAAGGCAGGTTCAGCAGGGGAGGCTTTTGCGACGACAGCCATACGCGGGCGGAAGCAGGCACCGATACAGGCTTGCGCGTATATTTTTCGATGACCGAGAAACTGAACTCCACTAATCCGTCCGGCAGTTTGCCCTGGCTCATGTACCCCTGCTGCGTGATGTTTTGGAAATAGGGAGCAAGGTCGTCCTGCGTCAGGCGGGTAACAACGCCTTCGACGAGCGTAACGGACGGATAGTAAACGCCCTGCCTGTTTTGAATTTTCAATCCGTTGCTGCACGATACGCTCATTTGCAGCTCCACTTCAAGTTCGGGACGGTGAAGGTCGCGGTTGAGCAGCGTGACTACCAGCTTTTCGCGCGTGGTGGCATAATAGTCGTTCAGGTAGCTGCCATACGGCGGCAGGGCGTACACGTTCACCTGCACGGGCCATGTCTGGGAGATTCCCGCCACTGCCGCCAGGCTGAAAACGAATGATAATATCAAGCGCCGCATTCCTTTCATCGTCCTACTGTATGAAATTTCTGTATTCGAACGTTCCGCCTGTGCCCTTCATGCCGCCCGGCATCACATATTGCAGGCTGATACGGTACTGCCCCGCCGAAATGAACGGGAAGACGGCGACCGAAAAGCGCCGGCAGGCATCCGCATACGCGCCTGTCTGCAAATAGTGGTTGATCGCCTGGTTCTGCAAGTCTGTAAAATCCAGCTTGTAGTATTGCGGCAGGTTGTAGCGGTAGGGGAAGATATTCCTTGCCGCGCCCGTAAAGTCGCCGTTTTCTATCTTTCCGAGATACGCCCCGTCAAGCGGCAGGGCGCCGGCAGGGGGAATGCCGGTCGTTTCCGTATCCGTCCGGCTGACGCGGAAATATCCCGAAACGGGGTAGTCCCTGTAGAGCAGCGGATAAATTTTTTCGCGGTAGTAATAATCGTCAAGCGTCGCAACAGCCCTGACCAGCGGCAGGTTTTCCGTGCGGTCGGTTCCCGTGAGGTCGGCAAGGTCGAAAGGCTCCATGTCTTCCGTTTCGTACTTGAACATCAGCAAGTCCGACGAGAGCTTGACCACAACCGCCTCTTTCTTGCGGATGGCGCCCAGCTTTTCGGCAAAGGTGGAGTATGCGCTTGCGGCGAAGCTGTACGACAGCAGCGTTTTGCCCACATCGGTGCGCGTTTCGGCCGACGCCTGCCGGCGGCTGACGTCGATGCCGCCCTCTCCCTCGCCTGCCGTCATGCTGGTAACGGAAACGTCTTCGCCCGCGGATGCCTCTTCGCCCCTGCTGAACGAAATGATGCTTACGCTGTATGCCGCACTGTTGTCAAGGGCAGGAACGGTGTACTCAATCCGCTTCCTTGATGCGTCATAGACGAAAGCTGCCGACTGCCGGTTGCCGCGCCCGTCTTCATACACTACCCGGTTTTCCATATCGGCGGGGAAAAGATAGCTTTGCCCGTACTGCAACTGGATGTAGCCCGCTTTCGTTTCATCCTTAAGGAAATATTTCTGGTCGATAACCGGATAGGCATACAGTACGTTCTGCGCCGGAATATCCCTGGGCGCATCGGATGTGGAAAAATGAACGGTTTTGGCTTCCACCGCTTCCCTGCCCGCCGTATAAACACGGTTCCACCTGCCGTTTTTCCATTCCTCGAATACAACCTTTACGGTAGCGGTGATGTCTTTTTGCGGCGGCAGGATTTCATGAGAATAGAAGGATACCGCATCTTTCGCGCTGTTCCATTTCAATTTGCCCGCAATGTTTGTGCCGTCGCTAAGTACAAACTCCTGCAACTGTATGCGGAACGTTTTCTCGCCATCGTCGTCCTGTACGCTGAAGGATTTCCCGACCGCCATGTTGAAGGTGGTTTGCGGTGCGGTGAAGACGCTGGCCTCACCCGAACCGTCGTCCGGCGACATGTCGGCAATCATTTCCATTTCCAGCGGACTGCCCCCGGGAATCACCAGATCGCATACCTCGCCGATGGATATTTTGAAACGGCAGTTCACGTTCACCAGTCCGCCCAGCAGGCTTGCCTTCGCGGCAAGGTATGCCTTGAACGACGAGGGGTTGGGAAGCATCGCCTGCATCAGCGCCGCCACGTCGGCTGTGATAATCGGCAAGCGCGCCTTCATGAACCACAGGTTGACTTTCACGCCCAGTTCGCCGTGCATGTAGGCGTAAGCCTGGCCGTTGGCATACCAGCCGTCCATGCCGATGGCGCCGCTCCGGCCCTGGCATTGCGCTTCGCCGTAATCCTTGAGCATGATGTCGAAACCCATCCCCATCGAATAGTTGGCATAAAGGATCAGGAAAGTAATATCGCCTGTGGAGATGCTCAAATTAGCCCCGAAAGCAAATCCCTTGCCTTCGCCAAGCGAATTCAGTCCGCTCATGTAGTTGAGGTTTTCCGGCGATTCGCCCAGTATGTCGGCAACCTGCGGCGGAACGCCCGGCGCTGCCGGAATGTTGGTCCCCACCATCAGATAGGCGCCCGTTTCGACACTGAGTCCACCCATGCCCATCTTCAGGCCGATACGGTCGGAAGGCGTACCTATGTGCACGTACCACTCGTCCGGGTCGATGTGCATCACGGCATAGCCGGCGCGATTGCCGCTTCCTGTGCCCCGCATGAAACCGCCCAGCATGTTCACGTACAACTCAAAGGTAGCATGGAACGACGATTCCGCAAAATTGAACTGTATGCCTGCCGTGGCCATGATGCCGCTTTGCCCCTGTACCCTGCTGTTGTCGGTAATTGCAGATGCCGCCTCATTGGGATTGTACTGTTTCCATTGCTTGAGCTTTTCAACCATTGCGGGATTTCCGTCCGTAAATTCCTGTTCCTTTTTCAGGGCGGTCCTATATTTTTCATTTGCCACTTTCTGAAAATTTTCCGTCCCCGGCAGTGCGCCGACAAATTTGGCGCAGCCATAAAATCCGGCATAGGACAGTCCGCCCTTATGGTTGAATGAAAGTTCGAAAGTGGCTTCGCCGTTGATGACCTCCTTTTTGGGTACGGCAAACATGACGGAAGCTTTGATGCCCAGCGATACGTTTGCGTCCGGCACATACGTGATGGAGGTGGATGAAACCGGACTGCCGCCGGAGCGGCTTAAATCGGGTTTCATGCGGTATGAAACGCCGCCACCGAAGCCGGTCAGGTTGAACGACGGGAAAACAGGGATACCTGCTCCCGGAAGTTCCGCCATGCCGTCCACAAACCAGTATTGAAAATCGGTACGCCCGAACATGCCGCGAACAGTTATTTTCAATCCTTTGAGCACCTTGTCGAAACCCATTTCCAGTTTCCCGCCGACGCCGTCGCCATAAACGGGGTCGTTACGCAATATATCCAGTTTGCCTTTCAGGAAAAAGACTTCCGCAATCCGCGTATCTACATTGATACGACTTATCTCCACATGGTCGTACTGCCAGCGCTGTATTTCGCCGTCCGAAAGAGCGCCGGCTATTTCTATGCGGGTTGAACCCGTAAATACATCGCCCAGAGATAATTTGGCATTGATGCCCAGCGTCACTTTACGGTCATTGGCCGTTAACGCGATGCCATCCACCGAGAGGGGAAAATTCATCAGTTTTACTTCGCCGCTATAGCCGAGATATTCTACCGTCAGACGAGGATTTTCGGTTTTCAGCCGCAGGCTGCGGAACTCAACGCCTTTGAACCGGGCAATCCCTTTCCCGTCATCCGGATTCAGTTTGACGTCGATACCCATTCGCCCATGCAGCAGGGCTTCGGGCTTGAAACGTTTGTTCTCAAGTTTAAACTCTACGTATGAATTGGGGTCTAACTGCGCCGTGGCTCCCAGAAAGTCAAACGAAAGACTGTCCGCCTGCTGTACGCGGAGCAGGTATTTATTATTTGCGCCTATCAGGCCCTCATAGCGAAGCGTCGTCCGGTCGGACACCGGTAAGCGCACCTGACCGTCAAACTCCGCACTTTCAAGACTGCTCGCCAGCAACGTCATGGCAAACCGTTCAACGGAAAACGCCCAGCCGCTTGCATTACCTTCGCCAAGCGAAAGCAGGTTGCCCTCCACGCTGAAAACGCCCGTCACGCCGTTGTCGTCGATAAGCATGTTACGGGCGTCAAAACTTGTCCGCAGGTCGCCTTTTTTAGAGAACTGCGGAGGAAGCGTTACCGTAAGGTCGCTGATATGCACGCCGCGCCACAAATTTTCCTGCCCGGGTATCAGGTAGGGACGGTATTTTTCGGGAAAAATGCCTTGGGGTGTTTGCTTATCGCTGAAATCGAATGTGGCATCTTTCACTGTCCAGATGAAACCGTCCAGACCGGTAAGCATAAAAGGTTGAAAGGATATCTGCAACATGATGTCGTTCCAGTCGGATATCCGGGTTTTGAACGCGCCTTTTACCTTGCCGCCGGAGATGGCGTTCCCTTCTGCGTCCACAGGCAGGCAAAGCGAGGAGGAAAATTCCGCTTCCGCGCTGACGCCTATTTCTTTCAGGCCGTTGCAGTCGATGGTTGCGAAGGTTAAATCTTCGGAGTCTCCCGTGTTCCCGTTATAATCGCCTTTGAATCGCAAGATGATGTTATCGCCGGCAAAAGGCACTTCCAAATCTTCCAGCAGCGTCACCGTGGCATTGCCGAGGACGTCGCCCCCATACGACAGTTTGATACCCTTAGCCCCGAAAAACAGCGTCCGGTTTTGCTCCGGTATCTTTATCCGCAGGTACACGCCCAGCAGGGTATAGCCGGCAGTGAAATCCGCACTGTTAACCGCAAGCGTAACATCCATGTTGCCAACCGTCTTTTTCAAGCCGGCAGGCAAATAATTCAAATCAAGACTGTTGAGGCTTTCGCCGTAATTGTCGGAGTAATCCAGTTGTGCAAAACATTCCTGCGCGTCGGATACAGTGAGTTGGGCCTGTATGGTTGCCGGCAGCAGCAGGAAAGCAGCAAATAACAGATAATAAAGGTTGATCATCCGGCATATCGGTAACAGGAGTTTCTTACAACCTTTACAGCAAACGGGTTTCGTATTTTGGGACTTCCGTATCATTTACAGTTGAACTGATTTATCTGATTGAACCTTTATTTCATATCTTCGGTATACGTGCGATCAGGAAAAAGGTTATATTTTTTCTCGTTTTTTCATTTTTTAAGTCGTTTCCTGATCATTATTCCACATGCGGATAATTTCCGTCTTTTTTAAGCCTTCCGAAACGGAACATCCCTCAATTTTTTCCACTAAAATCCGTACGAAAACCGCGATAATATGTTGAGGATATCTTTTATTATTATGTGTGCGGCCAAAATTGTGAGATAAAAATGTAAATAACATCAAAATAGACGTAACAAAACAATGACGTTGCTCGTATAAGCACCATATAAGAGTAATCTTTATGAAACAATCGCTTTATATTCTTCTGTTGCTGGTTTTTCCGGCAGCATGGCGAGTTGCAGGTCAGGATACCATGAAGGTAGCGTTACGCGTAAACGTCAAGCCCGACAGGATACAGCTTCGATGGGCGGCGGGTTCGTCGGCGACATGGCGCTATGCCAATCAAAACGGCTTTACCGTTGTGCGGCACACCATTGTTCGCGACAGTATTCCGCTTGACATTCCCGAAAAGACCATTCTAACCCTTTCGCCCCTTAAGCCCAGGCCATTGGACGACTGGCAGCATATTGCGCAAGCCGACGGTTATGCCGCCATCATCGCACAGGCCTTGTATGGCAGCGATTTCGAGGTAGAGGGCGGTCAAGCCGGTATCAGCCAAATCATCGCCCTGTCGCAGGAACAGGAACAGCGTTATGCCATGTCGCTCGTAGCAGCCGACCTGTCTTTCCCCGCCGCTGTTTTTGCAGGCTGGGGAATGGAGGACACCACAGTGCGGAAAGGCGAAAAGTACCTCTATCAAGTGTTTCCGGCAAACGCACAGGGGTTGCATGTAGAAAACGGCTCCGCATATTCCGGACCGGACGATGCTACCGAACTTCCCCGTCCGCTCGGTTTTACCGCTCTCTGGGGCAACGGAAGCGTACTGCTGACGTGGGACTACAAGCTCCTTCTTCCCTGGTACAATTCCTACCATGTAGAACGTTCGTATGATGGCGTCCGGTTTTCCCGTCTTTCCAAAACGCCGCTCATCAACATCATGGGCAACGACCGCATGTTCCACACCGACAGCATTGTCAACGGTATCACCTGTTATTACCGGCTGCTGGGCGTAACGCCTTTCGGCGATGAAAGCGCTCCGTCCGATACTTTGTACGGCACGGCTTCCGGCAAACTTGTTCATGTCCCCTTCATCAGGCAGGTTTTGCCCGACGGCGCGGGAGGCGTAGACGTAACATGGGAGTTCGACGAACAGGGCGAGGACGAAATAACGGGCTTTGAACTTCGTCGCTCCACGGCGCCTGACGGCGCTTATGTTACCGCCGTTGCGGATATTCCTTCCGATGCGCGCAATGTCAATTACCCGTCGCCCCTGCCCGAAAGCTACCTGACTCTTGCCGCCATTCCGCGCGAGGGTGCACCAACGGTTTCGCTTCCACGCCTGCTGCAGATGGAAGACACGATACCGCCCGCCATTCCGCGTGGATTGACAGGTTATGTAGACACGCTCGGCGTGGCGCACCTCTCGTGGGAAAGTAATGCCGAACCGGATGTATACGGATATCGTATTTACCGCGCACAGACGCAGGGCGAGGAGCTGATCCCGCTCAACGACGATGCACACCGGGCGACCGGATATACGGATACTGTGGATATCCGCAACCTGAATGCCAGGGTATATTATGCCGTTGCATCGCTCGACATGCGTTACAACCAGTCCGCCCTTTCGGAAACGCTTGAACTCGAAAAGCCTGACGTCATAAAACCTTCCCCGCCCTTCATTACCCGGTACGAATCCGACGGGCAGGGCGTCTTTCTGCAATGGACAGCCGGACGGGAGGAGACGGTACGCTCGTTCCGCATATACCGCAGGGAAAAAGACAGCGACGAGCCGCTATCCATAGCCGAAACCGGCGACGCGACTGTTTTTTCATATCTCGATACCGCTGCTATTGCGGAAACCGACTACCTCTATACGGTAACAGCCGCCACCCGTAACGGAACAGAATCCGACGGTTCGCCGGAGATAGAAATCAGAGCAAAAGGGAAAGAAACGGATGAGGGAATCAGTCAGTTTACGGCGCAACGGACGGAACAGGGTATTGTACTTGCGTGGCGGCACACGGTAAGGTACATCCGTTCGGTAGCCGTCTATCGCAGGGAAGGCGAGAAAACCCTGTCGCTGTGGCGGGAGCCGGAGGCGTTCAGCCGCGAAATCACCGACACTGCCGCACAGCGCGACAAGGTATACGAGTATATGCTGGTCATCAAAAACCGGCAGGGGAAAGTTTTCAGCAAGACAGGTAACATAAAATGAATTTCATGTCGAACATACCAAATAATCTTAAATGCGATGAAATGGACTGTTGTTTTTTGTTTTTTAGGTTTTCTTCTGACTGAAACAAGTTGGGGACAGTTTTATAGATTAGAAGTGGAGGCTCACTTTTCCGGTTCGGGAAGTTCTTACCGCAGTTATCTAGCTCTACCCATGGTAACAACCACTACAGGAAAACAGATCGAATTAACGGATTTGAGAATGGAGCAGGTAAGTGGAGATGCCGTCACCCGGAGTCAACCAGTGGATATTAATATTAGAAATGACGGGCATGTCCGTGATGTATCTTTTTATAAAAGAGAAGAACAGAGAGTACTTGGCATTTGGAGTTTAGCGAACTGTTGGGTACTTCAATCAAATATTCCTTTGCCGGATGTTTCTTCAACCGGATGTTTTAATGTCAATGATGTTGAAGGAATAACAGTATTCAATGCTTACTGTCCATACATAGTAACCATTACCAAGTTTGATTATTATCCGGTTTTGTCTATTTACAATAATTCGGGCAATAACATACTTCCCGACGAAGAACCCATTGAAATCAGGGCGGACGATAACCGGTTTCCCGCCAGTGTGTACAAATGGCAATATGGATTCAAGGATTCTTTGTTCCTATTGGGCCAATGGTATTATTATGACCGGTGGTATGACGTTCCTGCAAGCTATAACAACAAAACCAGCCTTGTCATCAACGGAAGACAGTTATTGGGAAATGATATAGCAAAACATTACAACAAAAATATTTTTTTCCGGATAGCCTGGGAATGTGGAAAAAGTACCAATGTAGTATCCTATACGGTACGGAAGATCGCGCCGCGCATCACCGGCGCAGGCTATACGCGGGAAACCTGCTACCGGAGCGCCGACGCAGAAATAACCGTCGAGTTCGACAGGGCGCTTGAGCCGAATGAACGGTTATACATCGGGTTAAATAACAATATGAACGAAGACGACTTCAGGGAGAGCGGCACGGTTGTGATTAACTCCGACAGAAAAGCCGTCATACGGAGGGTTGCCGCAGGCACGTATCATATTGCCCTGATGGGCGTGTATCACACAACATCAAACGACAGCGTCTATACCTACACGGAAAGCGCAAGTCACAGGTGGAATAATTTTACAGTACAGCCGCGGGCGCCGCTAACCCTGTCCGTAGAGCCGTCTCCCGTTCATTGTACGAACGGCGAAGATGGCAAAATAGAGCTTGCTGTTTCGGGCGGTACTTCGCCTTATACTGCCACCTTTTTAAAAAACGACAGCGAGTTTGGCGAACAAACCTTTTCAAGCGCTTATACGTTTAACAATTTGTCTGCTGCCGAATATACCCTGAAAATAAAAGACGTCAACGGCTGTGTGAATGATGTAACCGAACAGCCCCTTATAAGAAATACAACCATCATCCAGCCTTCCGCCACGGTCGCTGTTCACGTTGTCAATTCTGAAGAAGCTACCGGCTACGGACGCGCTACAGGCTGGGCAGAGGTAGGCGTAACGGGTGGCACTGCGGATTATAGTTTTAGTTGGGAAAAACAAAATCCACTCGCGCTGATGCCCCAAACAAGCGGTACGGAAACAACCAGCCGTGTGGAAAATCTGTATACAGACTATTATTTGGCCCGTGTGGAAGACCGGAATTATCATCTGGCATACCCGCGCACGGAAATCAATACGCGCGGCTGTTTCGACACGGTAACAATTTTCATTGACCAGCCGCCCGAACTGATTACTGCTGTGGAGGAAACCCACATCGTTACCTGCCATGGCGACAGCGACGGGCAGTTGCAGGTACACGCCTCCGGCGGGCGTCCGTTTAATCCTTTCCAGGACAACGGACGGACTTTGCCTTACAATTACGAGTGGTTTAAGACAGAAAACAATACGGACAATCCGATTGGCGATAACGACAGTATTTTGAGCAACCTCCGTACCGGTTATTACAAAGTGAAAATAACCGACCGGAACGTCATTGACACAACTTCGCTCATATTTCGCCTGGTACAGCCTGATACCATGATTGCCGTGGCTACCGCACTGCAACAGGTGCTATGCGACGGCGAAAACACGGGCATGGCGGAAGTTGCCGTTACCGGCGGAACGCCGCCTTATACGTACCAGTGGACAACAGCCGGTAACGACCGCACGGCAGTAGTGGAAAACCTGTCGCGCAGTATCTACACCGTTTTCGTAAGGGATTCCCGTTACCGAACGGAAGCTGCGCACAAGCGATGCACGGCGGAAGCGCATGTCAGCATTCAATCGCCGGACGGTATGGCCGTGCAGGCGAATATTACCCATCCGACATGCAGCGGTTATACGGACGGAAGCATTGAACTGTCGGTCAGGGGAGGCGTACCGCCCTACCGTTACCTCTGGGAAAACGGCAACGCGGCAGAGGACAGGAACGGCCTCGCGAATGGCGAATATACCGTTACCATAGCAGACGCCAACAATTGTCATATTACCGAAAAGTATATCCTGACCGAACCTGCTCCGGTAACGGTAAGCCTTGGCGGGAACATTACCCTTTGCGCCGGACAGCAAGTCTCCATCGGAAATCTGTACGGGTATGGCCAAGCGCTTGATTTCCGCTGGACAGACGGAAACGGCGACCTGCTTTCAACCGGAGCCGAACTGACGGTAAACGCCTCTGGAACGTACAAACTGAGAGCAGCTACAGCCGAAGGCTGCATGGGTGAAGACGAAATCACGGTAACGCAGTCAGACCGGACGCTGCTTGCGGATTTTGTCATATCGTCACAAATCCCGAAGGACAAGGAAATCCATGCCGTGAACATCATGCGTACCGAATTTGACAGTGTCCGCTGGATTTTGCCCGAATTTGTTACAGTATCCGAAATATCGGACGACAGGGTCAGCCTGACGTTTTTCCGGACAGGCGAATATACTGTTGGTTTGCAGGCATTTTTGGGATACTGTCAGGATGTACTGTACAAAACCGTCAAGATACTGTCTTCTTCCGAAATACCTGATTATAATGACAGTGAGCCATTTTTGAAACGCTTTGTCGTATTTCCCAACCCGAACGACGGTATTTTTTCGGCGCTTGTGGAACTGCGCGAACCGGCGGACTACCGCTTGCTGCTGTACAATGAGTTTGGCGTCCTGCTGGAAACAAAAGAAATACACGACAGGGAGAGAGAGGAAACATTCTTTAACCGCAGCGATTTGGGCAGCGGTATCTATTTCCTGCGTTTTGTGTCGAAAGAACATGTATCGGTATTCAAAATCATCAAACAGTAATGAAAAAGATATTCCCGTTTCTATTATCAACATGCCTTTTGCAGGGTTGTTACCGTGAATCCGTCCTGCTGGTCAAGGCCGGCTTTACGGCAACCGTAGCGGAAAACAGTTACACCGCCCCTGTCAGGATACAGGTAGAAAATGCTTCCACAGGCGCCGATTTTTACCGGTGGACGTTTGAGGGCGGCAGTCCGGCCTCCTCCACGGAGAAAGAACCCGGCAGTGTTATCTACTCCAAAGCGGGCGCCTATATTATGAAGCTCGAAGTGTGGAACGATACGCAGCGGGATGAAAAGACCTTCGCCTTCACGGTGGATTCGACCGTACACGCGAGCTTTGAAACGGAACTTGTCATCAACGATTTTGTGCCCGCACATGTAAAAATTGTCAATACCACGCGAGGCGCCTCGTCGTTTCGCTGGATATTCGAGGGAGGAACGCCTGCCGTTTCCGTCGAACAGAATCCCGGCGAAATCCTTTTCACGGAAGCGGGCGAGCACCTGATGACGCTTGAAGCTGGCAACGGCAGGGAAACCTTTACCGTATCCCGTATCATTATCCTGAAACCGCCACTGTCAGTGGATTTCGATATTGAACCGTCGTTTGACGATTTCGATTACGAGGCTCCGTTCACTGCCGCGCTTCAGAATAAAACCCTGAACGGACTGACGTACACCTGGTCGTGCGACGGAGCAACGATTGACCATGCAACGGAAGAAAATGCAACCCTGCATATTGCTTCGGCGGGAACATACATCGTAACCCTGACGGCAGACAACGGCCAGGAAGTCAAAACAGCAAGCAGGGAAATCGCCATCGGGGAAAATATGAACCTGTATGCGGTTAGGGATATGAAATTCGGCATCAGGGCAGCCGACAATACGGTCGGTTGCGGGTATTCGCTCCTGCTGCGGAAAGTATTCAAAACCGGCGAAATGGATGAAAATAACGGCAGCAGCATGACGGTTCTGTTTTGGGGATTGAATGACAGCTTTGACCGGTGCTTTTTCGTATCGCCCGACCATGCCGGAGAAGTGGGATTTTATGAAATTCCCGGAGCTTCAGAAACATATATCGTCAACAAAACGGAAGAAAGCGGCATTGCGTTTGCGTCTTCCGATTTTGACGCAATGAATGACGATGAACTTTTGCGGACATTGGACATCAAATCGGAGGGGAATACTACCGGTTCGTTGTGGTTCGACAACACGCAACTGCCCCGTTTCGTGCTGTTCGAGGCAGACGGCGGGATCAAGGGAGTGATCAAAATCAAGGCTTTTGTGTCGGAAGGCAACCGTTCTTATATCCTCACGGACATCAAACACCAGAAAACCGCCCGGTAAAGCATGAGAAAGATACTGACCGCTGTTTTGATTTTCGGTATCCTGCCGTGCCGGATATTTGCCCAGCAGATAAATGTGGAAAATGTCCTGAAATCCGGACAGAATAAACCCTTTACCTTCAACGGCGGCCTGTCTGCCGGCAATGTTTTTTATTCCGGTAACGGGCAGTCGGGGCGGCAGCCGTGGACGTATTACCTGAATGGCAACCTGAATATGAACATTTATGGAATCATCAATGTCCCGGTGAGCGTAAACCTGACCAATCTGGGTGCAGGTCTGTCTTATCCCTCGTTGCCCAACCGCTTGAGCCTGCATCCGAACTATCGGTGGGCAACGGCGCATATCGGCGATATATCCATGACATTTTCGCCCTACACGCTGAACGGTCATCAGTTTACGGGCGGCGGCGCGGATTTGACGCCCGGAAAATTCAAAATCGGCATCATGGGCGGTCGGCTGTTGCGCCGAACGGAATATTCGGCGGAATATCCCCCGCTCATGCCCGTTTACGAACGGTGGGGCTATGGCGCAAAAGTACAGTACGACGCCGAAAAGTTTTCGGCAGGCATGATTTATTTCGGAGCAGGGGACAGGGAAAACGAGACAATAGCAAGCGTTTCGGACAGTCTGGGTATCAATCCCATGCAAAACTCTGCATTCAGTTGGAATGTAGGATTAAGAGTGGTGAAAGACCTGACTTTTGCGGTTGAATACGGACTGAGTATACTGACGCGCGACATTCGTGCTGTCAGAAAAAACGACCATTTTACAGAAAATATTTTTGCCGTCAGAACTTCAACCGGCTTTTATCATGCCGTCAACGCCATGCTGAATTACCGGCTGATGAAAAATGTTATCGGCATCGCCTATGAGCGAATCGATCCGCAATACCAAACACTGGGAGCATATTACTTCAATAACGACTATGAGAATGTTGTACTGAATTACAGCCGCCCCTTCCTCAAGCAGGACAAGGCCAATATTTCTGCCAGTTTCGGTGTTCAACGCGACAATCTGGACGATACGAAAGAAGAAACATTCAACCGCTATGTCGGTTCCGTCAATCTGAACTACAATCCGACAGAGGATTTGCAGACCTCGTTCAACTTCTCGACTTTCCAAAGCTACCGCAATTTAAAATCGCAGTTCGACTATATCAACGAAATGTCGCCATACGACAATACGGACACCCTTCAATTCACGCAGTTATCCCGGAACATGGATGCTTCGGCGAGGTACACCTTTCAAAAGAGTGAAACGAGTACGCAACTCCTGAATCTGAATATCAGTTTCCAGCAGGCCGCCGACAGACAGGGCGGCATTTTCCTGCCCGGTAACGTATCCCGTTTTGTCAACGCCGCTTTGGGTTACGGTTTGACACTGATTCCGCAAAATATCAGTATCACCGTTTCCGCAAATGGCACGTACAACTATTCCGGCATGGTTGAAAGTTTTACCGCAGGACCGGTGGCGGGCATTACGGGCAGTTTTTTCAAAAAAACGCTCTCTTGCGGATTTTCGACGTCCTACAATGTCAATATCCATGACGGTAATGTACAGGCAAAAGTGCTGAATTGCCGGATTAATTCCATATATCGCTTTTTGAAAAGGCACAACCTGAATGCCGGCGTGGTCTGGCAAAACCGCAATCTTCCCGCAAGGTCAACCAATATGCTGACAACAACAGTGGCATACGCATACAGCTTTTAATCCGGTACTCGTATCGTTGATTTCCTGCGGATTCAGGTAATGATACGGGTCGCTGTCCGAAATGACAGTTGGGAATCCGTATGGCCGGTCTCTCTTCACTCGCCACCGGCGATTTCGCCGGTTCCGGCATATACGCCCGCATGTTCGCAATAATATTTCAATACCGTTTGATGCATGTTCAATTTTTCATTCTGTCTATCGGTCATAATCCTTAATATTGATTTAATGACAATTTTACTGAAAATAAGACATTTGGCTTACATTTTTTGATGCGCGCAGGTTACAGTTTTTTTTACTGCAATGATCCGAAATTGAACAAAAAAATGTGCAAAGTCGATCCATCAATTAAGTACCTCTGCTAAATTATATTATTGACTGATGTTACGCAAGGCACAGTTTAGCATGCCGTCGAAACCCGGCCAAGCCCGGAGGGACTTGATTTGCATAACCGCGGGTCATCGACCCGCGGATCAGCCGTCTCTCCTGCGATGCTGCCTGAAAGGCAGGACGCCAGGTGCAGATAACAGTCCTGCCTTTCAGGCAGTTGCTCAGGATACACATCCTTTCCGCGGGTTGATGACCCGCGGTTATGAAAATCCGGCTTTTCAAGCCGCCAAATCTAAATAATATGAAATAATACTTACCCGTAAAAGATCTTACATCCGGGAATTCGTATCTTACATTCAGGAATTCGAATCTTACATCCGGGAATTCGAATTTGTTGACAGTTTCCGCAACGGTCAGGATAAAAAAAACCCCCGCCGCAACTTCCGGTCCTGGCAA